>JAHCSU010000282.1 GCA_023522315.1 Nostoc sp. CCCryo 231-06
TGTATTATGTATGAACAAATATCACCTCAAAACACCCAAAGTCAACACCCTAGCTTCAGCCCTGCTTTTATGCAACTTAAATGCTGATTAGCTTAGGACAGTAGTTTTACTTTTTCGATTTCAGCGTAAATCAGTGATATGGAAAAAGTTTTTGCCAAAAAGCTAGGGCTTTTGCTCTATAAGGAGAACCAAATTCTTAATTTTGGATAAAGTCGAGCTAAGTAGGGGTGTTTTTTGGAATAGTTGACTTGACTGATTCACGCTCGTGTAATCTATTAAACCAGCCTCTCAAATAAGGATACTGAAGAAGCCAATCTTCATTTAAGCGAAAGCTGTAGTAACCGAGGGAACATAACGCTGCCACATCTGCTGCTGTCCATGTTTCACCCTCTAACAAATATTTAGCCGAACGCAGTTGTCCATCAAAGATTGGTAAAAGGCGATTAATTAATGTTTCATATTTTTTTCGATAATAAGCAGGAGCTAGATCACCCATAAAATCTAGTACCCATAAACCTATAATATTGTCGCCTAAAGTATCTGCTAGTTGTTCCCATTTACGGCACTCAAGGCGTATGTGAGGAGCGCTTGGGTAAAAGCTAGGCTGTGGATAAGTTTCGTCTAGATACTCCGCAATCAATGTAGAGTCCCAAATTACCGTGCCATCTTCATCTACAAACACAGGGACTTGACCAATAGGAGAAATTTCAAGGAATTCAGGGGGTTTATTGGCTAAATTAATTTCTTTGAGTTCACAATCTAAATTTTTCTCTACTAACAATATTCGGATTTTCCGAGAAAAGTTTGATTGCTGATGATAATATAAGGTTCTATTCATAAATTTATTTTCACGCAAAAAGTGGGTCTAATACTAAACTGCATTCAAAAATAGTACCCCATCATTGCGACGAAGGAAGCAAT
Source organism: Nostoc sp. CCCryo 231-06 (assembly GCA_023522315.1). Lineage (GTDB taxonomy): Bacteria > Cyanobacteriota > Cyanobacteriia > Cyanobacteriales > Nostocaceae > Nostoc. The sequence continues at coordinate 922 of JAHCSU010000282.1, forward strand.
CTCATAGACTCTCACCAAAACCGTTTTATCTTAATCTCTTAGGCATGGTAAACCATTGAATTGCAAGACTTTAGGTGTTGCAATTATCAACCTGCCGAATGTCAGCAGATGCAGTCTCTGAGGGATGTCCAAAGACCAGCCGCTATGCGTTTACGTATTACACGAGTGTGTTCCACTGGGCTGGAGGAGTCGGTGCAGAGGTTTTTGGAGTCGTTGGGAAAGCTGAATCGGGCTTATTTGACTGCGGTGGAAGAAAAATTGTTGAATGTACTAGAGTCTGAATACGGGGGAGAGATAACACCCTAAACAATTTTGGCAAATTGGCATCCAATGGCTTTGGGTTGCAGTTTCAATGGAGATATCACCACAACGGGACAGTAAGGAAGTTAAGTTGTACGAGGGATGTGGCAAAACTTTCCGCTTCTGGTGTCCCGTGCTATGCCAGTTGTCAAACGAGTGCTGTAGAAACGCTCTACATATTGATACAACGCTCAATGGAGTTCAGTTAATGCTCTACAACTGGCTAGAAATGAACAAAACCAAATAAAACCTCAGAAGATGAAAGATGTAGATAGCTGGCATTGCTTCCTTGGCGATCGCTGCTGCATTTTTGGGGATCATTTTAAAGTAGCGCGTTTACTGAATACAGCCATATTTCCGGGACTGTTGGACAGTAAAATTGATGGTAGTTGTTCTAATATCAGAGAATTAGTAATAGGTGGGCCAATTACGTCGCCCCAGAGGGTGTAGTCTACAAAGTAAACTCGTCCTTCTTTCCATGCTCTTGAATTGTGCAATAGAGGATTTTGATCCCATTTTTGCTGGAGTTCTTGGAGGGGAACTTTGTAAGTAGATTCACCATTCCAATTATCTAGCCAGGTATGAACAATAACAATATCTGCGTCGAGTTGAGCAAGGGTTTCCAAATTAATCTGTGGTCTTAACCCTAGTTTTCGTTCTATACCTGGCAGCAATACAGTTTGAAACCCAATTTTTTCCAGGAGTTCAATTGTATTTCCTCCGTATCTAACCTCTATGTAGTCCATCGATTGACTGCAAACGATATTCAGTACTCGCTGATGGGTGTTAACGAGAGGTGTTAATTGAGTGCGGACTTTAGCTAGCTGTTGCTGTTGTAAGGTAACGATTAATGCAATATTTTTCTGACTATCCACTGCTTTGGCGACAATTTTAATGTTGTCTTGCCAATTTTGCTCATTATCTATCAATACAGTCGGCGCGATCGCTCCTAATAACTGATTGTCCTGATAATTTAAGCCCAGAATCAAATCTGGTTTGAGTAGAGTCAAAGTTTCCAGAGAGGGACTAGAGCGATCGCCTAAATTAATCGGTTGACTATTGACAAAATTACCCAGATAGGGAATCTGTTGCTTAGGGTTGTCAAATTGGCGCGATCGCAATAAATAAGCATCGGCGTAAGCAGCAGGTTGCACGTCGAGAGCTAACATCAGACTCAGCATCTTTGGTTCGAGAACTGCGATTTTTTGAGGTTTACCACAAATCTTGGTTTTTCCTCCTGCATGTTCCACGAATCGACAATCAGCAGAAAGCGATCGCTCACTTTCTAAACTGGGGTTTTGGGGACTACCACCATGACAAGCTGTAATTAAGATGGCTGTCACCAGAACCCAGCCAATATATTTATAGAAGAAAGCGATCGCGTTGCAGCAAGTTTCCAAGAACATGAGTAGACTCAATAAAAATCAAGGTTATAACTGAATTGAAAACGAGCCGATAATAGTGAACGGTGCGCCGGGATAGATTATATTTCTGCTTTGAGATGTCTCATAATAAGTTTCATTGAAAAGATTTCGGAAATTCAGCCCTAATCTCCAGTTATCTCGTTTGTAATAAATGGCTGAATCTGTTCTGAAATAGCTGGGCATAATGCTGGTATTTTCCAAGTCGGCGTATCTATCTCCAGCATAGTAAAGTCCCAAACCAAAGCCCAAACCTTTTAAATCACCGCTTTGCAGTTCGTATGTTGTCCACAAACTTGCAGCGTGTTCGGGTACATTGTCGATGCGATTACCAACAGCAATTGTATTGTCTTTTGAGGTAATTGCATCGGTGTAAGTGTAAGATGCAATGATGTTCAAACCGGGAAGAATTTCGCCGCCAATGTCTAATTCAATACCTCTACTTCTCTGTTCTCCCACCTGTATGGAGAAATTAGGATCGGAATTGTTGGGGTCGTCAGTGACAACATTAGTTTTGGTAATTTGGTAGGCCGCTAGAGTTGCCGAAAATTTTTCGCTAATATCTGCCTTGATACCAACTTCGTACTGCGTTCCTTTTGTGGGCTTAAAGGGGTCGTTTGTTGCCGAGCGACCAAAAAATCGCTCTGGTTTAAACGATTGAGTGTAGCTGGCATAGAGAGAAATCGGTTGAATTGGCTGGTAAACTATACCAACACGGGGACTGAAAGCACTGAGAGATTCTTCAGTTGTTGTTTCTGCAAAACCTGTTTCTTTTCTTTGGAAGGCATCAAAGCGACCACCAATCAAGACCTTGAGATTATCTGCAAAAGTAATTTGATCTTGGAGGTAAATCCCTAAAGTATCTCTACGAGTTGTCCAAGAGGAAGTTTGTTCATCAGGTATATCAGGTAAATCAACATCATAATTAGGATTGAAAATGTCTAGCAGTATGGGGTCTGCCACATCGAATGAGGTATATTCCCAGGTGTTGCGTCTTAGTTCCACCCCGATTAAAGGTTGATGGACAATCGATCCTGTCTTGAACCGTCCGACTAATTCTGTTTGTAGGGTATAAATTTTTCGTGAGAAACTTTCACGGCCTATATCTATTGGGGCAAATTGGTCAGCAACTAGGTCATTACCACCACTGGCATAATCGCCTTCTAATCGACCAGAGACAAAGGAAAATGCATTGCGAAGTTCCCAGTCTTTGCTAAATTGATGCTCCAGTCTATAGCCAACCCGCAAATTGCTATCGTCATAAATACTTTGCGGCAGACCGATGAAGCGACTAATGGGGATGGGAGCGGGACGATTGCCAATGGAAGGAAGTCCACGATCAAAGCGGTAACTATTGTTTAGATATTCAAGGTCAAAGGTTAATGAAGTGCGATCGCTGATATTCCAGGTAATTACAGGCGCAACAAATAAACGGTCTGTAAAGTTATAATCTCGAAAACTCCCAGCGTTTTGATAAGCCATATTCAGTCGATATAACACCGAACCATCATCTGTGAGCGGCCCTGAAATATCAAAACTAGGGCGATAGAAACTATAATTGCCGACATTAAATTCAGCTGAATAAAAGGGAGTACTAAGGGGTTGTTTTGTGATAATATTGACAATTCCTCCCGGTTCAGCCTGACCAAATAGAACAGAAGCCGGCCCTTTGAGAACCTCAATGCGATCAATGTTTGCTGTATCTACCGAGGAGTAAAAGTCATTGTCAGAAAATCCATTGCGGAAATTTCCGTCTTGAGCGAAACCACGAATTCTATATCCACCGGCATCTGAGCCTCCGAAATTACCTTGTTTGCGTACACCACTAACATTTTCCAAGGCTTCTTGTACGCGCGTCGTCTTTTGGTCTTCTAAGATTCGACGCGGGATCACTTGAATCGAACCCGGAATATCTCGCAAAGGTGTATCAGTTTTGGTTGCAGTGGTCGCATTCGGTACGCGATATCCGTCTTGCTCCCCTGTCACCACCAATTCAATAGGCTGATCCTGCTGCGCTGTGGGTTCTTCTGGCGGTGTCTCGGTTGCTCGTTGTTCTTCAGTTTGTGGTGTTTCTGGTGATTGTGCTGCTGTGGTTGTAGATGCAACAACCAAAATCAACCCTGCATCATCATCAAATAACTCAACCGCAGGTAACGCTTTTTGCCCGACTACCGTCACCCGCACAGTATTTGCGTCAATATTCGCAACTGTTATCTCAGTAATTCCCTCTATAGGTTTTTCCGAGCGGTATGTAAAACCATCTCCATTAGGCAACTTTAACTGCCCACCAGTAATATCTGCGATAAAATTATTACCATTACTGCGATTATTAACTTGCAGTTGATCCCCTTGGTTGGTTTCTAAAATCACCTCCAACCCTTTCTCTGTGGAAGTTGCTTTTACTCTTGTAATGAGAATAATATTCTGTTGGCTGGGGGCTGGTGTTTGTGCCAAAATGCGAGCATTGGTAACAGGAACTTTGATTTTATCCTCTCCCAGTGTCTCAGCTTTTGTAGGAGTAGCGACTAAAATAGCGATACCAGCAAAGCTGGTTGCCAAAGGTATTGCACTTGTCAACAGCAACCTTGGAAAGAATTTATCTAACTTCAATGATCTCACCACACACACGAAATAAAACCACTCGTCCTTAACTCAACTGGACGATTAATGCAGAAATAATTTTTGAAATTACCAGCCAAAAGATTATTAGTAACTATTGCCAGTAATCTACCTCTTCACTATTAGCAAAAAAACCTACTAAAGTCAAGGTAGTTACTTTACCTGTAATTTCCCATGCCCAAATTTCAATCGCAAAGCTGGTCATACTGCTACCGATGGTAGAAACTAGCTGACCAAACCAGATGATGAAAAAATTACGCATACTGGCTAGGTTTGGTTGTTGTGGCATTTGTAGGGTTTTTTCGGTATTTTGATGAGTGTAATTTCAGTCAGTCTCTACCATTTCTTCCTTCATGAGTGCAATTCTTTCCTGTGGTTGCATCAGAGGGCAGTTTGGACACTTTTCATCGTATGGAGGAATAAAAGTATATAAGCAGCAGGTGAGGCGGACTGTGGTTATGGCTGGTAAACCGGGTTCGTTGAGTTGTTCGGTGCGTACTAAGTTGTAGAGGGGATTGCGTCCGGGCATGACTGAACTGTAGGGTTGTTCATATAAGACGGAATAATCTGTTTGTATCGCTTCTAGATTTGTACATTGGCTAAGTTTAGAAAACTGTCCTTCCGAAGCGTTCACCGCATTACCCCATAAAGTTTTTTTGGAGAGTTTGGTTAAAATATGAACCCTGTCTATCATGGGTGCAAAATTGCGTTGGTATAAGCTAGTAAATACAGTTTGGTGTAGGGCTTCCACGCTATTTACTATTTTTCCTGGATAATCTTCGGGAATGGGGATAGGTAATCTCTGAGGATAAATTACAGTACCACTCAAATCATGAAACCATAACGCCTTGGGTTCACCCTCCTTTAAAACAAAACTTACATTGTCAAGCCCAGCATCTAGCCCTACACCAGCCCAAGTCATCAAGGCTAAAACACCCGGTAATGTTGTCCAGCTATATACTTTGTTCCATATAGATGCCGCAATGTGAATATCTTGAGTTTTTTGATATATTTCGCTGGTTTGCCATTGAGATAAAAGCCTATCTGGATGGAGATAATTATTGAATGAAACCACCTCAGCATCATCAGGAAGCTGAGTCAAAATTATACAGTTCGTATAGAAACTATCTAAATTACTTTGAGCAAGAATAAATATTTCTTTGAGAAAATTCAGCACAGTTTTGTTAGTTAGTTGTTGAGACATTATTTCTCTATGATGATTAACTCTCAGGAATTGTTTACCAAGTATTTAAATAAATCATCCAAAATGGCATTTACTGATAGAATATTACCAAATATCCAGTAACTAGAATCAACCTTATACACTCGTTTATTTTTAACTACATTCAAATTTTGCCATAACTGGTTGTTGTGATATTTTTTAAAAGCATTTTCCGCACCGGGGTCTAATGCTACAAATAAAATATCTGCATCTAATAAATCTAAACGCTCTAAACTAACTGCAACTAGAGGCTGATTTTCATTAGTAGTCAGTTTATTTTGCATATCTGGTAGAAGTATTCCCACCTCTGTAATTAGACTTCCAGGGAATGAATACTTGGTACGAAACTCTGGAACTTGTTTGCCAGCATAAAAGCGGCTGATGGAAACTGTTGTTTTTGTGCGTTGATTATTAATAACTGTGCGTAATGCTTGAACTCTTTGCTGATATTGCTCAAGTAATTTTTGTGCTTGTTCACTTTTACCTGTAATTTCAGCAATACGTGATAAAGAATCTTTCCAAGCAGTTTGAATGTAATCAAGTGTGACTGTCGGCGCTATTTGTGAAAATAAATTGTATACTTCTTCACTGATGGAAAAACCCAAAATTAAATCTGGGTTCAACTGCACCATTTTTTCTATATTTGGCTGACTTTCTTTCCCTAAAGAAATTATACCTTCAGCTTTTTTACCCAACTTTGGTATGATGCTCCCCGCTATATTTGGCTGTGTTGCTGCTACTGGTTTTAAGTCCAGTGCGAGCAATACTTCCATAGAGGTTTCATCTAAAGCAATAATGCGTTGAGGTTTTGCAGGTACACAAGTTTCTCCCAAAGGATGTTTTATAACTCGACAATTAGATGCTGCTAAATTTGCTTCGGTTAATTCTGTGGTTTTCGTGTAATTGCTATAACAACCCTGTACCAAAATCACAGTCAAGGTGATGATAAGAAATAATTTTATATAACGTTTTATCATTATCTAAATTACAGTTCATTTTTTGTTGTGTAGCACAACGCACCATCTTAAATTATTTCGATGCGTTTCTGGTGCTAGTCAAACCAGAAAAACATGATGCAAAGTTTGCAAATTTTCATGACTCTTCTACTAAGTATTTAACAAGGTCATCTAGAATAGCATTCGCTGACAGGATATTTCCAAAAATCCAGTAACCGGAATCAACGGTATATACTTGATTATTTTTAGCTACATTAAGTGTTTGCCATAGCGGACTATTTTGATATGTTTGAAAGTTTTCTTCCGAACCTGGGTCTAGCGCTATAAACATCGCATCCGACTCTAGCAAGTCTACACGTTCTAAACTAACATTGCTATAACTGGCACTTGCGCCAATACTAACCTGACGTTGTGCCAGGGGTATAGATAATTTTAAGTCCTCTAAAATAGCTACAGGAAATGATAATTGATTTAAGAATTGCGTAAATTCAATAGTTGTGTAAAATCGCATTACAGAAATTTCTTTATTTTGGAATTTCTGAGCAAAAATCAGGCTCAAATTTTCAATTCTTTGTTGATATGCTGCCAGTAGTTTTTCTGCTTCTTGAGCTTTATCAACTAGTTTAGCAACCTGTAGTAAAGTTTCTTTCCAGCCATTTTCTTTATATTCAATAGAAACTGTTGGCGCTATTTGAGAAAATAACTGGTAATTTTGGGAACTCCAAGAAAAGCCTACAATCAAATCAGGATGTAATTTGACAATTTGTTCAAGGTTGGGCTGGCTTTCCTTACCTAAATCGATAATATTATCAATTTTTCCCTTCAATATAGGTGCTTTGTTACCTACTCGATTTGCTGTAGTTGCTGCTATTGGTTTTAACCCCAATGCTACTAAAACTTCTAAACTCTCTTGGTCAGTCACAATGATCCGTTGAGGATGGAGAGGAATACAGCTTTCTCCTAATTCATGCTTAATAATCCGACATTCTGATGTAGATAACTTGACTTTTGGTGAGTAAGTTTTTTTAGCATAAACGGTATAACAGCCTTTGAGAAATATTATAGACAAGGTTATTATCAATAATAATCTGATGTAATACAACCATTTACTAATCATTGGATGTTTTGGCGATGCATTTGGGAATGAAACAGCCCTAATATCATTCAAGGGCTGGATGTAATTTTTCTTAAATCGCAATTAAGAATAACTATCTATGTAAGCAATTTATAAATTAAAATTGCCAACCCAAGGTAAATTTTACCGTACGTGGTGCGCCAGCATAAACGCGCAGAATACTTTCACCTGTTTCAAAATACTCATTATCAAACAAGTTCTGCAAATTCAGAGCAGCGCGAAAATTATTTCTGCGGTAAAACAAAGCAGCATCAGTACGTAAATAGCTAGGCAAACTAAAGCTATTGTCTAAATCTCCCTGTCTTTCTCCTACATAAAAAAGCCCTAAACCAAAGCCTAATCCTTGGAGATTTACCTGTTGAAGTTCGTAGGTACTCCATAAGCTAAAAGCGTGTTGTGGTACATTATTAATGCGGTTTCCTACTAAAAGAATATCGTTATCCTGAGTAATTTCTGCATCGGTGTAAGCGTAGCCACCAATTATTTTCCATCCTGGTGCAATTTCACCAGTTATATCTAATTCAATACCCCGACTTCTTTGTTCCCCTGTCTGAATAAAAGAATTACCGCTTGGATCTCTAGAATCAGTAGTAAGAACGTTTGAGCGTGTAATTTGGTATAAAGCTAGAGTTGAAGAAAGATTATTTGTCCAATCTACTTTCATTCCCACTTCATACTGAGTTCCCCGTTCTGGTTCAAAAAGTCTTCTATCAAAACTTGTTCCTGTAACCTGTTGAAATGAACGGCTATAGTTAGCGTATAAAGTAACTGTTTGACTTGGTTGATAGACAATACCAATACGGGGACTAAATGCTTCATCTTGTTGAGAGGAAGTGGTTTCACCTTGATTATTTTCTATTTCTTGGGTGACAATATCAAATCTTCCACCTAAAACCAATTTAAAGTTATCTGAGAGGGAAATTTGGTCTTGTAAATAAAAGCCTAAACCTTGTGATATTGTAGGTGCATCAGCGAATTCCTCAATAACTGCACCAGCACTCTCCCGCCGATAAATAGGGTTAAAAATATTTATGGTGTCAAGCTCTTGTAAGAAGTTTCTGCCTTCTTGATAAGAAATGTCTCTCGACAGATCAATACCAAATAAAACTTTGTGATCTATACTCCCTGTTTTGAAATTACCCACAACATTTGTATCTAAACTGTAGGTTTGTTGAGCAAATTTAGCGACATATAAACCTCGTTCGAGAGTACGATTATCCTCTAATAGATTTGAGGGAAATAAAGAATTTTGTGCTGCACTCAAATAAGAAAAGTTAAAGTTATTACGTAATTGCCAATCTTCGTTAAACCGATGCTCAAAATTGTAGCCAATTCGCAGAGATTGACGGTTGTTTTTATCAATTTCATCAAAAGGTTCGCCGATAAAACGATTGATTGGTAATTTACCGTTGGGGTTAGGTAAGACTGTACCCACACCAGGTAAACCCCGGTCATTGGGTTGTTTTTGGTCTGAATATTCAGCCTCTAAGGTTAATTGGGTGTTCTTACCCATTAGCCAAGTGAAGCTAGGAGCAATAAAGTAACGCTCTCTTTCAAAGAAATCCACAAATGTGTCTGTTGTGGATACAGATGCGTTTAAGCGATAGAGGAAAGTTCTGTCATTATTTAATGGGCCTGTAAAATCTATAGAGCCGCCATAGGTGTCAAAACTGCCAACAGTTCCTTCAATGGCATAAAAAGGAGTGCTTTGGGGTTTTTTCGTGACGATATTAATCGTACCTCCAGCACCTCCTTGTCCAAACAGAACCGAGGCTGGCCCTCGTAAAACTTCTATCTGTTCAATGTTCTCAGTATTAATATTAGTTGTGATGCTAGTATCGTCTCTTAGTCCGTTGCGGATGATATTACGGTTACTAAAACCACGAATGGTAAATCCTTCAAAAGCAGAACGTTCTGAGTTATCGGCTATAACACCTGGCGCATTTTTCAAAGCTTCGTTCAAACGCCTGACTTGTTGGTCTTGTAGGACTTGTCGAGGAATCACCTGAATTGCTTGGGGTACATCACGCAGAGGCGTATCTGTTTTTGTGGCGGTGCTGGCTGTAGGTATTCGATAACCATCCTGTTCACCTGTGACAACTAATTCAATAGGTTCATCACTTTGAGTTATTGGTTGTTCTGGTGGTGCTTCAGTTGCCGGCTGTTCTGCTTGCTGTGTTGTTTCAGCTACGACTGCAAGTGCAAAAATTAAACTTTCATCACTATCAAATAATTCTGCTGTTGGTAAACCCGCTTCACCCGTTACAGTTAGCCGTACAGTATTAGCATCAGCTTGAGTGACACTTACAGAGACAATCCCGCTTACTGGATTAGTAATACTAAAATCTTTACCTTCAGGTAGTGCTAACACCGCATTAGGAAAATCTGCAATATAATTATTCTCTGCACTTTTAATAGCAGGTTGAAGTGCTTCTGGGTTAGCACTTTCTAAAATAACTTCGATACCCTTGTCTGTATTATTGACTTTTACGCCTGTAACTTGCACAGATGCAACATTACTTTGTTGCACCAGTAGTAACTTTGCCGTACTGATAGAATGATGTGATTTAGTTTCCGCAACAGCTGGTTCTACAAGCAATGATACAAATGCCAACACAATCCCGGCTGAAATAATCTCTTTCGATGGTCGAGACTCCATACTCTTCACTCCATAAAGACAAGCTCAATATTACAAATAATTTGCAACTGTCTGTGGAAAGAGTTTATGTAATTTACGAGGTGTAAGTCTATATAGTAGACGGAGAGTTTTGAACCATAGCGGGAGTGTATGATTAAGTTATGACATAAACCTGCAAGTAAGCAGCCAATAGCTGACAACAAGACTTGGGAGTAGAAAGAATTTTCATTACACAGCTTTTCTTCCTAATCGACAATCTTGGGGCGTGATACCAAACTTACGTTTGAATGCAGCGGCGAAGTGACTTTGATTGGCATAACCAACTGTGTTGACTACAGTTCTCACGTTCTGCTTTTGTTCCTGTAGCAACTTTCGCGCTATTTCTAGGCGATAGTCACGCAAATATCCAAATACTGTAGTACCAAATACTTCACGAAAACCGTACTTGAGTTTGTTGTCATTTATGCCGACTTTTTTCGCTAAGTCAATTAATGAGGGTGGGTGATCATAATTTTTGGTTAAAATATCTCTGGCATGATAAATTCTCTCAACATCACCAGCTTTGAGATTAATCAAGGGTTGTTTATCGCCCTCAGCCTCTATCAGTTGAGCAAACTGCAAAGCCAGTAATTCTAAGACTTTGCTTTCCAGATACATCCTTTGTATCATCCCTTGATAGGGTACTTTGAGAATTTGCTGTAATGCTGTCTGCATGGGAAGGCTAATCTTACCTACTGGACGGTGAAACAAAGGCGGAGAGTCACTTTCCAAAAAAGGCTGCAACTGTTTTGGTAAATGCTCTAACCCATCTATGAAGGTTTTCAGCAAGTCTAGGTCTATACAAATTCTAATTAAATAGATGCGATCGCCTGCAAAATATTGCTCTGTTTCCTCAATATCTGGTAGGTAAAACAAGTAGTTATTCCCTACTGTTTCTTGGTAATTTTCCTTGACTCCTGCAATACCAGGGCAAACTACATGATGATTGCCTGATAAATAAAATTTTGCTGTTAGTGCATCTAAACCATAGTGGTCAATTTTACAACTAACTTTCTGGTAGTAACGATCATCAGAAATTTCTAGACTTAATCCTGGACGGAATTCGATTACTTGATAAAAATTATCATATAGGCTATTATGGAATCTCTGAATTTTGTCAAAACCTTGATTGTTATACGATATCTCTAAATTTTTTAGAGTTTCCTGTTCAATTTGATTGATTTGCTCTTCCGTCAAGATATTAGTCATTTTTAACGGCAATTTTGGTTGATAAATTGGGAGAATTTCTTAACTAACAAAAGTATTAATGCTTAATTTACAACAATCTTGAGAAGATTAACAATAAGGAATTTATCTCATTAGCTAGTGCTATCTGATAACTTCATCATGTCGTACACGCAAACTAAGTAGAGCGGTGTCAATATTTGTAGTTGGGATAAGGCAGGAGGAAAGAGGGTTTTGGCTCGATTAACCTTTCTGAACATAGCTTTGTTTTTTCCCACTGACTTACTTACAACCAGTCAAATCCTCTATAGACCGAATGAGGATTTTTCACTTTCCTCTGCCTAGAGGGGCATAAGCGCAATAAACAGCAACTAACTAACTTTCCCAAGTATTTCGCAATTATTTCTGTTTATTCATAGAACAAAGACACAAGCAGTTGAAAAAGTCTACTAATAAGTATAAAGTAGAATCTTGGAACTTCCTGTTTACATCAGTGAGTAAATCAAGATATTTTGAGAATATACCTTGCTTAAATACTCGATAAATGTATAAAGATTATCAATTAAGATGTTGAAATTGCAAATGTCACAGAAGGCACAACTTGCTTACCTAAATGATTATATTTTTCAATTGACTAAAAAATAATGACAAGAGGAACCACAGCATCACCCAAAAACTGGAACACACCCAAAATATCGCCATTAGCGGGTCTGATTCTGGGAATACTGATTCTGCTAACTTGCTTGGTATATAGTGTCACTTTGGGCGCAGCAGAAATACCGTTAAACAAGATTCTGGAATCCTTTATCACCTTTGACGGTTCTTATGAACATTTAGTGATTCAGACGGTGAGATTACCGCGATCGCTCGTTGCGCTACTGGTAGGATCAGCCTTGGCAGTCTCCGGCGCATTAATGCAAGGTTTGACACGGAACCCCCTAGCAGATCCAGGGATTTTAGGGATTGAGTCACGAGCAGCATTAGCTGTAGTTGCCACAATTTTTGTGTTTGGTAGCTCCTCCTTGAGTGTGTTAACCACTGTGGCCTTTTTGGGCGCAGGAGTCACAGCAATGTTAGTCTACTTCCTCGGTTCTTTGGGAAAGGGAGGAGCTACACCATTGAATATCACTGTAGCAGGGGCGGCGTTAACGGCTCTGATTTCTTCCCTCACCACAGCTATTCTCATCGTCAGTCAACGCACCTTAGAAGAAATTAGATTTTGGTTGGCTGGTTCTTTAGCTGGACGGGATTTCAACATCTTATTGTCAGCATTGCCTTTCGTCATGATTGGCTTAGTAGTTGCCTTTGCCTTGGGGAGACAAATTACGACTATGAGTCTGGGTGAAGACGTGGCTAAAGGCTTGGGTCAACAGACAGCCTGGGTTAAAATCACAACTGCCATAAGCGTGGTTTTACTGGCGGGAAGTTCCGTATCCTTAGCCGGGCCAATCGGCTTTATTGGCTTAGTCGTTCCCCATATTGTGAGATTTTTCATCAAAGCTGATTACCGTTGGATTTTGCCATACTCCGCAGTAGTGGGTGCAACTTTAATCTTAGTTGCAGATGTCGCTGCGCGTGTATTACTCAAACCCCAAGAATTACCCGTGGGAGTAATGACAGCATTGGTTGGCGCACCCTTTTTTGTCTACTTGGCTAAATCAAAGGTGAAAAAATGAAGGTTGATTGGTTAGTCATCCGTTCTGAGACGATATCTTTTCGCATAGACCGACGTGTACCACCAATACTGCTATGTTTGGCAGTGGCAGTTGTGGTAGCAATGGTGATGAATTTAGTCCGGGGTGAATATCCTATTTCGCCCTTAGATATCGTCAAAACTGTATTGGGTATAGATACAGGCAACCCAGATCATGCTTTTGTGATTTATAATCTGCGTCTACCCCGTACCCTGGTTGCTTTCATGGTGGGGATGGCGCTGGCCGTTTCTGGGACTATCTTTCAAGGCATCACACGCAACCCATTAGCTGATCCCGGCATTATTGGCATCAATGCGGGAGCAGGTCTAGCAGCCGTTACAGTAATTGTATTATTTCCCTCAGCACCCATTTACACTTTACCTGTATCAGCCTTTGTCGGTTCTTATGAACATTTAGTGATTCAGACGGTGAGATTACCGCGATCGCTCGTTGCGCTACTGGTAGGATCAGCCTTGGCAGTCTCCGGCGCATTAATGCAAGGTTTGACACGGAACCCCCTAGCAGATCCAGGGATTTTAGGGATTGAGTCACGAGCAGCATTAGCTGTAGTTGCCACAATTTTTGTGTTTGGTAGCTCCTCCTTGAGTGTGTTAACCACTGTGGCCTTTTTGGGCGCAGGAGTCACAGCAATGTTAGTCTACTTCCTCGGTTCTTTGGGAAAGGGAGGAGCTACACCATTGAATATCACTGTAGCAGGGGCGGCGTTAACGGCTCTGATTTCTTCCCTCACCACAGCTATTCTCATCGTCAGTCAACGCACCTTAGAAGAAATTAGATTTTGGTTGGCTGGTTCTTTAGCTGGACGGGATTTCAACATCTTATTGTCAGCATTGCCTTTCGTCATGATTGGCTTAGTAGTTGCCTTTGCCTTGGGGAGACAAATTACGACTATGAGTCTGGGTGAAGACGTGGCTAAAGGCTTGGGTCAACAGACAGCCTGGGTTAAAATCACAACTGCCATAAGCGTGGTTTTACTGGCGGGAAGTTCCGTATCCTTAGCCGGGCCAATCGGCTTTATTGGCTTAGTCGTTCCCCATATTGTGAGATTTTTCATCAAAGCTGATTACCGTTGGATTTTGCCATACTCCGCAGTAGTGGGTGCAACTTTAATCTTAGTTGCAGATGTCGCTGCGCGTGTATTACTCAAACCCCAAGAATTACCCGTGGGAGTAATGACAGCATTGGTTGGCGCACCCTTTTTTGTCTACTTGGCTAAATCAAAGGTGAAAAAATGAAGGTTGATTGGTTAGTCATCCGTTCTGAGACGATATCTTTTCGCATAGACCGACGTGTACCACCAATACTGCTATGTTTGGCAGTGGCAGTTGTGGTAGCAATGGTGATGAATTTAGTCCGGGGTGAATATCCTATTTCGCCCTTAGATATCGTCAAAACTGTATTGGGTATAGATACAGGCAACCCAGATCATGCTTTTGTGATTTATAATCTGCGTCTACCCCGTACCCTGGTTGCTTTCATGGTGGGGATGGCGCTGGCCGTTTCTGGGACTATCTTTCAAGGCATCACACGCAACCCATTAGCTGATCCCGGCATTATTGGCATCAATGCGGGAGCAGGTCTAGCAGCCGTTACAGTAATTGTATTATTTCCCTCAGCACCCATTTACACTTTACCTGTATCAGCCTTTGTCGGTGCTTTATTGATGGCTGGTTTAATTTACTCCCTAGCTTGGAACAATGGTAGTTCCCCCGTTCTGTTCATTTTAATGGGGGTGGGGTTGTCTGCGATCGCTAGTGCTTTCACCAGTTTATTAATTACCTTTGGCGATATTTATAGCGTTAGTGATGCTTTGGTGTGGTTAGCTGGTAGTGTCTACGGACGCACCTGGGAACAAGTTTTTTCCTTTTTACCTTGGTTAATCGTTTTTATCCCGATGGCGTTGACACTAGCCAGACATTTAAACGCTTTAAATTTGGGAGATGATGTTGCCAAAAGCTTAGGGAGTCGGGTGGAATGGCAACGGGGTTTGCTGGTGCTAGTGGGTGTAGCCTTAGCAGGTGCAGGAGTCGCCACAGCCGGAATGATTGGTTTTGTAGGATTAATTGCACCCCATATAGGCAGACAGTTAGTAGGTACAAATCATGAAGGCTTGATCCCTACCTCTGCACTGTTAGGAGGAATGCTTGTTGTAGGGTCAGACTTCTTAGGAAGAACCCTCTTTGCACCTATCGAAATTCCTTGTGGGGTGGTGACTGCTGCTATTGGTGCGCCTTATTTTCTTTATTTGTTAATTCGTAACCGGAAAAAATAAGGAATAAATCAATTCAAAATTCAAAATTCAAAATGGTATCAACTATGAAAGGATTATCAACCAAAAGTCTGTCTTTAGCTTATGATGGTGTGCCAATTATTAAAGATTTAAATTTAGCAATTCCCACCGGACAAATTAGTGCTTTAGTGGGTGCAAACGGTTGTGGTAAATCAACTTTATTACGAGGTCTAGCTAGACTGCTCAAACCCTATGGCGGTACAGTTTATCTGGATGGGCAATCTATTTTTAATCTTTCTACTAAGGATGTAGCGAAGCAATTAGGAATTTTACCGCAAGGGCCAGTTGCACCGGAAGGATTAACAGTCAGAGATTTGGTAGCACAAGGACGCTATCCTTATCAAAATTGGTTACAGCAGTGGTCGGAAAAAGATGAAAGAATTGTCCAACAAGCACTCTTAATTACAAACTTATTAGAGTTGGACGACAGAGGATTAGATACTTTGTCTGGTGGACAACGACAACGTGCTTGGATTGCAATGGCATTAGCACAAGATACAGATATTTTACTGTTAGATGAACCGACTACTTTTCTGGATTTGGCACATCAGATAGAAGTTTTAGATTTGTTATATGAATTGAACCAACATCAGGGACGGACTATTGTCATGGTGTTGCATGATTTAAATCAGGCTTGTCGTTATGCAGATTATCTGGTTGTTGTGAAACAAGGCCGTATTTTCACGGCTGGAGAACCCCAGCAGGTAATGACTGAAGAGATGGTACAAGAAGTTTTTGGCTTAGAGTGTCGTGTTGTGGCTGACCCAGTTGTGGGGACACCAATGTGTATTCCCATAGGACGCAAGGGAGAAAAGAAACTACAAGCAAATTCTTCTATTTTGTGATTGGATTGAAAAAATTACCCATATTTCTTATTTAAGAGATATAGCGGTTTGGGGTACTGACTACTGGAGCGATCGCTGATTTGTCAAGTTTGCAATTAACATTGCATCCAGTATTAGGTGTTCCCTTTTAAGGAACTGCAAAAGGCGCGTTAGTTTCAACCATATATCATATCAGCTTGATAACAATAGCAATTATCATTAAACTATGACAAAAATTATTACAAGTACAGACTGGGAAGAGCTATGGGCAGAAAGTGAGCAAAATGGTCAAGCTTCTATTCAATCAAAGGGGGGTGAAACTATCCATAAAGGGAAAATTCTAGATATTTTTAATACCTATATGTGCTGGATAGAGTTACGTAATGGATTATTTATTAAGATACACGAAAAAGAGTTTATTGATGATTTAGTATGGATTAGAGATAATTTAGACGATACTGAATTTGGCTTAAGTTTTTTCCTCTCAGGAAAAGTGAGAATTGAACGCCACGGTTTAACTGACAAGACAGACGAAATCGTAGGCAGATATTATTCAGAATGTAACTGCGATATCAAAGAAACTGAATGGTGGAAAGCCGGAGAAAAGTTTTCACGAATTTATCTGAAAATCGAACCACAGGAATTTTTTCAAAGTTTTGGCGAAGAAGAATTAGAACAGATCCCCATTTTTCTGCGCCAAGCAGTAATGAATGGTAAAGTACAGCCTTACTACCAGCAAGGGGAAATTACACAGCAAATGTGGCAGGTGTTATGTAATATCCTCAAGTGTCCCTATCAAGGCTTGATGAAGCGAATGTATTTGGAAAGTCAAGCAATGGAATTGATGACGCTTTATTTCCAGCAATTTCAGGAACAGGAGATACAAAATCATAGCTTTCCAGACAAAAGGTTGAGAGATATTGAGAGAATATACCAAGCCAAAGAAATTTTGTTGGATAATCTAGAAAATCCACCCAGTCTAATAGAGTTAGCACAACAAGTAGGGATAAATGAATTTAAATTGAAGCGTGGGTTTCGTCAAGTTTTCGGGACATCTGCGTTCAAATATTTGCACAACTATCGTCTGGAAAAAGCGAAACAACTTTTAGCATTAGGAGAAATGAAAGTTGAAGAAGTGGCATTTAGAGTAGGTTTTGACAGTCGCAGTTACTTTGCTTTAGCTTTCCGCAAAAAATTTGGTTTGAATCCCAAACAATACTTTCAACATCAGCAAAAATCCCTCTAGCGTTCAAAAAAAATCCCTCTAGCGTTCAAATTAGAAATCCGAATCCCGTATTGTAGATACACTACTAGTTTAGTTAAGAAATATTCCTAACAGCTTGTGGGGATAAATGGAGTGACCTAATACCCTAATCTGTCACAGGAGAGGGGTCAAAAGTCTGATAAATACGTTGGTGTGAGTGAGATTTGGTGATGAGATTAATAAAATCGCTTTCCGGGCTGATGTTTACAGCCTCAGTTTTCATACTCATAACACAGTCAGTCCTGGCTGAAACCGATGGAGTAAGTTCAGTCTCTCTTGGAGATAAACGCAAATCTATATCAACTATTCCCCAGTTGAGTGAGGTAGAACTTCCCCAGACTAATGCCGCACTGTTATTAACTCAGAACCCTGATGCAGAGGCAATAGTAGAAGTTACAGGGGTACGTATGAACCAAACTGAAAAAGGTGTTGAGGTCATTTTAGAAACTGCTAAAGGTGATGCTCTCAAACCTGTCCAGAAGAATGAAGACAATAAATTAATTATCGATATTCCCAATTCGCAATTGCGTTACGAGGGTGGTGATACATTTCGTCAAGAAAAACCATTTGCCGGAATTGCGGAAGTTTTGGTAGTTAATCAAGATAATAATACTATCCAGGTGACAGTGACGGGGGAAACAGGACTGCCGATAGTTGAGTTATTTGATGGGGATGAGGGACTAATTTTTGGCGTAACACCTGCGGCTGTGACGCAACAATCACAAACTCCGCCAGTGGAAGAAAAGCCAGCCAGTGAAACACCCCAAGAGCAACCATCGGCGGAGACTGATGAACCGATTGAATTGGTGGTGACAGGAGAGCAAGATGGCTATCGTGTGAGAAATTCTTCAACTGGAACGAAGACAGATACAGCCTTGCGCGATATTCCTCAATCAATTCAGGTAGTGCCACGTCAGGTGCTAGAAGACCAAAATGTTACCCGTCTAGAAGAAGCCATCAGAAATGTCCCTGGAGTGAATACAACGTTTCCTCCTAACTTTTCCAATGGTTCTTTTTTTGCTATTCGAGGCTTTACCACTAGGGATGACTCAGGGAATATTCTTAGAAATGGTTTGCCAGATTTTCTGGCCACACGTCAATTGGACTTTTCCCAGATCGAACAAGTAGAAGTCCTGAAAGGCCCAAGTTCGGTGCTGTTTGGTCGAGCCAATCCAGGAGGCACAATTAACCTGATTACAAAGCAGCCTCTGCGCGATCCCTTCTATGAGGCTACAGCTACCGTTGGGAACTACAGCTATTACCGTGGCACAGTCGATCTATCTGGGCCATTAGAGGACTCTAAGCAAGTTTTATATCGAGTGAACGCAGCTTACCAAAATTTAGGCAGCTTTACCGACTTTAAAAATTCCGAAAGACTGTTTGTTGCGCCTGTCGTTAGTTGGGCAATCAGCGATCGCACAAAATTGACTCTCGAAGGTGAGTACTCATCTTCAGAAAATGAAGTTGACTTAGGTCTACCAGCGGCCGGTACGGTGCTACCAAATCCCAATGGTCGAATACCGCTCAACCGTAGTATTACTGAACCCTCTGCTAAACCGTTTGATGTAGACCTTTATAGAATTGGCTACACACTGGAGCATAAATTCAGCGACAGTTTGTCGTTGCGAAATGCTTTTCGAGTATCGTCTTTCTATGGCACAGAAGATCAAGTCTTTGGTACTGGCTTTGAGCCTGATAATCGAACCCTAAATCGTAGCTTCACTACGAGGACAATAGATCAATCTAGTTATAACTTTGCAGTAGACTTGGTTAACAAATTCTCAACTGGCTCGATTGGCCACCAGGTAGTTTTTGGAGTTGATCTCAGTAGATTTGAGATATCAAGGTTTCGAGGCATTGGCAGGTCAATAGAATCCATAGACCTATTCAACCCAGTCTATGGTCAGCCACTCGGCGATCCTTTCCCCATCTATGATAATGGCAACTTAACAGATGCATTGGGTATTTACGTTCAAGATCAAGTCACGCTGGCAGAGAATCTGAAATTACTGTTGGGCGTGCGGTTTGACACCTTTAACCAGACACTTCAGAATTTTATTACAAACACAGAAACAAGCGTATCAGGAGATAACTTCAGTCCCCGTGTAGGCATTGTCTATCAACCTATTGAGCCAGTATCACTCTATGCCAATTACAGTACCTCATTTACCCCTGTAACTGGGATTGCTTCTGATGACAGTACATTCCAGTCCGAACGGGGCAGGCAATATGAGATTGGGGCTAAAGTAGATTTCACTGATAGACTTTCTGCAACGCTTGCGTTCTTCGACCTGACACGCTCGAATGTTTTGACGGATGACCCTAATAATGACAATCCAAGCTTCTCCATTCAAACAGGTGAACAAAGCAGTCAAGGTGTTGAACTCAGTATTGGAGGCGAAATCTTGCCAGGATGGAACATTTTTGCGGGCTATGCCTATACTGATGCAAAAGTCTCTGAAGACACTGACCTCGATCTGGTTGACAACCGTTTGGAAAATGCGCCTGAAAACAGCTTCAACTTGTTTACTACTTACGAAATTCAACAGGGTGATTTGAAAGGTTTAGGGATTGGCTTAGGCTTCTTCTTTGTGGGAGATCGGCAGGCGGATTTAGCGAATACTTTTACTTTGCCAAGTTACCTGCGGACTGATGCCAGCATCTTCTACAAAAAAGAACGACTTCGCGCCCAGGTCAATTTCAGGAATGTATTCAATGTGGACTATTATGAAAGTGCCTTTGGTGACTTTTTTGTTTTTCCTGGTGAGCCATTCACTGTGCAGGGTACAATTTCTTGGCAGTTTTGAGTAATCAGATATCCATGAAAATTTCTCTACACCGCCTTGTTTATCTATTATTATTGGGAGTTTTGACATTTACACTTGTTTCAGCTTGTAGCAGAAATATTGATCTAAATGCTACAAGCTTAAAACAACCATTAGAAAATTGCCGAGTCGTGCAACATGTGATGGGTAAAACGTGCATCCCTCGCAATCCTCAGCGAATTGCGACTCTATGGATGAGTACTTTTAGTAGTGCTTTGGCATTGGGTATTAAACCCATTGCATATATATGGATTCCAAGTGAGCCTTTTCCAAAGTATCTTCGAGACAAAGTGGATAAAGTTGAATTTGTTGGAAGCCTCAATGAACCAAACTTAGAAAAGATTTTGCTACTGAAACCCGATTTAATTTTATCAAATACTCGGTTGCAAAATATCTACAAACCGCTAACTGACATTGCGCCTACTGTTGTATTAGATTACCCTGGGCCACCCCCTCCTTGGCAAAAACATTTAGAAGATGTTGCCAAGGTACTAGATAAGGAACAAGAGAGTAAACAGTTAATAGACGAATATTGGCAGCGGATTGACAAACTTAAACAAGCTTTGGGTGTTGACGTAGCCTCTCCAAAGGAGAATCGCCGTCTTCAGATGCAAGTATCAGTTGCCACAGTAGATCAAACCTATGGAATATTCACTTATGGAAGCAAACATCCTACTGGTAAACTTTTGAGTGACATTGGGCTACAACGCCCACCTGGACAAAGCGGAGATTTTTTCACAAGAAGCAACATTTCTTACGAGAATTTATCCGAAATTGATGGTGACGTTTTGTTCCTTTCTTACACAAAAGGAGATGCTAAAGAAAATTTGGAAAAGTTGCAGAAATCTCCTTTGTGGCAAAAACTGAAGGTAGTGCAACAAAATCGGGTTTATCTTGTAGATTCTGATCATTGGTATGCTTTTGATGTTCTAGCGATAAATGCCGTGATTGATGATTTATTTAAATACCTAGTCAACACACCTTAAAAAAATCGGTGCGCCGAATCGAGTTAAAACTGTGAGATGACTGCGATCGCTTTTCCCAAAAACCACCAGAAAATTACCCAGGCGATCGCACATTTAAATATTCGCACGAATATCTCCTAGAAAAAGCCAAACAACTTTTAGTATCAGGAGATATGAAGGTTGAAGAAGTAGCATTCAGGGTATGTTTTGATAATCGTAGTTACTTTGCCTCTGCTTTCTGCAAAAAGTTCGCCTTGAATCCGAAACAATACTTTCAGCATCGCCAAAAATCCGTTAAAAATTTGCCGTTTTTGGCTAGATTAATCAACCGATAATAGTAAAATATACTAGGTAAAAACATAAAATTTCCACCTTCAACTATTACAATGACATCAAAAGTTGACCCAGGAATAAATAAACGCTCTCCCCTCCAACGGTTGCTCAACTATGGACAAAAATATCGCCCACAAATTTATCAAGCCACAACCTATTCTATTATCAATACAATTTTAGATTTAGCACCACCTTGGCTAATTGGCGTTGCTGTAGATATATTAGTCAAACAGCAAGATTCTTTTATTGCCAAATTGGGAATTACAGAAGTCTTATGGCAATTTGCTCTACTTTCATTAATTACTGTGATTGTTTGGATATTTGAATCACTTTCTGAGTATGCCTATAATAGACTTTGGCGAAACTTAGCCCAGAATATTCAACATAATTTACGCTTAGATGCCTACAATCATTTACAAGAATTAGAATCAGCTTATTTTGAAGATAGTAGTACAGGCGGTTTGATGTCTATTCTCGGTGATGATATCAATCAACTCGAAGACTTTTTAAATGGGGGAGCAAATGAAATTATCCAAGTCACAACTTCATTTATAATTTTAATTTGTGGTGCATTCTTCATTTTACCTTTCAATATTACCTTAGCAGCAATGCTACCAATGCCGTTTATCCTCTGGGGTTCATTAGTCTATCAAAAGCGTCTCGAACCTCGTTATGCTGATGTCAGAGAAAAGGTGAGTTTTCTAAATTCTCGGTTAGCTAATAATATTAGTGGTATCACCACAATTAAAAGTTTCACTGCTGAAAAATATGAAAGTGCCAGATTAGCAACAGAAAGCGAAGCTTATAAAAGAAGTAATGCCAAAGCAATTAAACTTTCTGCGGCTTTTGTGCCTGTAATTAGAATGTTGGTTTTAGTTGGATTTACGGCTTTATTATTTCTGGGAGGTATGGCAGCGTATTCTGGTAGGATATCTATCGGTAATTATAGTGTTTTATTAGTTTTAGTCCAAAGATTATTGTGGCCATTGGTATTTTTAGGAGAAACCTTTGACCGATATCAACGGGCGATGGCTTCCACAAAACGGGTGATGGATTTGTTAGATACTCCCATCCAAATTATTACGGGAGATATGCCTTTAGTTGTGGAGCAAGTACAGGGGAAAGTTGAGTTTAAAAATGCTACTTTTGCTTATCGAAATAGTGGAATAATAATTAAGGATTTATCCTTACACATTCCTGCTGGAAAAACTATTGCGGTTGTTGGTTCTACAGGTTCAGGTAAAAGCACCTTAGTAAAACTCTTGTTGCGATTTTATGATATTGCTAATGGCTCAATTACCATTGATGGGGTTGATATTCACAACTTGAATTTATCCGATTTGCGTCGCAGTATTGGCTTAGTTAGTCAAGATGTATTTTTATTTCATGGTACGGTGGCAGAGAATATTGCCTACGGTACTTTTGAAGCGATTGATGAAGCAATCATTAATGCTGCGAAAGTAGCTGAAGCACATGATTTTATTATGGAGTTACCCCAAGGTTATGAAACAATAGTTGGAGAGCGAGGACAAAAATTATCTGGAGGACAACGCCAACGGATAGCTATAGCCAGAGCAGTTTTGAAAAATCCGCCGATTTTGATTTTGGATGAGGCGACATCTGCGGTAGATAATGAAACTGAAGCTGCAATCCAACGTTCTTTAGATAAGATTACCGTAAATCGCACCACTATAGCGATCGCTCATCGTCTTTCCACGATTCGCCACAGTCATTGCATATATGTGATGGATCATGGTCAAATTGTGGAGCAGGGTAAGCACGAGGATTTACTCGCACTTGATGGAATTTATGCTAGTCTGTGGCGCGTACAGTCTGGGATTCATTAATATTTGCCTGTCTATGAGCGTCATTTAATATGGCGTTAAATTTGATGAAGAAAATTGTCTGGTACAAACAATTTTCTGAATTTCTAATACAATTTCTTGGAATTAGGTAGGGCGTTTGGTGATTTCACCAACTTCTTTGCCATTGCAGGAAACCCAGTTGGTGACATAGCGTTCAGTGTCATGGAAGCCACTAAATTCAATACTGTTATCAGAGGTTGTTTGAAAAGTCCTCATCCTGGTAGCAAAACGTTTTAGATCCCCCTAAGTCTCCCGATAAATTGGGGGACTTTGATTCCGGTTCCCCCCTTTTTAAAGGGCGTTCTAGCTAGGGTGTTGACTTTGGGTGTTTTGAGGTGATATTTGTTCATACATAATACA
>JAHCSU010000283.1 GCA_023522315.1 Nostoc sp. CCCryo 231-06
AGCTAACCGCCGCAGATTTACCACCAACACCAGAAGTAGGGTTCGTAGAGTTTCCAGAAGCTAATGGCATCGTACTTCCAGGCCAAACCAGAGATGCAGTCACGCTTACAGGTATTCCGGTTACAGGAACACCTGTTTTAGATGGCGTCGTATCCTTTAATGGTACAAGCGACTTTCGTGTAATTCCCGACAACGAGAACCTAAACTTTGGCACGGGAGACTTGAGCATTTCTGCCTGGGTAAAAACGACTAGTACTAGCGGAATTGAAGTCATTTTAGACAAACGAGTTGAGACAACAGGGCCAATACAAGGGTATTCGCTGTCTAACTTCAACGGTAGTTTGTTGCTTCAATTAGCAGATGGAGTGGGAAATCAATTTACAAACTATACAAGCAATATCTCAATCGCCGATGGCAATTGGCATCATGTAGCTGTGACTGTAGACCGCGACCAACCGGATGGCGGTCGTTGGTATCTTGATGGAGTAGAAGTCGTTGGCAAACGATTTAATCCAAGAATAAGAAGTGGTTCTCTTTCTAACTCCAAACCTTTAGTCATTGGCAGACGCTCTGATAATCCGGGTTGGCCAGGCTTTTTTAGGGGTCAAATAAGCTCTGTCCGACTTGCCAAACGGGTACTGTCATCTCAAGAAATTCAAGCAATTGCTGCTAATAGACCGTAAATAGGTTAATAACCCAAGTTGCTAGTTATGCATTTGGGCTTAACCGAACCATATTGCCCCCGCTTCCGGCGACACCCTTTTTAAGGGGGTATTTTTATGCCCCTAAGTCAATCGTGAAAGCCACAGATCCCTGTTGGCGATCTATGGCTTTCAATTTCTCAAGTGTTAAGTACAAAGTTTTTTCAGCACCGCCAAGCGTTTGAGGTGATATAAGCGTTAGCCTAAGAAGAAGTACGAGTTGTGCTAAATAAAAAGTATTTTTTAGGGATTTCTAGGAAACTAGTAAATAACTATATAATGAAAAACTTTCAGGAGGAGCGGTAGTGAGCCTAAAAACTCTCGTTGACCAAGCCACCATCCCCCCAGATTCAGGGTCTGTAGCATCTAGTCCCTTTGATACAGATAGCTTTAATGAAGCTGTCATGTCTACCTACGGTCGGTTTCCCTTAGCGCTAGAACGGGGTGCTGGATGCCGGGTTTGGGATACACAGGGGCGAGAATATCTGGATTTTGTGGCTGGAATTGCCACTTGTACTTTAGGACATGCTCACCCAGTGATGGTAGAAGCGGTGACACGCCAAATCCAGAAACTGCACCATGTCTCTAATTTGTACTACATTCCTGAGCAAGGTGAATTGGCAAAATGGCTCGTTGAACATTCTTGTGCCGATCGCGTATTTTTCTGCAACTCTGGAGCTGAAGCTAACGAAGCCGCAATTAAACTGGCGCGGAAATATGCTCACACAGTATTAGAAATTGAAAAACCAATTATTTTAACCGCCAATGCCAGTTTCCACGGACGGACTTTGGCAACGATTACCGCCACCGCACAACCGAAGTATCAAAAGTACTTTGATCCTTTGGTTCCTGGGTTCCACTACGTAAGTTACAACGACATTAACGCTCTGGAAGTGGCGATTAGTGAGTTGGATGAAGGCGATTATCGGGTAGCGGCGATTCTGATTGAGCCATTGCAGGGAGAAGGCGGTGTGCGTCCAGGAGATGTTGCCTATTTCAAAAAGCTCCGGCAGATTTGCGACGAAACTGGCATTTTATTGATTTTTGATGAAGTGCAAGTTGGCATGGGGCGCAGTGGCAAATTATGGGCTTACGAACATCTCGGCGTTGAACCGGATATTTTCACCAGTGCCAAAGGCTTAGGTGGCGGTATCCCGATCGGTGCAATGATGAGCAAGAAATTCTGTGATGTTTTTCAACCAGGGGAACACGCCAGCACCTTTGGCGGAAATCCTTTTGTGTGTGGTGTAGCACTCAGTGTTTGCCAGACATTGGAACGGGAAAATATTTTGCAGAATGTGCAAGACAGGGGTGAACAATTGCGATCTGGATTGAGGGCGATCGCAGCGAAATATCCTCAACACATTAGCGAAGTTCGGGGTTGGGGTTTAATTAACGGTTTGGAGTTGCGAGCCGATATTCAACTAACCGCAGCAGATATCGTCAATGCTGCCATCAAGGAGGGCGTATTACTGGTACCTGCCGGGCCAAAAGTAGTCCGATTTGTGCCACCGCTGATTGTCACAGAGGCGGAAGTAAATACTGCCTTGGAAGCTGTGGAAAAGGCAATCGCAACTCTCACAGCTTAGGTAACCAAAAAGCGAGGATAAGTTTTTGTGCCTATCTCTCGCTTTTTCTGACTTTTATATTAATTTTCAATAAACATATTGATTTTTTGAGCTACGTATGTATTCTTTCTTTACCGGCGTTCTCTTCATTCTGGGGAGATTTCCCGATAAGCTTGCCGACACTGTTCATAATTATCTGGCAATATCTCGGCATTACCAAAACATAATTGCTCGTGAGTGGTAATTAAAGTTTCATAAGGCTGTATGGGAGTCACAGACGATCGCAGCAATTGCAGATATTCTCCATCTGTGCGGCTGACTTTGTGGGGCGCGATAGAGTTTTGATGTAACTGCTGCAACATCGCTAAATAGATACAACGGCAAGCTTCGCGGTAGTTTCCCTGACGATAAAATTGTTGCGATCGCTCCAACAAAAGAGCTATGGATGACTCACTAGAGCGATTTTTTACGCTAAAGTCAGTGATATTACTACTTCTATTCAGCCAAGAATATATATAAGGACTGAATTCTCGCCATAATCGCCAACCCACCCAAGCAATAAATAAACCTAGTACCAGCCAAAACAGGAATTTCAGCAACTCACCAAGCCTTGGACTAATTGACCATCCAGTAGGCAATTCGGGCATTGCGCGTTCAAAGCGGTAAAACTGGTATTCCCACCATTCTCCCGCTTGTTGTTGAAATTGAGAAAGCTGCCAACTCCAGCTAGTTTTTTCAAAAGTATCTGTCATAGGGGGGAGTAGGGAGTAGGGAGTGGGGAGTGGGGAGTGGGGGATGAGGAAGCAGGGGAGGTAGGGGAGGCAGGGGAGGCAGGGGAGGCAGGGGAAGAAGAACTATGATTATTGAGCAATGCCCCATGCTCCATGCCCAATGCCCCATGCCCAATGCCCCATGCCCAATGCCCCATGCCCCATGACTAATGACTAATGACTCTTGACTTTTTTATCATTATCCAGCCGATGATAATAAGTAACGCACCGAATGCAAGAAATCCTAAATCCCAAGCTAACTCATTTGGGCCTGATTTCACATGATGGATACCGAGAATTTGATGGTCAATTAAACCTTCAACGAAGTCAAACAACCCAGTACCAATCAATATTGACCCTATAAAGGTCTGTGATGACCAAGGAACATCATCACGCCCTCCGGCACGCCATAGTAAGACAACTCCTACCACGGTGAATACCCAATTAAAGGTATGAAATAACCCATCCCATACCATGTTTAAATCTATATTCGCCATGTTTGTCAGAGGTCGAATATTACTAAGCATGTGATGCCACTGGAGGATCTGATGCAGTAAAATTCCATCAATAAACCCTCCAATACCTACACCAAGAAAAATTCCAGCAGTGATTAGTGGTGCGCGTCGGTTGGGGGTTTCACTTTTCGCCTCCATTGTCAACCTCATCGATAGGCTTTTTCACCAAAGTACAACTTTTTTAGGAGAAATATCTTCTATCTTGAGGCAAGTACCATCATTGAACTTCAATCAATTTTCAGATTTAATCTGCATACCCGCTTTCACTGGGTCGAAATCTTGAGGAAAATTGGTGCTGCGATCGTAGTCTGCTTTTTCCAGGTTCGCTCCTTTGAGATTGGCTTGGCGAAGATTCGTTGACATCAACAATGCTCCCCTGAGATTAACATCCTTCAGATTAGCTTGACCCAGATCGGCAAAACTCAGATCAGTTCCCCTCAAATTTGCGCCACTCAGGTTAGCTTCACTCAAGTCAGCATAACTAAAGTCAGAACCTTTCAAGTTAATGCCTTGCAAATCAGCATTACCCAGTTCTGCTTTACTAAAGTCCCGTTTTCCTGCTGCATAACTCTCCACAAGAGTAGCGGCGCTATTTATAGGCTGTTGAGAATTTACTTCAGGCATATAACAGCCTCACAGGTTATTAGTTTTATACTAACTAATGATGAAAATTTTCCTACTTCATCCTTTCTAAATGTAATACATGAGTTCCTTCTGCTTTCGCATTGATCTTCGTTCACAAAGGTCTTGGAGTGTATATTTTTCCAAAATTGAGTTAGCAGCCTGACGTGCTTCCTGCCAGACTTCCTGAATTAGCTCACCTTCTACGGTGTTGGGAGTCGGCTCAGGATTAGAGACAACAATATCCGATCCTTCCATGCAGCTAAAAGCATCTAACACTGTAATCTTTCCGGGATCTCGTGCCAGAACATAGCCACCTTTTGCTCCGCGTATACTTTTAATTAAACCTCCACGCCTTAATGTGGCTAGGAGTTGTTCTAAATAGCGGTTCGGTATGTCTTGTAAGACCGCTATCTCCCGGATTTGTAGGGCTTCACCGTTAGGGTAGCAGCTTGCCAACTCTAACAGGGCTAGAAGTGCGTATTCTGATTTGTTAGAGATTACCACAGGCGTAATATTTTAAACTCACACTTAAATATACAAAGTATTTTATTTGAATTGCTTTCCCTAAGCTAGTGTTAAGAAAAACTTTACAATCAACTTATTCTTGACCGGCTAACCCCACTTTAAAGTCCTTTTAGCATAGAAGCAATTATATTTTATTTTTGATTCGATAAATAAAAGTGATTGATGATTTATAAAGTCTTCTAAAGTGGAAATTGACCTAAAAGCTGTGCAAGCCGCTATATATTCATATTTCTCGAAAATGGCAGAGTTACGGTAAAGGTAGTTCCCACACCGATCGCACTTTCGACAAAAATTTCGCCGCCATGTAAATCTACAGCCTGCTTGACGATGGACATCCCTAATCCCATTCCTGGCATATTGCTTGCATTACTGGCGCGATGGAAGGGTAGATTGGCACTCACAGCTAAAAGCGATCGCATGTTGTGAGCGATCGCTTTGTTCTAATTCTTCTAATAGTTATTAAAACAGAATATAGGGTTTCTCGTTTACGTGAGGTACACCCGTAGCACGGCACTGCCGTGCCCTTACACTTCGCAATATATATAATAATGTTGTACCGCATGTGAATGGGAACCGCTATAAAGACGCTAGTCCTCAGAATTCAGTTGGATATTCTGACAGAAATTGCAGATAGTGCAGCACGCAATACGCGCAATACGGTTCGGATAAGATCCCCCCATCTGCGGCAGCCCCCTTTTTAAGGGGGTAATCAGAAAGAGCAAGGCTTTTTTCTGGCAATATTGCTTAATTTGGCTCTTAAATCTATCCATTTGACCCCTTCTAAGCTGGGCAAAACAATATGAGCGGCTCCAACTCGTTCAGTTGGGCCGAGTCCTACTGCCCACATACCACCGGCTAGGGCCGCCTCAACACCTGCTGCGGCATCTTCTACAACTACAGATTGCGCTGGTTCGAGTCCTAGCTGGTTGGCTGCGTACACAAATAGGTCGGGTGCTGGCTTAGGTTGCTGTACACTATAACCGTCAGCGATCGCATCTACTTTATCGGCAATGCCCAATCGCTCGATTACTGTCTGGGCATTTTTGCTAGCTGAACCAATACCGATTTTAATCCCAGCTTGCCGCAGTTCATTCAAGAGAGCGATCGCACCTGGTAATAAATCCTTGGATGTCATGTTTTGGATCAATTCCCCATAGTAGCGATTTTTACGCTCCATCATCTCCTCGATTTGTGCCTCCGAATACGGTTTATCTCCAATAATCAGCATCAGGGAAGCACGACGGGATACACCGCGCAGCGCTTCGTTAGCTTGCTGATTAAACGGTATCCCCTCTTCATCTGCTAGCTTTTGCCAAGCTTGATAGTGAAGTTCTGCTGTATCTGTTAGCACTCCATCTAGATCGAAGATGAATCCTTGGATGTTGGATGTTAAGGGAGTGGGGAGTGGGGAGTGGGGAGTGGGGAGTGGGGAGGCAGGGGGAGAAGTCTGGTGTTCAGAAGCTTCTGAGCGGGAATTTGGGGGATTTGGGGATAGGGAAAGTTCGAGATATTCTAGTTGACGAGTTATATCTTGGGCGACTTGTCCTTTGCGTAGATCGAAGTCGTGCCATAATCCTTGCCAGTGCAGTTTAAACTTCAGGCGCGTCCAGCCATCAGGCAGATGGGAGTTGGCTACGGGGCCATTTTCGGTTAGTTGAATGCCACCGAATCCAAAAATTACAGCTTGCCAAATGCCACCAGCAGTAGCGCCGTGAATTCCATCGCTGGTGTTACCTCGGTTATCTTCAAGATCCACCATTAACGCCTGCGTAAACACTTCGTAAGCTTCGGTTGATTTGCCTAAATCGGAAGCTAAAATTGCGTGAACTGCCGGCCCAAGGGACGAACCATAAGTAATGTCTGTGCGTGGTGCGTAGTAGTCCCAGTTTGTCTGCAATGCTTTTTCGTTGTAGGGAAAATCTGCTGATTCCCGCATTAAATAAAGGAGCATCAAAATATCTGGCTGCTTGATTACTTGATATTTATTGGTTTTCTCAATACCCAAGATGCCTTGCATGGAGCGATCGCGCCCTTCGTAATCTGCTAAGTTGATATCTTCTAATTGGAAAAATCCCTCGAACTGCTCGATTAGTTCTGTTAATGGGTCATGGAGAAACAAGATTTTGGCGATGATATCTTGCCAGTGCGTTCGCTCTTGTAGGGTAAGTTTTAGTTTCTGATCTAGTTCAGTAGCTCGTTCGGGGAACTTGTGAGCTAACCAATCATAGACTGCGATCGCTTTCTCTAGATGCCATTGCGCCATCCGGTTGGTAAAGGCGTTATTGTGAACGAATTCATGGTATTCATCCACGCCGATCACTCCCCGAATTTCATACCGTTGGCGCTCAGAATTGAATTCAACCCGGCTACCCCAGAAGATAGCGGCATCCAAAATAATCTCTGCGCCACGCTGTTGCATCCACTCATCATCACCAGTGGCTTGCCAGTAGTTCCAAGCGGCGTAGGGAATATCTGCATTAATATGAATTTCGCGATCGCGGCACCAAATCCGCACGTCTTCACCATAAAAATCACTATTGAGTCCCCAACGTGGTGTTACTTCATCTCCGGTATCAGCACTTTCCCAGGCAAACATTGCCCCTTTATAGTCGTAATGGATTGCCTTGCGTCTAGCTCCTGGTAAGGTGTGCCAACGGTAACTGAGTAAGTTTCGGGCGATCGCTGGTTGGGTAAACAGAAAAAAGGGCAGCATAAAAATTTCTGTATCCCAAAAGATATGACCGCGATAGCCGAACCCAGAAAGAGTTTTAGCAGGAATGCTCACCTTGTCATCATGGCGTGGCCCAGCAATCAGCAGCTGGAAGAGATTGTAGCGAACAGCAAAAGCAGCTGTGCTATCCCCTTCAATGAGGATGTCGCTTTGCTGCCACACCTCATCCCATGCCTGCTCATTGGCTTTTAGTAGCGTTGCGTAGTCTGGCAGCTGCGCGAGCTTTTCCGTAGCTGCTGAAACTGGTGTCTCAGTATCCCGCGAGGTAAAAACTGTCACTATTTTTTCTACCGTTACGGTCTGTTGTGATTTAGCCTGATAGGTCGTGCTCAAGGTCGGATAACCAGGTGCGGTACTGACTTGGAAAGATGCTTCAGTGCCTGATATTCTCATTGTTGTGCCCATACCGAGTTCAATTCGGGAGTGGCGGGTGCGGCGTTGCAACCAGATTCCTTGGTCAGTCTTACCTTGATCTAGTCCTTCCCAGTGATTAAAACCCTGATTTTCTGGATAGCCGTTGATACTTCCCTGAACTTCGATTACCCCATCAAAATCTACTGGCGTTAAATGGCAGCGTTGCGCCAACACATGCTGATCTGCATAACTAGCAAAGCGTTCAAAGTTAATATCTATAGTGTTTCCACTGGGAGATCGCCAACGTAAGTAACGGCTAAGAAGTCCGTAGCGTAAATCAAGCCTTCGTTCATAGCGCAATATCTTACCTTGATCGAGACGGAAGCGATCGCCATTCACAATCACTACCAAAGGTAGCCAGTCAGGGCAATTTGCCAGTTCAGTGTACACCACCGGCACATCGTCGTAGACACCGTTGATGAGAGTAGCTGGCAATGCATGAGGATAACCTTCCTCAAAACTGCCTTTTGTTCCCAGATATCCATTGCCGATTGTAAAGACGGTTTCTTTAGAGTGCAATTGCTCAGGGTCAAACTGGGTTTCGATTAAAATCCAGTCTGTGTAGATAAAGTGGCGAGAATGAGCTTTTGTTTGCATAAGTGGGGAGTGGGGAGTGGGGAGTAGGGAATGGGGAATGGGGAATTGGGAAATTTGGTGGATGAATGAGTCTCTGAGGTGGATGAATGAGTCTCTGAGGTGGATGAACGAGTCTCTGAGGTGGATGAACGAGTCTCTGAGGTGGATGAATGAGTCTTTGAGGTGGATGAATGAGTCTTTGAGGTGGATGAATGAGTCTTTAAGCCAATGCTTTAACTTCTAACTCCCCCTGCTTTCCCTGCTTCCCCTGCTTCCCCTGCTTCCCCTGCTTCCCCTGCTCCCCCACTCCCCACTTCCCACTCCCCACTCCCTCATCCCCCCTTATGCTTTTCCAACATCTTTTCGGCTCTAGGTTTATAAATGAGATGAAATAAGGCTTCCATATAGCGATCTCTGGCTTCGTTATTTTCTGGAGCAACAAAGTTCCAAAAACTAAATATTTTAGCAATTTGTAGTAATTTATTACTATGTAAATGCCAATTGTATCTATTATGAATTCGCTGACTCATCCATTCTGAGACTTCGTGCCAATGTTCAGGATGAGTATCGCATTTGTCAAGGAAGTCTAAAATTTTCTTTGCCGTGCCTTCTAACTCGGTAGGATTAACATTAAACTCTTTTTCTTGGTTATCGATAATTTCTAAAGAACCGCCAAATTGAGTAGCAAAAGTAGGCAAGCCGGATATCATGGCTTCCAAAATACTCCGTGCGAAGGATTCAAAGCGGGCAAAATGGACATAAATTCCCTGAGAATCTGCAACTACTCGGTAGGCTTCGCCGAGTTCATTGCTGGGGATACGCATCCCCACCCAGCGAATCTTGCCATTGAGATGATATTGATCAATAGTGTTGTAGAGTTTTTGAATTTCTTCTGCTTCGTCTCGGTTTATAGCTTCATGTAGATGCCGTTTACTACTTAAGAGGATTAGGTTACAACGCTCTTGCAACGCCTGACTTTGACCAAAGCATTCAGCTAAACCAGTGAGATTGTTGATTGAAGTGATGGTATCAAGAACAAAGATTGGTCGCTTCTTAGGGTTATCTATGTGACCAAATATTTTGGGGTCTTCGCGGGTAAAGAGTAGGTCGTGGACTTGTGTACTAAGGTTAGAATCTCGATCTTGTTTTTGGCTATAGTGAAAGAAGATATTTTCATTTACTCCCGGCGGTACTAAGTTGAATTTAGGACTAAACAAATCAATGCCATCAACCACATGATACATCTGCGGCATCGTAAAGCACTTATACGACTCGTATTGACCTATGGTGTCAGGTGTGCCCACAATTTCTTGATAGGATGATGTGATGATGAAGTCGGCGGCATTCATGCTAATTAAATCGGCGGTGAATTGTACCGAGAAATGATATTCATCTTCTAAATCTTGCCAATATAAATTACTAAATAGATGTTTAGGTTTTTCCAATGAATGAGCAATGTTGCACTGGGTAACTTTCATCCGCCGAGATAGCATAAAGGCTACTAAATTCCCGTCGCTGTAATTGCCGACGATCAGATTAGGTTTGCGTTGGAATTGAGCTAGTAATTCTCTTTCTGCATCTAGAGCAAATTGTTCTAAATAAGGCCAAATCTCAAATTTAGAAATCCAATTGTTAGTAATTTCAGGATTGAATTCACCAAAAGGAACGCGCAATATCCAAGCATTTTCAGTATCTTGGACTTTTTCTAAGCGCAGGTTACAAAATGTCCCTTCACAGTTAGGGATTAGCCGCGTGAGAATAATCACATGGGGCTTCATACCCAGCACATCCAGACCAGCAAGTTTGATTTGTTCCCGCAGTTCGTTTTCTAAGCTGCGGGCTTGTTCAAGGACGTATATCACTTGAGCGAGTGTTTCATTTCTTCCCAAAACATCTTCTTGTGCCACCCAACCGTGGACGGAAACGAGGACGACGCGAAAAATGGCGGGGACGCGGGCGACAAATGTTTCTAAGATGCCAGGTTCTGGGGAGTAAATGAGTCGGTCGAGGAGTTCAAGTGTTTCGGAGACTCGCGCCGCAGTGTTACCCCAACCCGGTTCAAAGCCGAGTTCTTGGAGATCAGAGCGGAATTTTTCATAACGTTCATCAGGCTCAAGCTCATTCAGCAATTTCAGCGCTAGCTTAATTTGTTGGGCTAGGTGAATCCCTGAAGAAATGCGATCGCTCAACAACAGCCGAATCCCATCGTGTTGCAGCCCCTGTAATGCTTTAAATAACATTTCTACCCAATATTGGGGGTCAGTCAATAATTGATTGCACAGGTAACGGTTGAGGAAGGCTAAACCTTGACCAATATTTCTGGGGTCGTCGATTCTTAGGGAACTTTCGTAAAACGGGTGGAGGTCGATTTCCAGGATGTGAGGTTGGTAGCGGTTGACTAGGCGATCTCTCACATCTAGCAGCGCTTGAGGGGTCATCTGCTCGAAACTATTAAAATCGGCCGTCAGTTGCCAAACTTCCTGGCTAGCAATCCTGGGACGAACCACAAACCAGGTACTTTCTTCTTCAAAAATTATTTCGTGAGTGTACTGTATCAGTTTGCCAACAGAAGAAGAGTAGTAAAAATAGGCTGGCTTTTGGGATTGATGACAATAATCGGCAAAAGCTTGTAAAATTTCATTTCTTAGGAAGTAACGCTTACCTGAAGCATTCAACGTATAAATTAACTGATGTAGAGCAGTTTTTTCATCACCGTTGAAGACAGCTTGAACTAGTTCATACATGATGACGAATCCTAGAACTTTAGTTAGGTCACGACCTCATATTTTTTTCCAGTTCTGTGAGGTACATTTCCGGTTGTAATCATACATGACTATGAAAACCTCTCGCTTCTAGCTCTGGGATGAAATGCTGCGACGGCTTGAAATCTATGGGATGAGGGAGTCATGAATTAAAAACTCATAATTAATTATGTATGTCACAAAAAGGATGTCACAAAAAGGGGATTTAAACCGGGAGCATCTCAATGAGTCTAAAAACACACCTGCCTTGGCGAATAGAATTCGCGGCTATAAAGACTTTACCCACCTGCGTGGGTTTAAAATTCCTGGAGTCCGCGCAGGCGGACAAGAGTTTGTGTAGCTGCGATTTCTAATCGCCGGGTATATTTGCAAAGCTGAGATGCTCCCTTTAAACCCCACCTGAAACAGGACTGTCAAATTAGAGATAAGCCTTGATGTCATTACTTAAGAAATATGTATAAAGAATACGATATTATTAAGTGTTTTAAATTTCCTCACAAGTTCCTCATATTTAAATATTATAGTAAAAATATAGACACATTGTTTTAAATACTTATGGGCTTATCAACTGGCTACCCTGATTTGCAATAACACTTTTATGAACAGGATTTGATAAAAATATGAATTACTGTCCTTGCTGTTCAAGTCTACTTTTAGAACATGTACGCGGCGCAGAAAGTTACTGGTTTTGCCGCCACTGCTGGCAAGAAATGCCTGTTTATAACCTGAATCAATCCAGTTCACTCACCGAGGCTGTCAAGGGAAAACTACCTAGAAAGCTTCAACAAGAAAAACGTAGAAATACTACTGTTTACGCAAGCCAATGGCAATCTATCACCGAATGGATAGGGCTAGAAGAATTTTCTGCCTGATCCTAAGTGGCTGAAATTGATTCAGTATAATTTTTCTTGATTCCAGCAATAAATCGTCATAAAATACAGGGCTGGGCTGCGGCTCACCCATGAGGTATTACCTGACACAACTATTTTGAGAGATTGCCTCGTCAAAAGCCTCTGGCTGTTAATGCCTATTAGGAGGCTTTACCTGCCGCCTTCGTCACTCGCGGTAGCAGCCCAATAAAGTGCATTTCCAGCCAGAGGATTTTAATGAGGTTTTAAGGGCACAGTGGCTCTCCAACCTACACAGTTTAAGGTTTTTGGCGCTAACCCAGGCGTATTACTTTATAAATAATCTCTTGTTTATAACCCCCAACTTAATTTGAGGGTTTTCAACGGTGAAAAATGAATTTGTAATTTTAATTTTATTGGGATGCTGCTAATAAGGTTCGGCTTCTAAATACAGCCTCAACCGTCTTCCCACAATTCGTGATTCAGGAGGTCGATAATTCTATCTCTGAGCAGAAATTCGTTTTTTTCTAACTCAAGTTCAAAATTAACCCAGTCACAATGAGGAATATATTTACAGAGGGTATAAATTGACTGCTGACGGTTAACGAGTCTCTTTTTAACAAGTTGAAGTGCTTCTTCCTTGATAACCTCAATGTCCTATTTAACCGTAGTGTTCATAGTTCGTTCCTTTATTTTCAATCAAGGAATTAAAAGTCAAAACAATAGTTGCTTTGGCTATCCCTTAAACTTATCAAATAAAATTGGGGAGAATTGTGAAGAATCAAGACATTAACCCTTGCAGGAACCGCTATAGCGTTTCCTAATCACATGATGTACATCATAGCCCCCTATCGAAGAGCGG
>JAHCSU010000284.1 GCA_023522315.1 Nostoc sp. CCCryo 231-06
TATAGCAACCGCCAAGATGGTTAGGACAAACAATATAATCTATGATGAAAGTAAGATTGGATACTGATTAGATATTCAGTACAAGGACAGATCATGCCAAAACCGTACAGTTACGACTTACGTCAGAAGGTAATTCAGGCAATTGAGTTAGACGGGATGAAGAAGAGTGAAGCGGCTGAAGTTTTTCAAATCAGTCGAAATACAATCAACCTTTGGCTTCAACGAAAAGCTAGTACGGGAGATTACAAAGCCTTACCAAATCAACCACCAGGAAATGGTCATAAAATTACTGACTGGGAAAAATTTGAGAAATTTGTCGGGGTTAATGGGGATAAAACTCAAGTAGAGATGGCTGAACTATGGCCGGGAGAGATTAGCGATCGCACAATATCAAGAGCCTTAAATAAAATTGGGTTTACACGTAAAAAAAAACTTATGGTTATCAAGAACGAGATGAGGTTAAACGACAAGAAT
The DNA here is from genome assembly GCA_023522315.1 of Nostoc sp. CCCryo 231-06. Taxonomy (GTDB): domain Bacteria; phylum Cyanobacteriota; class Cyanobacteriia; order Cyanobacteriales; family Nostocaceae; genus Nostoc. Next base: position 475 of record JAHCSU010000284.1, read on the forward strand.
TTAGAGAAGAAATAGAGATGTACAAACCGGAGGAAATAGTGTATGTAGATGAAGCTGGAATGGATAATAGAGAAGATTATGGCTATGGTTGGAATGAAAAAGGTCAGCGATTTCATGCACTGAAAAGTGGCAGAAGACAAGGACGAGTTAATATGATTGCCGCATATTGTAATGGGAATTTATTTGCTCCATTTACTATTGAAGGAGCTTGCAACAGAACGGTATTTGAGACTTGGCTAAAAACTTGTTTAATACCAACGCTAAAACCTGGACAAATAGTGATCGCAGATAATGCTACATTTCATCGCGGTGGACATATTGAAGAATTAATTGAAGCAGCAGGCTGTCAATTAAAATATTTGCCATCCTATTCACCCGACCTTAACAAAATTGAGCGGTGCTGGTCATGGTTGAAAAGTCGAATTCGTAAACAGCTAATTCAATTTGACTGCCTTCGGAGTGCTATGGAAAATGTTCTTCGTACAGCGTCCTAACCGTATT
>JAHCSU010000285.1 GCA_023522315.1 Nostoc sp. CCCryo 231-06
AATAGCGAAAGTCGTCTAAAGACGACTGAGACTCATGTTATAGTCCGTTTTAACGCAAAACCTACGCAGTATTGCCAGTTGCGTAAGTCCTGAATACTTTTACAAGCGATCGGTAAATAGTCTTGCACTGTAGGGGCACAGCATTACTGTACCCTTACAGAAATCAAAACTGCTGTAAGAATTACGAATTACGGATTTTTAAAGATCGGTGTTTGTAACGGACTATGCATAGTAGAACAATTAGCAATATAACCGCTTTGATCATTGATGGCTCCACTACTTTCTTCACTTCCGTAGGGGTTTTAGGAGTAACATTACACGGAATCTCAATGATCTGTGTGTGATCGGAACCATTACCACTAGGAGTCAGATCGCATTCGCCTGTGCTGGTGAGAGACAAAGGTGCATTTCCTGAAGAAACAGATGCTTGGGCTGAAGAACTATCGCCATTGAGTAGTAGAAGCAGAATTAAAGCAAGACCCCCAATTCCGAATATTGGCCAGAGTGGAAAGGAATCAGGACTGTCTTGTACCAAAACATCTCCCATAGAGGCAGGGGAAGTATCGAGACTCATTACTTCTCCGTCCAACGCTAGTGGATTATCACTCAGCAATATATCTCCTGGGATATCTTCTCCCAATATCTGACTAAATTCCTGTGGAATAGCGTTAATGGGACGTCCGAGTTCCCCACCATCTTCGGAGTATGGAAAGGATAGTACTTCAAAAATCCTCTGTTGGAGTTGGTTTGGATTTCCAGAACTCAACGCATCCAAACCTGTAGAGATTTTATTTAAATAGAAATTCGTCATCTCTGGCGACAGACCTAGAGACTGAATCTCCTCTTTAATGTTGGGGATTTTTGAGGCTTCCTCAAAGAGTAGTCGTCCGTATGACAACTTCAAGTCTATTAATCCATTACGGAGACTGACCGAGTTATTGGTTTCTGAGTATGGTGACCAGTAGAACTGCTTGGTTACAAGTCCGAGTCCTTCTACTGGATTGCGACCAACAGGTTCTCCAAGAAGGTATTGAGAACTATCCATGATTGCGGGGGATTGGTTTCTCCAAAATGAGGCGTAAGGCACCGCAGAGAGATTGGGATTGTTATCGTAAAAGCTAGCGAAATTCTGGAAGTTTTTCTCCCCACCTGCTGCTCGGATCAGGAGGTTTTGATGGCTAGTCCCCTCGTTTGAATCTAGTAATCGCTGGATTACCGATCCAGTTTTATTACAGGTCAGACCAAATCCCACATCACATCCAGGAATGACTCGCATTTGGCTCAGATTCTGGTTATTGATTTGGTACTGGAGATACTCATACTCCAGTCCTTGTTGGATACCATAGCGTCCAATATTGAGCTGTGCAAAAGTAGGCTGACACGTAGTAACTACTACTGCAACAGATGAGAATACGATGGTCGCAAACCGAACCCCCTTCTTTATGAGACGCTCCGCGAACGGCATTGCAATTCTTTGAACGATTGATTTAGGCAAGATGCACCTCCACTAAATGACAGCAATTTCATTGGTTGTTCACGTCCCTCTTTCAGTCCGTGGGGTCGATATTAATAGCTTTGGAATTTTAACGGGTTGCAGCAATACCGCAGACTCATCGAGTCTGCCAACAGTATTCTTATCCTTCGTAGCTAGGATTAGGATTGGGAGAAAATTTCTTTACGAGTTGAGTGAGGTTTGAACAAGAAGTAAGGGAGCAGGGGAGATAGAAAAGAATTGGGATTCGCCCCCACCTGTTGCGTTAGCTTCTCTCTCTTTACGAGAACCGCTTAATAGAAGTGGGGGACTCAGAACCATGTTTCCCCCTTCATTCCACAGCTGTTCTTGATGGGTCTGAGTCTCCCTGCCTCTTCCTTAAATCCCCATCTGTACTCATTTCACTCCCTACTCCCCAGTTCAACTCTTAGCTAAAGAAATGTTGATCGTGATTCCGGTACCTTTGAGATTTCCTGATGAGAGTGTGTGATATAAGACCAATCCCCGGTTTGGTTGGTCGAAAAGAAACCCACGACGTGTGGGTTTGATCTTCCCTTCGTTTACTAAGGAGACAAAGGCTTCTAAATACCTACGTATACCTTGACGGTTCTCTGGACTAGTATTGATATGACGCTTAATCAGCATCATAAAGAAGTCCAAACTACGATTTTCCTGTCCCTGAATCAGACTGCCCTCATCTAGGAAAGAACTTGCTATGAGCCTGCCATCAACTTGTTTAACCTTAAATAGGGTAAAGTAACGCCCTTCTTTTTTAGGATCGTTCGCATAACAGACCCAAGAACCCTCTTGATTCTGTATAAAACCCTGTTCAGCAAGGTAAGAAAGCAAAGAATTACTTGCTTTTGTTTGTACTGGAGGTAGTAAATCCTCAATCGGATCTAAAGAGCAAAGCCTCTGCGTTGTTTTCCGTTGAGAAGCAGCAGGAGTCTCCTGGGTATAGACACGTAGGGGCTTTTCATCAGCCATTGCCATAGTAGACATCGCAGCGAAGGCAGATATTTGGAGAGCGATCGCTCCAAATAAACGAACAATGATATTCATGTTTTTCCTGTTACTGTTGCTGATGTTGGTAATAATCGAGTAGTTACTAAATCAAGATTGATCTAGCAGTCCTAAATCGTTTGTTAAATTTAAGTGTTTGCCTCATTTGATCGAGGTAGCTTAAGTTTTCAGCGATGAAATAGGGATTTTATAGCGGTTCTCAGTTGAGTGAGGTACAAGAACCCCACCCCCAACCCCCTCCCCGCTCTTCGATAGGGGGCTATGATGTACATCATGTGATTAGGAAAGGCTATATATAGGTAACTAACCACAAAGAGAAATCAATATCTAACTAAATAAAACACACAATTTTAATGTCTTATTGACAAGACAAATTTGGCTTTTCGATATTTTTACATATACGAAAAACAACTGACTTATTGTCAAAAATTTTCTATTTATTCTTGTCTAATTTTTGCCGTTTTAAGAGGGTTTTATACCTTCTTAGCTAGCTCTAATGATTCCTAAAACAAGGACTTTGTGAGCTATTTAGTACCTTATATAAGCAGAGTTTCAAAAGCTCTGTGCTTTGCACGTTGGCGCTTTTGTGGATTTCCTTGGTGGGTTGAATAATTTTTGTTTTTTGGAGGTAGCGCACCTAACTAGCTGTTCCAGCATGTTTGCAACTTGATGTATAAAATAATATCTCCTAACAGTAAAATAATATTACCATGAGCTTGAGACATGCAACACTATTGTGGACAGTTATCAAAGTTGTACACGGTGAATTGGAACTACCTCTTCATTAAATTTCATGGCAAATACCTGAGAATTAAAATCAATTTACTTATACATCACTAGTATTTTAGAATTTAGTACTTTTGTTCCAAGGTACTAAAACTATGTTTCTAATATAACCTTTTTACTCTTAAGCATACGTAAATAAGTATATTTTTATCGCTGGATAAGTCTGATTTTCTGAACTTTAAGCTACAAGTGATAGCATCAAACAAAGTTAAATTAGATTACTAAGTATAAAATTTAATATTTAGCAAGCTGTTGTTGCTATAGACCTTATAAGCGTCTAAGACTCAGATTTCCGAATCGAAAAATTAAGTAGACCTATATACCTATATATATTATTGTCACAACGAAAGAGTATGTTCTTAAATTTGCCCTGTAGATAGAGGAATATCCTGAGCGAAGTTGATATATTTAGATATTTGAGTGGTAACAGGCTTTGACTACGATTAAGATATTAACTTGGTATTTTTACAAGCCTTAGCAGTATGAATGTGGAATTTTTTAACAGGATTCCTTTGATGCCTTTAGTATTACTATGGCTGGCTTACACTCTCCTGGGATGGTATCTTGCTGCTCATCATATTATTTGGTTAGTAGGAGCTTTTGTCGCTGCTATGGTTATAGCTGTAGCGCGAAAAAGTATTTCTTGGTTAGAGCATTTAGTTGAATTTGGATCTAAAACTTTAGCTGTTATATTATTTTTAAGTATATCAATTGCTTTTGTAGCAACTTGGTCGCTATTATTAAGGCTTTTTCTTATCCCCTTAGCAACTACGCTTTTAGCTGATTTGGAAATGCGCTTTTCTGGCTTCAACAAGCTAGATTCATTTTGGATTTTAACAGTCATAGCAATATTAGGTTTGGTGATTGGTGAATTAATAGATATTTTACTTTTTCCCAGTAGGAGATACTAAAAGAGTAAGGGTAAAAAGAGATTTTGTTATTTATTAAGCAAGGGCGCACTGATGTGCGATCTTACTTAATCTGAAGTTTTAGGCGATCGCTGTCTCTAGCTGCCTGATAAAACAAAGCACGATTACCCACTATTAGTCAATCATTCTCTAGGTTACTATAACTCCCACTCATGGAAGACGTTTTATTGAGTCAGATTTCCTAGTCTATTACAAGAATTAACACAACCTAACAATGTAAATACTTCTGATAAAAATCGGAGGCAGAAGGTTTAGGACTTAACAGTAAACTGGGACATGGTTGCCTGTTTCAGATTAAGTTGCCATTGTTCTGAAAAGCATAGATGTTGTCTAGCAAGAGAAATTGAAGCGATCGCTGTAAGGAGATTGATCTGAATGTGGCGAGATGGATATTACCGTTCGAAGGCATATCATTGATGATTGTCATTTTTGAGTCACATTTGTTTTGAACCATAGAAATATAGGTAAAACAGTGCAAAAGAAGATGAAACAAAGCGGCGAGTTTCCACTCAACACTAATAAGGAAGTAATGTGAGTAGACGTAAAGACTACAATTTGCTTCAGCAGACAGCAACAACAGAAGTGGCAGCACCTAAGCCATCGCTGACATTAGCAGACGCAGTGGCTCTGATTGTCGGTATTGTCATAGGGGCAGGGATTTTTCAAACGCCGGCTCTAGTTGCAAGTCAAGCAGGCAGTGATATTGCTGTAATGCTTTTTTGGCTAATGGGTGGTGTGATATCTCTGGTAGGAGCGCTGTGCTATGCAGAGTTGGCGACTGTCTATCCCGATGTTGGTGGTGTCTACTATTATTTGAAACGTGCATTCGGGCGGGGAGTCGCCTTTTTATTTGCCTGGGCGCGGATGACAGTGATTCAAACTGGTTCCATTGCTCTTTTGGCATTTGTTTTTGGCGATTATGTTTCTCAGATATGGCGGCTAGGCACATTTTCGTCTTCTATCTATGCAGCCATAGCGATCGCACTTTTAACTGCTTTGAATATCATCGGTTTGCAGCAGGGTAAGTGGACACAAAACTTGCTCAGTGCTGCGAAAGTTCTGGGTTTATTACTGGTAGTAATTCTTGGGCTTACCGCCATTCCTAATTCTGCCGCCCCTGTGGAAGCTGCATCATCAGGAACGTGGGGATTGGCGATGGTGTTTATGCTGCTCTCTTACGGCGGTTGGAATGAAGCGGCTTACATCTCGGCAGAAATTCAAGATGGCCAACGTAATATAGTGCGATCGCTAATGTGGAGTATTGGCATCATCACTGCCATTTACTTATTAATCAATCTGGCTTACCTGCGGGGACTGGGATTAGCAAACATGGCCCAGTCAGAAGCAGTAGCCGCAGATTTGATGCGCTCTCTTTGGGGCGAACCGGGAGCCTTGTTCATCAGTGTATTGATTGCGATCACTACTTTGGGAGCAACCAACGCCACAATTTTTACCGGAGCGCGGACTAATTTCGCACTGGGACAGGATTTTTCGCTATTTGGTTTTATGGGACGCTGGCAACAACGTCCTAGTAGTCCTACTCATGCCTTATTATTGCAAGCTGCGATCGCCTTAGTACTGGTTTTTTTAGGCACGCTCACTCGCAAAGGCTTTGAAACAATGGTGGATTACACCGCCCCGATATTTTGGTTCTTTTTCCTGCTTTCTGGCATATCACTGCTAGTATTGCGAATCCGCGAACCCAACATAGTGCGCCCATTCCGTGTGCCATTTTATCCTTTCACACCATTACTCTTTTGCGCCGTCTGTGGTTACTTGCTCTACTCCAGCTTGGCTTATACAGGTGTGGGAGCAGTTGCAGGTGTTTTAGTTGTCGCAGCAGGTATCCCCGTGTTGTTTTGGAATAACTATCGCCAAGGTAAGACTTAATCCAAGTTTGGATTTTAGATTTTGGATTTTGGATTGTGCAACCTAAACCTCACACTATAAGCAATTCAAAATCAGATGACTTATCAGTTGTTTTACTAACTACTAAGTAGGTAGGCGTAATTAAATATAAGATCAAATTTCATCCTCAATCCCTCTCCGTGAGTTCGGAGAGGGAAGCCGGAGACAGGGTGAGGTTTTATATTTAATTTGACCCACTTACTTAACCAAAAGCTACTCAATCAAGGAGACAATTCATGAACTTCAAAAAAATTCTGTTTTTACTGGTTACAGGGGTTAGTATTACCAGCTTGGGAATTGCTGGGTGTACACCGCAAGGAACAGACTTAGAAGCTGGGATACAACCTTCTACTTTGACGGGTCAGACCGAAACCGAAACACCAGCTGCGACAACTCCCACAACTCAACCACAAGAACGCCCCGGTGATGTTCCTTATGTACCAACACCACAGCCAGTTGTAGATGCAATGTTGAAAGTGGCAAAAGTAGGTAAAAATGATATACTTTACGACCTTGGGAGCGGTGATGGCAGAATTGTCACTACTGCGGCACAAAAGTTTGGTACGCGCGGTATAGGTATAGATATTAACCCCGAACGCATCCAAGAAGCTAATGATAATGCCCAAAAAGCAGGAGTAACTGATCGCGTGAAGTTTGTCCAACAAGACTTATTCACCACTGATTTTAGTGAAGCAACAGTAGTTACACTTTATTTACTGCCAGAGGTCAATGCCAAACTCCGTCCCAAGCTATTGAGTGAACTCAAACCTGGGACTCGCATTGTCTCCCACGCTTTTGATATGGGTGATTGGAAACCAGAGCAGACTCTAACTGTAGATGGCAAAACTATTTACTATTGGGTAGTTCCTGAACAAGTACCAGCGAATTTGCGCTAGAGACTAATAGCATTTTAAAGAATTCTTGTAACAAGTAAATCGGCTGTAGGGGTGTACAACTGTACATTGGTGTCAACTTAAAGCAAAAGCTAGCATTGGCAAGCTTTCTAGGCTTGACCCTCACCCCCAACCCCTCTCCCAAAATTGGTAGAGGGGAGCAAATTCTCCAGTTCCCCTTCTCCCAAGTTGGGAGAAGGGGTTAGGGGATGAGGGCAAAACGTCTTCTCAAAGCAGATTTTTTCTTAAGTTGACACGTATGACAACTGTATGCCCTTACACATTTATTTTTAGCAGGGATTTCGCCAAAAAATATCAGAAATTCAAAATAATGAAAGACCTATTTTTGAATTTTAAATTACCTCCAATGGGGGTTGACAGCAGCAAGTTTAGATACGAGAAAAATTCATCTAAAATCTAACATCTAAAATTATTTGACTGAGTGCAAATTCAAGCAAGGGCAGCTTAGGCAGGAAATATGATAGGGTTAAAAGGAAAGAATGCTTTAATTACAGGTGCAACTTCAGGTATTGGTCAGGCGATCGCTATCAGACTCGCTCAAGAAGGGTGCAACATCGCCATCAATTACCGCTCATACCCTGAATCTGCGGCAGACACGGAAGAGATGGCATTGCAAAAAGCCTGCGGAAATATCGAAAATTGTGGTGTGAAGTCGCTACCGGTTCAGGGAGATGTCTCCCAAGAATCAGACATTGTTGAGATGGTCAACACCGTAGTAAAGGAATTTGGCAGTTTAGATATTTTAATCAACAATGCTGGCATTCAAACAGAAAGTCCATCCCACGAAGTTACTACAGCAGACTTTGACCGGGTAATTGCAGTCAATCTCCGGGGTGCTTATCTTTGCGCCCGTGAAACTATTAAACACCTCCTGTCTGTTAATCGTCCGGGGGTGATTATTAATATTTCCAGCGTTCACGAAATTATTCCGCGACCGATGTATATCAGTTATTCCATTAGCAAAGGCGGTATGGAAAACCTGACCAAAACCTTAGCATTGGAATATGCCAGCCGACGGATTCGTGTCAACGCTATTGCCCCCGGAGCAACAGTCACGCCAATAAATCAAGCCTGGATAGATGACCCCGAAAAAAAGGCGATGGTGGAAAGTCACATCCCAATGGGGCGGGCTGGCACCTGTGAGGAGATGGCAGGCGCAGTAGCTTTTTTAGCTTCGGATGAAGCCGCCTACATCACCGGACAAACCCTATTTGTAGATGGTGGATTGACTCTCTATGCTGACTTCCGAGAAAGCTGGTCAGCTTGAGATAAGGCTTGCGTACTTTCCACAATTGAGCCGATACATACTATTAGTGGAATTAAACGCCCATGACTAGCGCGATCGATAAGAACAGTCTGCTGGAAGCAGAAGCCTGGGAATTGTTGGAAGAGTCGATAATTTATTACCAGGGAAGACCTATTGGGACTGTAGCCGCAAATGATTCAGAGTCAGATGCACTCAATTATGACCAGTGCTTCCTCCGCGATTTTGTCCCTTCTGCCTTAGTGTTTCTCATGCACGGCAAAGCAGAGATTGTGCGTAACTTCTTAGTAGAAACACTGAAATTACAAAGTCATGAAAAGCAGATAGACTGCTTTGAACCGGGAGCGGGATTAATGCCTGCAAGTTTCAAAGTACATTCTAATGGGAATGAGGAATTTTTGGTCGCTGATTTTGGTGAACTAGCGATCGCTCGCGTTCCCCCAATTGATTCCTGTATGTGGTGGATTCTCCTGCTACGCGCCTATGAAAAAGCTACAGGCGATTTGACTCTAGCGCGTCAGCCAGATTTTCAAGCAGGAATCAAGTTAATTTTGGATCTTTGCTTGGTACATCGCTTTTCCATGTACCCAACAATGTTAGTTCCCGATGGCGCGTTTATGATTGACCGTCGCATGGGAGTCTACGAACATCCCCTAGAAATTCAAGTATTATTCTATGCCTCCCTCAGGGCTGCTACTGAATTGCTTTTACCAGAAGGGGATGGCGATAGCTACCTTGGCAAAGTCAATAGACGATTGGGATCTTTGAAATATCATATCCGCAACTATTACTGGCTAGACCTGAAGCGATTGGGGGAAATTTATCGTTACAAGGATAACGAATTTGGTAAAGAAATTGTTAATAAATTCAACATCAACTCAGAATCAATCCCCACTTGGTTGACCGAGTGGTTGCCCGAAACTGGAGGATATTTAGCGGGAAATCTGGGGCCGGGACGGATAGATTTTCGCTTTTTTGCTCTAGGAAATCTGATGGCAATCTTAGCTTCCTTAGCAAGCGAAAAAGAATCTCAAAGCATTATGAATTTATTTGCCCAACGTTGGCAAGACTTGATCGGCTATATGCCTGTTAAAATCTGCTTTCCAGCAATGGATGGTTTAGAGTGGAGAATTGTTACAGGATGTGACTCTAAGAATAGAGCTTGGTCTTATCACAACGGCGGTAACTGGCCCGTTTTACTGTGGTTATTTACCGCAGCGGCACTGAAAGCAGGTCGAACAGAACTTGCCCAAGCAGCTGTAGCCATTGCTGAAAGGCGTTTATTTAAGGATAAATTCCCGGAATACTACGATGGCAACAATGGTCGTTTGATTGGCAAAGAAGCTAGAATTTATCAAACCTGGAGCATTGCCGGATTGCTAGCAGCCAAAAAACTGCTGGAAAATCCAGATTACTTGGAATTAATCAGCTTTGCAGAGGGTCTTGAAGTCCCAGGCTGTAGCCTGTAGATGCTGATTGCCCCGCAAGGCTCTAAAGAGAATATGATTTAGCTGTGTGATTTTATATAGGGTGTCTCTGCTAACTAAACCGCGTCCACCTTGAAAACTGTAGTTCTTTCTGTATGAAAAGAAATAAAC
>JAHCSU010000286.1 GCA_023522315.1 Nostoc sp. CCCryo 231-06
ACGCTTTGAAGAAGCGATCGCATCCTACGACCAAGCACTGAAATTTAAACCAGATTACCACGAAGCTTGGAACAATCGAGGTTTTGCGCTAGGTAATTTAGGACGCTTTGAAGAAGCGATCGCATCCTACGACCAAGCACTGAAATTTAAACCAGATAAACACCAAGCTTGGTACAGCAAAGCTTGCTATTATGCACTTCAAGGTAATATTGAGCAGGCGCTGGAAAATCTACAACAAGCAATTAATCTAAGTCCTGATGAATGGCGCGAATGGGCAAAAACCGACTCAGATTTTGATGGTATCCGCGAGGATGAGCGCTTTCAAGCTTTAATTCAACAAAATATATAGTAATAGTTTTAAGCATCTGAGATTCATAACAATACACATTACTCAATATAAACTTAACTCATTTTCAGGAACTTAAATTAAATGTCAGAAAACCCCCAAGAGCAAAAACAGCTATCTCTCCAAAAAATTGCTAGCCTATCTTTAGCAGAACGTCACAAAATATTAGAACATTTTATCGCCGACACAGCCGCAGATTTTTTGAATGATCCAGAATTAACAGAATTCTCAGTTTTGGATGGTGAAGACTGGGAAAATGAGAATGAAAACATAATTTATGTGGAAGAAATTCAAAGTATCCGTAGCCATGATAGCTTTTTTAATGGCTATACATTAGAAGATGAAGGACTTTATGAGGACTATATAAATCAGAAGCAAAGTGCTTAAAAGATGTATGAAATTTGTATATAGCGAATCCTTAAGCAACTAAGGTACAGCTTAACCTCACCCCGATAAAGCTGTGCTTTATCTCCCCTCTCCTTAGTAAGGAGAGGGGTTGGGGGTGAGGTTTTGAACGGAGGTGGGTAAAGTCTCGTGTAGCCGTGATTTTTAATCGCCTTCTCCAACTATGTAGCAATCTGTGGTACTGACACCTTCACCAGCACTTTTTTGCTAAAAGACAAACCATTCTCATTTTTGTCAATGATAATCGTGTCTCCAGAGATAAAAGTATTTTCCAATAACTTGGTGGCGAGAGGGTTTTCTATTTCTCGCTGAATTGCCCGTTTCAGTGGACGCGCACCATAAACAGGGTCATAGCCTGATTCTACAAGGTGATCGCAAGCTGATTGGGATATCTCAAAGAAGATTTTCTGTTCGCGCAGGAGATTTTCTACACGCTTGAGTTGAATGCGGATGATATGACGCATTTCCGTGCGATTGAGGGTATGGAAGAGAATAATATCATCAACGCGGTTGAGAAATTCCGGGCGAAAATGCGATCGCAAGTTTTCCATTACTCGCTTCCGCATCGTTTCATACTTGGAATCATCACCAGATACATCCAAGATATGTTCACTACCAATGTTACTGGTCATGACGATAACGCTGTTGCGAAAATCTACCGTCCTTCCCTGAGAGTCAGTAATTCTCCCATCATCTAACACCTGCAATAAAATATTAAACACATCGGGGTGCGCCTTTTCCACTTCATCAAACAGCACCACTGAGTAAGGACGGCGGCGAACTGCCTCGGAAAGTTGACCGCCTTCTTCATAGCCTACGTATCCTGGAGGCGCTCCCACTAACCGAGAAACTGAGTGTTTTTCCATATACTCAGACATATCTAAACGCACCAAAGCATCATCAGAATCAAAGAGAAACTGAGCTAAAGCACGGGCGAGTTCGGTTTTACCCACGCCTGTGGGGCCCATGAACATAAATGAACCAATGGGACGAGAGGGATCTTTCATCCCCGCACGGGCGCGGCGAATCGCTGCTGCTACTGCTTCTACAGCCTCTTCTTGCCCAATGACTCGTTGATGTAAATGACTTTCTAGTTGTAGCAATTTTTGCCGTTCCGATTCCAACAGGCGATTGACAGGAATTCCTGTCCATTTAGCGACGATTTCGGCAATATCGGCTTCGGTGACTTGCTCTCGCAGCAAGGTAGAACCTTGGTTTTGAATTTCTAAAAGGCTCGCTTCTTTGGCTTCGCGCTCGTGCTGCACTCCCTCCAATTTGCCATACTTCAGTTGGGCAGCTTTATTTAGGTCATAAGCACGTTCCGCCTGTTCAATTTGCACTCGCAGCGCATCTTCTTCTTTCTTTAAGGCGCTTATCGCCTCCAATATCTGCTTTTCACCTTGCCATTGCTCATTAAATATTTGCTGTTTTTCCGTTAAATCGGCAATTTCTTGCTCAATGCGCTCCAAACGCTCTTTCGTTTGGGGGATACCCTTTTCTTCGCCAGCTAATGACAGCTTTTCCATTTCTAACTGCATGAGGCGGCGATCAATGGTTTCCAATTCTGCTGGTTTGGAGGTAATTTCCATTTTCAACTGGGCTGCTGCTTCATCCACCAAATCAATGGCTTTATCTGGTAAGAAGCGATCGCTAATATAACGCGCTGACAGGGTTGCTGCTGCTACCAACGCCGAATCAGAAATTTTGACGTTGTGATGCACTTCGTAGCGTTCTTTCAATCCCCGGAGAATGGAAATAGTATTTTCCACACTTGGCTGATCGACAAATACTTGCTGAAAGCGGCGTTCTAGAGCAGCGTCTTTCTCAATGTGTTTGCGGAACTCGTCGAGGGTAGTAGCGCCAATACAACGCAGTTCTCCCCGCGCCAGCATTGGTTTGAGCAAATTTCCGGCATCCATTGCCCCTTGTTGATTGGAACCTGTGCCGACTACGGTGTGCAGTTCGTCAATAAACAGGACGATTTGACCGTTAGATTCCGTAACTTCCCTGAGAACAGATTTAAGACGGTCTTCAAATTCACCTCGATATTTTGCCCCAGCAATCAAACTCCCCATATCTAAAGAGATGAGTTGGCGATTTTTCAGAGATTCGGGAACGTCACCGTTTACCATTCGCTGCGCCAAAGCTTCTGCGATCGCAGTTTTACCTACCCCAGGTTCACCAATTAATACAGGGTTATTTTTGCTACGACGAGACAAGACTTGAATTACCCGCCGAATTTCATCATCCCGCCCAATTACCGGGTCGAGTTTTCCAGCTTTTGCCTGTTCTGTCAAATCTCTGCCAAATTTTTGTAAGGCTTCATAGCGGGATTCTGGGCTTTGATCTGTCACCTTTTGGCTACCGCGAATGGTTTTGATAGCAGCTTCTAGTTTAGCTGCATCCGCACCAAAGCCTTTGAGGATCTTTCGTCCAACGCGATCGTCTTCAGCTAAGGCCAAAAGTATGTGTTCTACAGAAATGTAGGAGTCTTTCATCCTGGTTCTAGCTTCCTCGGCTCGGTCTAGTAAAACATCTAAATTGCGGCTAAGGTAGAGTTGATCACTTTTACCAACTTTCGGCTGACGTTGGATAAAGGCTTCTAACTGCTGTTGGAAGCGGATTGGATCGACCTCAGATCGAGCCAGGATACGTATCGCTAGACTAGTTGGTTCCTCTAACAGGGCGATAATTAAATGTTCAACATCTAGTTGCTGTTGTTGATAAGCACGGACTATATCCTGAGATTTAACAATTCCTTCCCAGGCTTTATCAGTAAATTTATTTGGATCTGTAGGTTGCATCTTTATAATTTTGGAATTTTGATTTTTAGTTTAGGGATTGGGGACTGGGGATTGGGTATTGGAAAACTCTTCCCAAGTTACTAATTCCTCGCCCCTAGTCCCTAATTATCCAAACATTCTCAGCGTATATCCGCGTGTATCTCCAGTGGCAATTTTGGATTGGTAATTGGGGACTGGTTTAATCCATTACCTATTTTCTAATTTAAAACGAAAACACTGTTCTGAACGGACTTTACCAAATGGTAATATTGCAGCGATGTCTACGACGGGCTATTCGGCGTCGCTATTAGTGTTGCTGATACTATAGGATTTACGCAGAGGAGATCCCTGAACCCGCCTAAAAAGGGGAGGTAAAAAGCGAAAATTCTCCCGCGTTCAGGTAACAGGAGCGCGATATACCTGTCTGCGGAAAAAATCAATCTTCCCGCATCTGGTTCAGCTTTTCAAGACATCGGTGTGGATTTTCCTACAGCTTTATTGCCTTCGATAGAGTTTTACAGGGTGGTTTAATTCCCCTGCCACAATCGCAGCACGTTTTGTGTCGGAGTTAGATCCCCGTTACAAAACGTAATTACGAAACAGCGAATTGTTTTAAGGCTTATCATTACCAACATCAAATAAATCTTCCGCTTCGTTGTTAACGCGCCTGGGAATAAATATCCGAGGCTAATAGCTCAAGTCCTCTCAAGAGGACTAAATATAAGATTTTAAGCGATGTCGATAGCTAAACTTTGTGTGTTAGGGAAAATTTCAGTCCACTTAAGTGGACTTGAGCTATCAGCCTAGAACTTAAGTTCTAGGCGGGATGTCGGCCAATGCGACACCTTGACTGTTACAAAAATGTGAGTAATCAGGGAGGGTTAGGGAAGATCAAGCCTTAACCCAAGCGTATTGACTTAAATATTCTTAATTATAAGAATTACTGACTCACAAGTTGCTCAAGTGATTCCTGTTTGACTGCTGATCCTTCAGTTTTCAGTTGAATCAGTTCGACTTTATACCCATCTGGATCTTCCACAAAAGCAATTACTGTCGAACCATGTTTCATTGGCCCTGGTTCGCGCACGATTTTACCGCCCTGATTGCGGATTTCCTCACAGGTAGCGTAAATATCATCAACACCAAGGGCAATGTGACCATAAGCATTACCCAATTCGTACTTTTCTACCCCCCAGTTGTAGGTTAGTTCGATCACCGAGTTGTCGCTTTCGTCGCCGTAGCCAACAAAAGCCAGGGTAAATTCTCCCCCTGGATAATCTTTTCGGCGTAATAATTTCATTCCTAGAACTTCACAGTAGAACTTTAACGACTCTTCAAGGTTGCCCACCCGTAGCATTGTATGTAGTAATCGCATATTGACCTTTTCTCTGTAATTGATTTAGTCTTATTCTCTGCCAATAGTGCCCCTACGGGTGTACCTCACGTAAACGAGAAACACTATAAACATTCTCTTACACGTTTTTGGCGTTGATCCCTATCAATATAATGGAAATCTTCTTTAATCTCAGCCAATAAAGTCTCTTAACCGCCTATGCTAGCGATTGGGTTAGGCAGATGGACTGTATGTGTAACACACAAAGGACAAAGGATAAAGTACAGATGAGTAAATTTCTAGATACTGACCTAGATACTGCAATTGTTGCGATCGCAGCCCGTGAAATTCTTGATTCACGCGGTAGACCGACAATTGAAGCCGAAGTACATTTAGCCAACGGTGTTGTAGGACTGGCGCAGGTTCCCAGTGGTGCCTCTACTGGCACTTTTGAGGCTCACGAACTGCGTGATGGCGATAAAAGCCGTTATGGGGGCAAAGGCGTACTCAAGGCAGTGCAAAACGTCAAAGAAGCACTTGCACCACAATTGTTAGGCTTGGATGCCCTCAACCAAGAATTGCTAGACCGCACAATGATCGCCATAGATGGTTCTGCTAACAAATCCAATTTGGGAGCTAATGCGATTTTGGGGGTTTCCTTAGCAGCTGCTAAAGCTAGTGCTGAGTCTCTGGCAATTCCTCTATATCGCTATTTGGGTGGCCCTTTAGCGAATTTGCTACCAGTGCCGTTGATGAATGTGATTAACGGTGGCGCACACGCATCAAATAACGTGGATTTTCAAGAGTTTATGATTGTCCCAATTGGCGCAACTTCCTTCCGGGAAGCGTTGCGCTGGGGTGCAGAGGTGTTTGCTACCCTCAGTCAAGTATTAGATGAAAAGGGTTTGCTCACTGGTGTGGGCGATGAAGGCGGTTTTGCACCTAACTTAGAATCTAATCAGGTGGCTTTGGAATTGCTGGTTGCCGCCATTAAGAAAGCTGGTTACAAGCCAGGGGAAGAAATAGCTTTGGCTTTGGATGTAGCGGCTAGCGAATTTTACAAGAATGGTCAGTATGTTTACGATGGTAAACCTCACGCCCCGGCTGAGTTTATTGATTATTTAGGACAATTGGTTGAGCAATATCCAATTGTGTCAATTGAGGATGGCTTGCACGAAGAAGACTGGCAAAGTTGGCAATTGCTCACCCAGAAGTTAGGTTCGCGGGTGCAATTGGTCGGGGATGACTTGTTTGTGACTAACGCCACTCGCTTGCAAAGAGGCATCCAGGAAAAAGCCGCTAATGCCATTTTGATTAAACTTAATCAAATTGGTTCTCTCACCGAAACCTTAGAAACGATTGATTTGGCAACTCGCAACAGCATCCGTTCAGTAATTAGCCATCGTTCTGGTGAAACAGAAGACACAACGATCGCTGATTTAGCTGTTGCAACCCGTGCCGGTCAAATTAAAACAGGTTCTCTGTGTCGCAGCGAACGCGTAGCAAAATATAATCGCTTGCTGCGAATTGAAGATGAACTAGGCGATCGCGCCGTTTATGCTGGTGCTGTAGGTTTAGGGCCGAAGTAGAGAGGCAGGAGGCAGGGGACAGGGGGCAGAACAGTGGAGTTCAAAGCCTCATCCCCAATGCCCAATGCCCAATGCCCAATGCCCATTTAGGGATAAAACCCCAACTTGGGCAACCCCAAAGTTTCATCCCAGCCCATCATCAGATTCAAACACTGAATCGCTTGGCCCGCCTGTCCTTTAATTAGATTGTCAATTGCTGACATGACAATAACGCGACCTGTGCGCGGGTCAACTTCTACACCGATATAACAAAGATTGCTGCCGTTAGCCCACTTGGTTTGGGGATAAATGCCGCTACCGCAGATTTTCACCCAAGGAGAGTTGCGGTAGAAGGCTGAGAAAATAGTGATTAAGTCATCTCGCACTAAACCGGGATCGCTCATTTTGGCATATACCGTTGCCAAAATACCGCGCACCATTGGGATAAGGTGGGGTGTAAATTGGATCATTAGTTCATGACCAGCTAAGTCACTGCAAATTTGCTCAATTTCTGGGGTATGACGGTGACGGCCAATATTGTAAGCTGCTATAGAGTTGTCTGCTTCAGCTAGTAATAAGTTCGTTTGAGGTTGCCGTCCACTGCTAGATGTACCAGACTTGGCATCAACAATAGCTGTTTCTGGCACGATTAAACCTTGCTTTAAGAGTGGCGAAAGTGCAAGGAGACTAGCAGTGGGATAGGAACCAGGACAGCCAATGAGTTGAGCTTCGGCAATGCGATCGCGATAAAGTTCTGGTAATCCATAAACTGCTGTAGCTGCAATTGTGCGATCGCTTCTCTCAATGCCATACCAATTTGTATAAGTTGTCAAATTACTAAACCGATAGTCTGCACTCAAATCTACTACTTTACATCCTTTTTCCAACAGTTTGGGCGCGATTTGGCAAGCTAGACCATTTGGTAAAGACAGGAAAACTACTTCACATCGGTGAGCAATTATTTCTGGTTCTACTGCTTCTATTAGCAGGTTAGTTGCATGAGCCAGATGTGGGTAGAGATCCCCAAAGAATTTTCCGATACTGCTCTCACCGCCTAAATAAACCAGTTCGACTTCTGGATGATCCATCAGTAGCCGTACTAACTGTACTCCGCCATAGCCCGACGCGCCAACAATCCCAACGGGTACGCGTCTAAATTTGCCCATGATCTGAAATCCTTATCCCATGAATGGTGAATTCGTTATCAGCTATCAACAATATCAGCGACTAGACGCACAGCGTACAAAACAGCTGAAACCCCTCTACTTTTTTCAAACGCCGGGAAGGAGTGACGCGGCAAAATTGTCAAATATTTTATTTGTCTCTCTTGTCTCCCTTGTCCTGTTCATCCTTGATTGTCGTTGCACCCTATTAATAAACCCCGATTTTAGGGGCAGAAATTTTTGGTAGGTTATCAAATCATTGCTAGTCTACTCCTCTGCCTTATAAAGGAGCTACAATCTAAAAGAAGAAATTGTTAAAAAAATTTACGTTGGTAGCTGGAAATCTTTCTGTGTCACAGCCTAATACTAACCAAGCTTTTAAATTTGATTCGATTGATGCCGCCTTAGCAGACCTAAAAGCTGGTCGCGTCGTTGTAGTGGTAGATGATGAAAATAGAGAAAATGAAGGCGACTTAATTTGTGCCGCCCAATTTGCCACACCCGACACGATTAATTTCATGGCGGTGGAAGCTAGAGGGCTGATTTGTTTGGCAATGACAGGCGATCGCTTAGACGAGCTAGACTTACCCTTGATGGTAAGCAACATTACAGATACTAACCAAACTGCCTTCACTGTTAGCATTGATGCTGGCCCAGAATTGGGTGTTAGCACTGGCATCTCAGCAGAAGACCGCGCCCGCACTATCCAGGTTACTCTCAACCCAGCGACAAAACCCACCGATTTACGTCGTCCTGGTCATATTTTCCCGATTCGAGCTAAAGCTGGAGGCGTACTCAAACGCGCCGGACATACGGAAGCGGCTGTAGACTTATCTCGACTAGCAGGGCTATATCCAGCCGGGGTAATTTGTGAAATTCAAAACCCCGATGGTTCAATGGCGCGGTTGCAGCAGTTAGTCGAATATGCGAAACGTCACAATTTAAAAATCATTAGTATTGCGGATTTAATCAGCTATCGCCTAAAACATGATCGCTTAGTTTATCGGGAAGTTGTTACTAAGCTGCCTAGTCAATTTGGTCAGTTTGAAATTTACGCCTACCGTCATACCCTGGATAACACAGAACATGTTGCAATTGTCAAGGGTGATCCAGCTAATTTCAAAGATGAGCCAGTGATGGTGCGGATGCACTCAGAATGCTTAACTGGTGATGCTTTGGGTTCTTTGCGCTGCGATTGTCGGATGCAGTTACAAGCTGCACTCAAAATGATTGAGTCTGCGGGTCAAGGTGTAGTTGTATACCTACGTCAAGAAGGACGGGGAATCGGCTTGATTAACAAGCTGAAAGCCTACTCATTGCAGGATATGGGACTGGATACAGTAGAAGCAAATGAGCGTTTAGGATTTCCGGCTGACTTACGAGACTACGGGATGGGGGCACAAATGCTGATGGATTTGGGCATCAAAAAGATACGTTTAATTACCAATAATCCCCGCAAAATTGCTGGAGTTAAGGGCTATGGGATGGAAGTAGTCGATCGCTTACCGTTATTGATTGAGGCCAATGACTACAATTCCTATTACCTGGCGACAAAAGCGAAAAAGCTAGGTCACATGCTGTTACAAACTTATTTGGTAACAGTAGCAATCCATTGGCAAGATGACCCGGAAGCTGTGACAGAACGTTATGAACGCCTAGAAAAACTGCGACACTTAGCGAAAACTAATGATTTATTGTTGCAGGAAGAAGCGCGTCCCTTAGCGATCGCTATATTTGACGAGCCATCTTTGACAGTACACTTGGGTTTTGATCAAGCAAAAGTTGCTAGCTCTGATTGGTATCAACAAAGTGGTCATCCTTACATACACGCTATCTTCCAAATTTTGGATAACCTCGCAACCTTGCCATACATCCAGAAAATAGAATTTCTGATTTCTTCTGGTTGCGATCCCTTGAGTAATTTACAAGTCCAACTGGATAGACAGACATTCTCAGATGGTACACTACCTTCATCGATTAGCGATCGCCTGGAGACGCAGCAAATTTATAGCTTTAGCAAATAAGTAAGTGGGTCAAATTAAATATAAAACCTCACCCTGCCTCCGGCTTCCCTCTCCTTAGTAAGGAGAGGGATTGAGGGTGAGGTTTGATCTTATATTTAATTACGCCTACCTACTTAGCTTGGTTCAATATACCTCTCCCTGGTTTTACTACCCAAAACCTGTCCCTCTCCGACTCGGAGAGGGACAGACTTGAACTTTAGTTCAAGGCAGGGAGAGGTTTGTCAAACTCACTCGCGTTAAATTATTTACTCACTCTATATATTGGTTTAATTTGACGATAAGTATTAAGTAAGCTCAGAAATTTATTACCATCAAAATTTATCGGGTCAACTTTTTTACCAGAACGGTCTACTAAATGGTGCGTAGTGATGCGTTCCTCTGGGACTTGACTTTGAGCAATTAACCAACCAAGAGAATTATATTGAGCCTCGGTGTAGCCGCTATGGGTTTGTTGGCTGCTACCGTCATAACCATCTGGCGGTGTTTCTAAAGAAACGTGATAGGCAAAATTATTCACAGACGCAGGCAAATTCGGATTAGTCTGCACACTTTCCACTCCCTGTGGAATTTCAAATACTGAGTTAGCTGCACCAAAAGCCCGCTTTTCTGGCGGTACTAGATAAACCACCGTTCCGTCTAACTTGATTAAGGCGTGGTAACTTGCTTGCACACTTTCATCGTCATGGGCTACTTGAAAGAAATTAATCGCGCTGGAAGCAGAATAACCAGTTTCATGGAGGACGATAATTGGTTGATTATTGAGAGGAACGCCGTTAGCATCTTGGGCGTACCGTTCTCCATAGTTAGTTGGGTTAACTGCGACAACTTCATAATTAGGTTTGTACTGTGCAAAAGCTTGAGTCGTTACGTACCTTGCTACAGGCTTGTTAATCTTGACTGGGGATTTGATAACATTTTGAGATTTCTTCTCTGGCTCTTTCGCTGATTGCAATTTTGCTTGGGGATATTGACTCCAGGCTGTAACCTGTGGATTGGATGTATCGGATATTGCCAGATTATTTTGTAATTTTGTCGCTCGTCCAATTAGCAGCACTACAATTAGAGCTATGAACATCAGCGAGATTAGTAGCACCCTAGTCGCCCAGTCCTTAAACCTCATTTTTCTAATACCCGTAAAACAGTAGATATTAACTTATAGCTAAACTTGCGTGTCCTTTGTAGAGGCGCACTTCTCTACGCTCCTACCGCTTATGGTATCCAAACGGGAATCGCTATAACACCTTAATTCTAGTGAAATATACGTTTAGAATCCCTGCAATAGTGCTGTTACGAGCCATTTAATTTCAATGCCGTAGGTAGCCGATTCGTGAGTATCAAAGTCTTTATCGCCTAGCGCTCTTAATAAGAATGTTTTACCCACACCCTCTTCCCCAACTACTAGCAGCTTAGAAAGATATTATCCTTTAGCTTCTAACCTTGATCGAAGATAAGTCAAAATTGCCTGCCTGCCTTCCCTGCTTGACAATTTCATCACGCGACGAGCTTAATTGTTGATTGTTACCAGGAATAGGCTCTCAACTTGGAGAGTTGGCTGAATTCTAGCGGCACGCTGCTGAGTTGATTGTTAGAGAGGTATAGCTCAGTCAAGTTGGAGAGTTGGCTGATTTCTGGCGGCAGGCTGCTAAGTTGATTGTTACCGAGGTTTAGCATCGTTGCCTTTTCCCTGGCAGCTTTTTCTATAATTTGCAACAGTTCTTTGTTTGTCATCAGCAAACCTCACCAACTCTGTAGCGATATTTACCAGATTAGTGTATCGCAGGTTATGGGGAGTGGGACTAGATTAATGTATTCTATCTGCCAAGAAACGGCTGTAATGTTTAAATTAGCAGGGTGCGTAGGACGCAGTACTTGCCGTAGGCATCGCAACCCTTGCAATAACATTCACTCATCCACGAGTATCAAAGACTCGTCGGCGAGTATCAAAGGTGCGTTACGCTTTCGCGCCCATTCCCAACAACCGCCTCAGAATGAATTCTGAGGCTAATAGCTAAAGTCTATCTATTGAAGACTGAGAAGCGATTTTAGTCCACTTTAGTGGAGTTCTGCTATTAGCCTGGAACTTTGAGTTCCAGGCGGGTTAGGTAGCAATACGATTCTCCTTAACTTTCGCGCTAACACATCCTACAACTGCGATCGCTTTATAATTGCGATCGCACTTCTAAAACAAATCCATAACTACTTATCCCAATTCTCTTGATGGTGAGACGGTTTCGTGAGTTTGAGAAGATGGTTTACTCAAAAAGAAATTCCAGATTCTTTGAATAGCTATTATTAGAAAACCAATCACAATCACTCCTGCTACCACTGGGAAAGCTAGCGCCAGCAAAGACAGTCCGATTGCGACGAGCAACTCAATGGTTGACACAACTGGATTGGTTAATCCACCTGAAACGCCTGTAGAACTTATCCGCAATATATTTGTTAAACCCTGAGTTAATCCTGCGGTTCCACCACCAGCAACTAAAGCTAACGTCCATTGCACCAGTGGATTCATCTCTGGAGCAACAGATGCTGTTACGATTGTCCCGACGATAAATGCCGCAGGAGTGGCAACAATATCCAGCAGATGATCTAACCAAGGAATGTAATAACCGATAATTTCCAGCGAACAAGCGACTGCAAAAACAATTACAGCTTGAGGTGTTTCCACCCAATCAAAGTTAGTCGGCAAATCTAAATGTCCAAAAACTGAAGCCACACTCAATGCTAGCAGTGGTACAAATACTCGAAAGCCAGCCGCCGCGCTCAAACTAATCCCCAGTAATAATTCAATAAATGTATTTAGATTGAACAAAGAATTTAAATCCATAGTAAGACTCAAGTTATACTCCTGGTATTTTTTCCATCTTTGAGCTGAACGGAGTAACAACTCTAAGCTGTGATTCTAAGATAAGAAACTTGGCAAAAATATTTCATCTTACTATGTGTAGAATTTAGTCAAACCCCGCCTGTGTCAATACTGCGTAGGTTTTGCCTAAAAAGAGCTAAACTGTAACACTCACCAACATCCCGCCCAGAACTGAAGTTCAGGGCTGATAGCTAAAGTCCACTCAAGTGGACTGAATTGATCATTTAGTCCACTTGAGTGGACTTCAGCTATGAGACTCGGAATTCATTCCGAGGCGGGATAGAAACGCAGTGCGAGATTTATTAATCGAGATTTATTAATTAAAGATATGGCTACGGCAAGACTTGTGTGTACACCGTAGCCGCAAACGGGGAGGGGAAACAAAGCGTAGCTTTGGCGGGGTGGGGTTCTTCGAGTCTAATAAGCAATCAAGCGACATAATATGAGGACGCTTTTGCATAATTCTGTTATCGCCAACCTTAAGAAATCAGGTCAAAATGAGCCAATAGTGAGTTTCAGCAAAACAGACTTTATTAAAAGATGCCGAAAATATCACAATCTTGGAAAATAATAAAGTAAGTCGAGTATCACAAGACTCACTTGATTTGCTCATTTCTTCTAGGAAAATATGACTCATTCTTTCCTTGAACGCCTGCGTAGTCCAGATAGCCCAGTCCTCGTATTTGACGGGGCGATGGGAACCAACTTACAAACCCAAAACCTGACTGCTGAAGACTTCGGCGGCCCACAGTATGAAGGTTGTAACGAATACTTAGTCCACACTAAACCCGAAGCTGTGGCTAAGGTTCACCGTGACTTTCTCGCTGCTGGTGCTGATGTCATTGAAACGGATACCTTTGGCAGTACGTCCCTTGTACTGGCAGAATATGACTTGGCAGATCAAGCATACTACCTCAGCAAGACAGCCGCAGAATTAGCCAAGCGTGTCGCTGCGGAATTTTCCACACCAGAAAAACCCCGGTTTGTGGCAGGTTCCATCGGCCCCACAACTAAACTTCCTACCTTAGGACATATTGACTTTGACACCATGAAAGCTACTTTTGCTGAACAAGCAGAAGCGCTGTGGGATGGTGGTGTCGATTTATTCCTGGTGGAAACTTGCCAAGATGTGCTGCAAATTAAAGCCGCGCTGAATGGTATTGAAGAAGTGTTTGCCAAAAAAGGCGATCGCCGTCCGTTGATGGTATCTGTGACAATGGAAAGCATGGGCACAATGTTGGTTGGTTCAGAAATCAGTGCTGTGCTGACAATTTTGGCACCTTACCCAATAGATATTCTTGGTCTGAATTGTGCCACTGGCCCAGATTTGATGAAACCACATATCAAGTATCTGGCAGAACATTCACCTTTCATCGTTTCCTGTATTCCCAACGCGGGTTTACCTGAGAACGTCGGCGGTCAAGCGCACTACCGCCTGACACCGTTAGAATTACGGATGTCATTGATGCATTTTGTTGAAGATTTGGGTGTCCAAGTGATAGGGGGTTGCTGTGGGACACGTCCAGAACACATTCAACAATTGGCAGAACTTGCTAAAGACTTGAAGCCAAAAGTTAGACAACCTAGTTTAGAACCAGCAGCAGCATCAATTTACACCACTCAGCCCTACGACCAAGATAATTCCTTCTTGATTGTTGGCGAACGTCTCAACGCCAGTGGTTCCAAGAAGTGCCGCGATTTGCTAAATGCGGAAGATTGGGATGGACTCGTTTCAATGGCGAGGGCGCAGGTAAAAGAAGGCGCACATATCCTTGATGTCAACGTGGATTATGTCGGACGCGACGGTGTGCGAGATATGCACGAATTAGTTTCGCGCATTGTTAATAATGTGACATTGCCTTTAATGCTTGACTCCACCGAATGGGAAAAGATGGAGGCGGGTTTAAAGGTTGCCGGTGGTAAGTGTTTACTGAACTCCACCAATTACGAAGATGGGGAACAGCGCTTTTTGAAAGTGCTGGAGTTAGCGAAGAAATACGGTGCTGGTGTAGTCATTGGTACTATCGACGAAGATGGGATGGCGAGGACAGCAGACAAAAAGTTTGCGATCGCGGGGCGTGCATACCGTCAAGCTGTAGAATATGGCATACCACCCACAGAAATATTCTTTGATACCCTGGCGTTACCAATTTCCACCGGGATTGAAGAAGACCGAGAAAATGGTAAAGCCACAATTGAATCAATCCGGCGGATTCGTGAAGGATTGCCTGGATGTCATGTGATTTTGGGTGTTTCCAATATTTCCTTTGGTTTGAATCCAGCCTCGCGGATGGTGCTGAACTCAGTGTTTTTGCACGAGGCGACGACGGCGGGAATGGATGCAGCCATTGTCAGTGCTAACAAGATTTTACCGCTTTCCAAGATTGACGAACGCTATCAAGAAATTTGTCGCCAGTTGATTTATGACGAACGGAAATTTGAGGGTAACGTCTGCGTTTACGATCCCTTGGGAGAGCTTACCACAGCGTTTGCCGGGGTGAC
The DNA here is from genome assembly GCA_023522315.1 of Nostoc sp. CCCryo 231-06. Taxonomy (GTDB): domain Bacteria; phylum Cyanobacteriota; class Cyanobacteriia; order Cyanobacteriales; family Nostocaceae; genus Nostoc. The sequence continues at coordinate 14,994 of JAHCSU010000286.1, forward strand.
AACTAAGCGCGATCGCTCCTTAGATGAAAGTCTCCCCATTCCAGAACGCCTCAAGCGTCATATCATCGACGGCGAACGCATTGGCTTAGAAGAACATCTGAAAAAAGCCTTAGAAGAACATCCTCCCTTAGAAATTATCAACACCTTTCTGCTAGATGGCATGAAAGTTGTCGGGGAATTGTTCGGTTCTGGACAAATGCAGCTACCTTTCGTCTTGCAATCTGCGGAAACCATGAAAGCGGCGGTGGCATTTCTAGAACCGTTCATGGAAAAATCAGAATCAGGCAACAATGCCAAGGGAACCTTTATCATTGCCACAGTTAAAGGCGATGTCCACGACATTGGTAAAAACTTGGTGGATATCATCTTATCCAACAACGGCTACAAGGTGATTAACCTGGGAATTAAGCAGCCGGTGGAAAACATTATCAAAGCTTACGAACAGCACAAAGCTGATTGTATAGCTATGAGTGGTTTGCTGGTGAAATCCACCGCCTTCATGAAAGAGAATTTGGAGATATTTAACGAAAAGGGAATTAGTGTACCTGTGATATTAGGTGGTGCGGCGCTAACTCCCAAATTTGTGTATGAAGATTGCCAAAAAACCTACAAAGGTAAAGTTGTTTATGGTAAAGATGCCTTTTCTGACTTGCACTTCATGGATAAATTAATGCCAGCAAAGTCCTCTGGTAACTGGGAAGATTTGCAGGGATTTTTGAACGAAGTTGAAACGGTTGAAGTTTCGACAAATGGTCACAAAGAACCAAAAGCTACAACTGCTGAAGAAACATCTGCTGAACCAAAAGTAATAGATACAAGACGTTCTGATGCTGTGGCGATAGATATTGAACGCCCGACACCGCCTTTTTGGGGAACGCAGTTATTGCAACCTAGTGATATTCCCATTGAGGAAATATTCTGGCACTTAGATTTACAAGCTTTGATTGCTGGACAGTGGCAATTCCGCAAACCAAAAGAACAATCTAAGGAAGAATATCAGGCTTTCTTAGCTGAGAAAGTTTACCCAGTTTTAGAAACTTGGAAACAACGGATTATTGAAGAAAATCTGTTGCATCCCCAAGTGATTTATGGTTATTTCCCTTGTCAAGCCGAGGGGAATTCTCTACATATATATGATTCAGAGAACCAATCACAACAGGTTGCAACTTTTGAATTCCCCAGACAGAAGTCTTTAAGGCGGCTGTGCATAGCAGATTTCTTTGCACCGAAAGAGTCAGGAATTATTGATGTCTTCCCGATGCAGGCGGTGACTGTAGGTGAGATTGCAACAGAGTTCGCCCAAAAGCTGTTTGCTGCCAATCAATACACCGATTATCTGTATTTTCACGGTATGGCAGTGCAGGTGGCAGAGGCTATAGCTGAATGGACACACGCCAGAATTCGCCGGGAGTTAGGTTTTACTGCTGATAGCGCAGCGTTAGCGAGTAATCGAGCGTCAGAACCCGACAATATTCGGGATATATTAGCACAACGCTATCGTGGCTCACGGTATAGCTTTGGGTATCCAGCTTGCCCAAATATTCAAGACCAATACAAGCAACTGGAGTTATTGCAAGCTAACAGGATTAACTTGTATATGGATGAAAGTGAACAACTTTATCCAGAACAATCTACCACTGCGATTATTGCTTACCACCCACTAGCAAAATACTTTAGCGCCTAATATATCCCCTCTCCTTAATAAGGAGAGGGGTGCCCGAAGGGCGGGGTGAGGTTCTTATCTTGTGAACAATTCAATCAAGGCTAGATAAACATTTACAGTGATCGCTTGACCTCACCCTAACCCTCTCCTTATAAAGGAGAGAGGACTGGAATTGGAAATAAAAATGACTAAACTTTATAACAAAAATAGTGAAATAGAAAAAAGGCGACTATTACGCCAAAATATCACAAAATCCGAAAAACTTATTTGGGATAAAATAAGAGATAGACAGTTGGAAAACTGCAAATTTCGCCGACAATATAGTGTAGATAAGTTTGTTATAGATTTTTATAGTTCTGAATTAAAGCTAGCTATAGAAATTGATGGCGAAAGCCATTTTCAACAAGGTGCTGCTGAATATGATAATGCAAGACAAGAATTTATTGAATCAGCAGGAATTAAGTTTATTAGATTTACGAATAATGATGTGTATGCTAATTTGTCAGGGGTGCTGGAAAGTATTGCTCAGAATATAAGAAATTTAAGGGGATAGTAGTTGAACCTCACCCCCAGCCCCTCTCCTTATTAAGGAGAGGGGAGCAAGATTAAACCTAAATAATAAAATTAATTAATCTTCCTCATCACCAAAATCAGGCGGGAGCATCTCAGTTTTGCAAATATACCAGATTCTTGCTCCCTCTCCTTACCAAGGAGAGGGTTGGGGTGAGGTTTTATAAGGAGATTCTTGCTCCCTCTCCTTACTAAGGAGAGGGTTGGGGTGAGGTTTTATAAGGAGATTCTTGCTCCCTCTCCTTACTAAGGAGAGGGTTGGGGTGAGGTTTTATAAGGCTTTTTACGAAAGTGAGATGTTCCCAATCAGGCTTGATACCAAGTGCGCGTAGCTGCTCTGCTAAACGTTCAGCCCGTCGCATTCTTGTGGGTAAAGTCTCGTGTAGCTGCGACTTCCAGTCGCTCGGCAAATCTGAGCCGAACCTCTGATTATTTTGCACCAACTGATATCTTTTCTTTAACAGGTGGGTATTATAAGCCTACTCTGGTAACAACATCTTCATAAAGATACATCAAAACAAAATATACTTCCGCAATTCTACTTTGATATCATGCTTTTATTATTTCTGGAATTAGATTAAATAATTCTCAAAAAATCAGTATTTACCGGATAAGATAAACAATTCATAAATGATATAACTTTAATAAATTCTCTTTTGTTTTAGCTACTTGATTTGAAAGTTAATAAAACCAGATGCAGGAGTTACGTAAATATAGTTTCATCCTTTGCCTAAAAAGTTAATTTCTAGGCACAATCACCAATTTTGATAAAAAATCAAAAATCCGCTACAAACCACTTGACAGGGAAGCATCTATGTCTCAAAAACCTCAGCTAGTCAAGGCAATTCAAAAAAACTTTAGACAAATTATCAAGAAGTTTTTATCTGCAATTAACAAGCAAATTATTTGGCTCCTACGAACTATTTTTGGGACTCGAAGAAGACGCAGCTCGGAGAATGCTGGGTTTTTGTTGCCGACAGTGGCGATGGTAACTTTGGTAGTCGTGCTATTAACAACTGCAATTTTGTTTCGGTCTTTTGAGCGCTCTAAAAACGCTAGTAATGTCCGGGTGAATGAGGCTGCACTTAATGCTGCTACCCCAGCGATTGATCGTGCCAGAGCTAAATTAAATAAGCTATTTCAAGATGGACGACTACCACGAGCTACGCCAACAGATGATGCATTGTATTCTACTTTAACAGCCAATATAAATGAATATACATTTGGCGATGAAACTCAATTAAAGCTGATTCAAAGTACAAACGACCTCAAAACAGCATGGATGTACCCGGTTGATACCGACAACAACGGTAAGTTTGATAGTTACACTCTTTATGGTATTTACTTTAAAAATCCTCCGATCAGTGGTGGTGCATACACCCGTGCCAGAAATCCCTTAGAAGCAAGAACTCCACCTATGACTGCTGGTGGCGTAAGTGGAGATTGTGGGGATACTCTGGGGACGAGTGCCACTTTGGTAGGTAATACTGGCTGGTTTAAGTTGGGCAATAAGTTAAAAAAAGCCTTTTTTGTCTATACGGCAACTGTTCCTATTACCAGTCAACAAACAGGAAGTTATGAGCAAAATAAAGGCAATAAAGGATTTTCTGCTCTAGAGTATCAACAAGAACGTGTTCAACTGCCATTAGTAAATAACGCTGTTGTTTATGAAGATGATATGGAAATTACTCCAGGCCCCACATTAAGGTTGAATGGACGGATTTTCACTAACAGCAACCTCTTGACTGGAGGAGGGAGTGTCACACTATATCAAGTTAGCAGCAAAGCATCTTGTTTCTACGAAGCTGACAATGCAAAGATTGTAGTTGGTGGAAATTTAGGACTTGGTAAATTTACAGATACAGGGGATGCCAGTAACGCCACCAAAGTGCATTTATTTAGGAAAGGCGATGCCACAGATCCAGTTGAAGTCTCATTTGCAAAATCAGTAGGCGCAGTACCACAAAATATAGCTTATAACAGCCTAGCTTATGTGCAGCGTATTAATCGCTTAGTTAATGCTCAGATGAGTAATCTTGCAACAACCGATCCACAAGAAGTAAAAGACGGAATTACTGCTGAAAAGACTCAGCAAGGTTTAGCAACTTATACTACCGACGAAGAGGCACGAATTCGCAGGCAACAGTTAGAGACTTACTTTAAAAAGCGCACTCGCCGCGTACCTTATTCTGAAGTGGCTTTTGGTGGTAATGCTCTAGGTACTTATGCTACAACTACTCCACTGCAAGGCAGTGGCAATGAGCTACGGGCAATCAATGCTTGGATCTATCCCACAGACCCCACAGATGGTAAAACTGCTACCAATTATGCGAAATTGGCGCTAAATGCAAATGGCAGTACTAAGCTTACACCTGGTGCAACTGAACCAACTAAACTAGCCAAAGAGTTGCAAGGTAAAGAGCAATATTTAGGTGATAGGGCTTTAATTGGTAACAATCTACCTGAAATTTGGTGGGATACAACCAAGAGCAAGTTTGTTGGCCCAAATCCCCAAGACACGCAAAATATCCAAGATATTATCTGGGATTCAGGAGACGGAACTCGCACCCGCAAAACTGGTGTAGAGACTCTAGCTAATTTGGGTTCTATAGATCGCAATCAAGACTGGGAACAAGCAGCTGCTCAAGTACCCACTAGCGCTCAAGATCCTGTAGGCGGCTTGCGAGTTATTACAGGTGCTGGCATTTATCTGCCTCGTGCTTACACTACTACGGGTCTTTCATCAGCTGTTAGCGTCAAGGATGCTTCTGGCAATGTAGTGAAAGATAAGAATACTAATATTACAATTAGTATGCCTGTTGACTCTAACTTTGCTATAGCTAAAGCTGCTACTGCCAAAATTTGGTCTGATATGATGCCAGTGGCTTCTACTACTGCTACAGTAGCAGCTACCACAAATCAACCTGATAATTCAAGTTTCCCTTTGCCCCAAATAGCAACTGACATAGATAAAACATATAAACCTTATTTACGGATGCGGGCTACGGCAGTTTATCACTACAAGGGTGCTAGCTACAGTGCGAGTAGTCCCACACCAATAGCTTGCGTTAGTAGCTACTACGATCCTACTGGTAAAGATAAATCTAGGAACAAAACGGGTTTAGCTGATGTATCTCCCCCCTCTCAATTTCCTAGCAGTGACAGGTCTGGTAGTAATGCAGGAAATTCCAACAACGGTATCGTTTATGGTGTACCAACTAAATCTGTTAGTGATTATCAGAATGTACTGAATTACCAAGCAGACTTAATATATGAAAATGGACGTTCAGTAGACGATCTACTACTCAAAAAAGCTTTAGCGAAAACAGCAGCAAATCGTACTCTTTCTGAGCAGTCAACTATTGATGCTGCAATTTGTGCCTTACAAATTCTAGACGGTACTATTGCACGTAGTACTACTGTTATTCCTGATGGTGCAATTATGGAAGCTGCCCTTCTAGATGGAAGGCAGATTAAGGCAATTCAAACAGATAATTCAGCAACTACAGGTATTTTTGAAACTTTCACCAATGCTGATAATGGTGCAAGTCCAGGGACAAATTACGATCTCCCTACACAAGAAAGACAACCTTTAGAAGTTCGCGTCACTGTATTAGATATTGATCGGCTACGGCAAAAACAGATTGGTACAGCAACAGCTTCAGCACCGCAAGAATACCTAATACCCAATAGCGGTATTATTTACGCAACTCGTGATGATGCCCTGCCAGATTTAAGTGCGCCTAAACCGACAACTGGCACAGATGTACAAAAACAAGAAAATCAGAAGGCAGAAAGTGTTGTGGACTATAAGGTTGACCCAACTCGCCGTCCTAATGGCATTATGCTCATCAATGGCTCTAAACTCTGGCGCACACAGACCTATAGAGATGCAGAAAAAGGGTTAATTTTAGCTAGCAATTTGCCAATGTACGTTAGAGGCGACTTTAATCTTCATAAAAACTCTACTGGCAAACAAGAAGAGTTCACAAACCTATTAGATGATGATTGGGGTGACTTCTACAGTCGTTCCACAACACAACGCAATGTAAATTTTGCCTGCCGTTCAGGTGATCCAAGGCTACCGAACTGTGCAACAGGCGACGAATGGCGACCTGCTGCTCTGTTAGCAGATTCTATTAGCTTACTTTCTAATAACTTTAGAGAGGGTTTCCGCAATGATGGAAACTATGACTCTAATGATAACTTAGGGAACAAGGCAACAGGATTCAATTCTTATGTAACCGATTGGTATTACAAGAATGCTCCTAGTAAAAAATGGTTTTATGATAGCGATTCTGGCGTAGCTACTACAAATGCCAAATTTTATTTACCCAAAGACTTTGTGGGTAGTGACTTTGATCCTTCAGATCAGTCAAACCTCACAAAAGCAGCTACTTATCAGGGTAGTTCTTATCTCAACAACTTTGTCACACCTGTTCAACTAGTAACTGACACTAGGGAATTTGCGACAGAAGTTTGCACAGCAGCAAATCCTGCTGATTGTAGTGATAATAAAAACTGGGTAATCGCAGTTGGGGGCAACTGTAATGGATTAACTTCGCAGAAAACTGCTGGGCAATCTGATGGCATTATCGGTCAACCATTAAATGCAATCAAAACAGGTACAGTTGCAGAAGCACCTAGTTGTACCGAAGCTGAAAATATACCACGAAGGATTGCTTTTAAACGCAATACTGACGGTACTTTGTTTTTGACCAACGGCAAACCTGTTGTTTATGGGTTTATCAAAGAGAGTGGTACTGCAAAATTACGGTTATTTCCCTACGACACTTGGGCCACTTATAAACCAGGTTATCCAAGTGACAATCGTGGTAGTTCCGCTAACTTTCCGATTCCCTGGTTTAAAACACAAGATTCTGCAACTGGAGCAGAATCATTTAACCCTGATAATCCACCATTATTAAGCAGTCAGACTGGACAAGGAACACTACTTCAAAAACCAGTCCTGCAAATTGATTTGCCTTTTGGTATGACTAGTGGCAACACAGATAGCAGCAGTATTAATGTAGGAAAACACAATTTTTGGTTGCAAATAGCTACAGAAACTACGTTCAATTTAATTGCTGCAACTGGAGATACCCCTGCTCGTCCTACAGAAGATAATGGTGGTCTACATAACTTTGTGCGCTTCTTAGAAAACTGGAACCCACAGTCAAGTACTAGTAGTGCTACTAAAGCTAGGATTAGCGGTGCTTTCATGCAGATTAAAAGGAGTGCTTATGCAGATGCGCCATTAATGGCAGTGTTATCCGCTCAATATAAAATTGCAAACAACAGTGGTACTGTTCCTTTTTATCTGCCTCCTACACGGCAATGGGGTTACGATGTAGCACTTCTATCTCAATCGCCTGACTTATTTGCCCAAAAATTGGTGACAATACCAAATGATTTACCAGATGAGTTCTTCCGGGAAGTTGGTAGAGATGACACCTGGGTGAAAACTTTGTTGTGTGCTAAAAAACCCCCATACGACAACACTACCGCTAGTAATGCCGTCGATGCCGATCAACGTCCTAGTTGTAGTTAATCTTTAATTTCTAGAAACGGTGAGCAACTATGATTAAGCGCAAACAACAGCAAGTAAGTCAACCATCTGATGAGTCTGGTTTTACGATCATTGAGTCACTGGTAGCACTACTCGTAGTTGCTATTTTACTAACAGCGATCGCGCCTGTAATCGTTCTGGCAACAGCAACACGAGTTCAGTCTCGACGGGTGGAACTAGCAACTCAAGCGGCAAAAACATTCATTGATGGCATCAGAACTGGAGCAATTACAGCACCAAGTACAGTTATTACGCTTGCTGCTTCTACATCAGATGCACCCAGACGCGTTTCAGATGTAGCAGCTATACCAGCTGTAGCAGCTGTAGCAGCTACAGGAAGTACACCAGCCATACCAGCTACACCACTTATACCAGCTATAACAGGTAAACCAGAAGACTATTTAATTAGCAATAGCAGTACAGAGATGCCCCCTCCTACAGTGGCAACTACTTTATATTGCTTTAAGAGCGGTAATATTTCTAATCCAGGCTGTAGTAGCATTACTGACAATTTATTTTACATTCAAGCTGTTCAAATTAAAGTCACCGGGAGTCAGGTAAACGATGGCTATCGTCTGGGAATTAGGGTTTATCGAGCAGATGCTGACTTTCCCTTAACAGCCAGCACTGTTGATACTAAAAACACACAAACACCTTTCACTGGTGGATTAGGTAGCCGCAAAGCACCATTAGTTGAAATGACAACCGATATCGGCAACAGTACCACTACATTTCAGGCTTTATGTCAACGACTGGGTACTGCGACAAATCAAACTTGCCAATAAAAAACTGGGCAAGTTGATATTATACGAGCGATCGCTGTGCATCTATTACCAAAGAGAATACGGAGTATGATAAGGACACTAAAATTTTTGCTCAGTAACCAGATGAAGCGCTCCAAAGGCATCCAGCAAGTTGATGGTTTTACCCTAATTGAATTGTTGGTAGGCATGATCCTAGCCTTCCTAATCATCACGCCATTGCTAGGATTCATGGTTAATATTCTGGATACAGACATAAAGGAGCAAGCAAAGGCAAATTCCGAGCAAGAAATTCAATCTGCACTGGATTACATTACCCGTGATTTACAACAGGCAATCTATATTTATGATGCTACTGGAATTGGTTGTCTAAGCGGTACTGTTGATACTACTACTTGTCCAAATGCAAGTGTGAATCAACTACCAACTGCAACAGATAGAGTTCCTGTTCTTGTCTTTTGGAAGCGAGAATTAGTTAGTCAAGCAATTACTACAGCCAGTGGACAAGATGATACTTTTGTTTACTCATTAGTTGCTTACTATTTAATTAAAGACACTAGTACTACTTGGTCTAAAGCTGCTCGTATCGCCCGATGGCAAATTAAGGATGGTGTAGTCAGTACCAGTTCTAGCGCCGTAACTTGTACTGGATATAGTGGAAAGTATGTCAGTACATATTGCCCTAACCCAGGTTTTGCTTTATTTAAGCTTGATGGAATCGGCACAATAACACAAAAGATGAATGCTTGGACAAAAGCCACAGCAGATTATACTGCCGATACTACAGTACTTGTTGACTTTATTGACCAAACCAAAACTGACGATGCGCCAGCAGCACTACCAGTAACATGTCCGGCTAACTCCACTACTCCTCCCATTACATGGTCAAAAGTATCACCAGACATAGCTACTTTCAATACTCGTAATACGGGTAAAATGACCAGCTTTTATGCCTGTGTTGATAGAGTTAATACAACAGCACAAGTATTTCTACGAGGTAATGCACTCGCACGCTTACAAGGCAATAACCTTAATTCCCAACCCAGTAACAAACCTTATTTTCCGACTGCAAGCATACGAGTACAAGGACGCGGATACTTATTTACCAAGTAAATACTGAAATTAAAAGCATTAATCAATGGCAGCTAATTATGGGAAAGTTAAGTTTGAAATTATTGCAACTAACCCGCAGCAATGCAAAAAGTAAACAGCCATGTTTAGTTAACAGGCTGCACTACGCCTTTGGATACACCCAACAGGATGCTGGTTTTAGCTTGCTAGAATTAATCATAGTGATGGTGATGATCGGAATTCTATCTGCGATCGCAGCTCCTGGTTGGCTTGGGTTTGTGAATCGACAGCGTGTAAATAAGGCTAACGACGCTGTTTTCGGCGCACTACAAGAGGCACAGCGCGAAGCTAAAAACAAAAAACTTAGCTACAGTGTCAGTTTTCGGAAAAATAGCACAACTCAAAATGTAGAGGTTGCTATTTATAGTACCACTGCTGGAAGTCCCACATGGAAACCTTTAGGGGCGGATGTAGGCGTTAGCTCTGATAAATTACTGCTAGGTGCAAATCTCAGTGGCGAAAACACTGCTAATTCTACTACTAATTCTCCTGTATCTTACCCTTCTTCAAGTACGCCAACAAAAATTACCTTTGACTATATGGGGGCTTTGACTTTACCAACTCCCAACTTTGGAACAGTACCAGCAGGTACAGAGCTACCTGGGTTAAAAATAGTGGTAGCTGTACCAAGCTCTGCAAATTCTACATTGGCTAGTAGCGTAAAGCGATGCGTCATTGTGAAAACCCTCTTAGGCTCAATGCTCACAGCAAAAGACGACAAATGCACTTAAGGAATTTATGTAGTAATCTTTATATAAAAACACGTAATAGCACTGTACATAAAACTGCACGTTGATAGCAAAATTAAGATATCAGGTGTAGTTTTAATGTTTGATGGATTTATTTAAGAGTTGCTGAGAAATTAGCCATTGGCTGAACATATAAAAAGCGTCCTAATCAAAATATTCCTTTTGTCAGATGACTGAAAACATTGACTTTACTGTAGCTATCCCAACTTACAACGGTCAAAGTCGTTTGCCTGAACTCTTAGAGCGGCTACAAAACCAACTTCACACAGAAAATTTCTCTTGGGAAATTATAGTTGTAGACAACAACAGCACTGATAACACAGCTAAAGTTATTCAAACCTATCAACAAAATTGGCAGTGTCCTTATCCACTAAAATACTTATTTGAAACGAAACAGGGAGTAGCACACGCCAGACAAAGGGCAATTGAAGAAGCTAAAGGCAGATTTATAGGTTTTCTTGATGATGACAATTACCCAACATCCACCTGGGTAGCAGCTGCTTATGCTTTTGGTGAACAGCATCCTTTAGCCGGTGCTTATGGTAGCCAAGTTCATGGTGAGTTTGAAGTTGAACCACCGAAAAACTTTAAGAAAATAGCTTGTTTTTTAGCCATTACCGAGAGAGGTACAAAACCTCACCAATACAAAGCTCCCATGAAAATGCTACCTCCAGGAGCTGGCTTAGTAGTTCGCAAGCAGGCATGGGAGAGAACAGTTCCTAAAAATCTAGTTTTAAATCACAAAGGTAGAGAAGCTGGGTTAGCCAGTGAAGATTTAGAAGCAGTACTACATATCCAGCTAGGAGGTTGGGATATTTGGTACAACCCAGAAATGTGTATTTACCATAAAATCCCAGCGTGGCGATTCCAAAGAAAATATTTAATTAGTTTATTTCGATGTGTGGGTTTAAGTTGTCATCACCTTCGTATGCTGAGAATACAACCTTGGCAAAGACCTCTGGTGACTTTAGCGTATTTAGTTAATGATTTACGCAAAATTATACTTTACGCGCTCAAATATCGAGGCACGTTTCAAAGTGACTTAATTGCTGCTTGCGAGATTGAACTGCTCATGAGTAGCTTTATCAGTCCTTTTTACCTATTTAAAAAAAGATATTTGAATATAGCGGTTCCCGACCTGGTGAAATACCTTTTAAAAGCTATTAACCTTGGTAAAAAAGATTGGGGTGTACCTCAGTTTCTTAGGAAACCATCTAACCAGTTATTACCTTATCAGAAACTATCATAAAAAGTATATAAATTGTGGTAATTAGGATGGATAAATTAATTGAAAATCTATTTTTAGACTTCACTGTAGCTATTCCAACATATAATGGGATAAACCGATTACCTCAGCTCTTAGATTTACTTTTGAAACAAACAGGAGTAGAACACCTGAATTGGGAAATTATTATTGTTGATAACAATAGTTCCGATAACACAGCGGAGTTGATTCAGGATTACCAAAAAAGCTGTAGTAATAACTTTCCTTTAAGGTACTTCTTAGAAACTAAACAGGGAGCCGCTTTTGCAAGGTTGCGGGCTGTGCGCGAAGCCGGAAGCCAGCTTATTGGATTTTTAGATGATGATGTCCTACCTGCGCTTGATTGGGTTACACAAGCTGTAGCCTTTGGTAAAGAGTATCCTCACGCCGGAGCCTATGGCGGTCAAGTTCATGCTGAATACGCAGTAAAACCACCAGAAAATTTTGAAAGAATTCAAGCTTTTTTAGCTGTAACAGAACATGGGCCAAATCCACATTTATTTGATGCGGATAATTTAAGACTTCCTGCTGGTGCGGCGCTTGTTATTCGGAAACAAGTATGGTGTGAGAGCGTTCCTAAAGTACTGGTTTTTAAAGGCAGACTGGGTAAGTCGATGATAGGTGGTGAAGATTTTGAACCACTGTTATATTTACACAAAGCAGGCTGGCAAATTTGGTATAATCCAACCATGCATACTTATCATCAAATACCACATTGGCGACTAGAAAGAGATTACCTACTAACTCTGGCACGCGGCTGTGGGCTGTCTATTTTTCAGCTACGCCTGATAAATGCTAAAAATTGGCAAAAACCAATAGTGTTTGTGAAAACTATTTTAGGGAATTTACGCCGAGTATTACGGCACTTTATTCAATATAGAGGGCAATTTAAAAGTAATCTAATTGCTCTTTTTGAAATGGAATTTTACTTGGCTAGTATGATGAGTCCTTTTTACTCCTTGAAGCTTTATTTTAGGAAATTTTTTGTCCAATAGATAACTATATAAAACAATACGCTTGAGTTAAGGATAATTGTAGGTTAAGGTTTTTGACTTTAACTGAACCATATTGCTATATAAAATGAAAAAATAATAATTATTAAAAGCAAATATATGACTTTAGTCTCTGTAATTATACCATCTTATAACAGCGAAAAAACTATAAAAACAACAATTGAATCCGTTCTAAGTCAAAGTTTTTCCGATTTAGAATTAATTGTGATTAATGATGGTTCAACAGACTCAACACTAGAGATTATTTCAAACTTTCAAGACTCCCGAATAAAAATATTTTCCTTTGAGAATTCTGGTGGAAATATTAGTCGTAACCGTGGACTAAAACATGCTGTAGGAAAATTTGTTAGTTTTTTAGATGCAGATGATATTTGGACAGCCGATAAGTTGGCAAGCCAGTTGCAGGCTCTGCAAGAAAACTTAGGCGCAATGGTTGCTTATAGCTGGACTGATTATATCGATGAAAATGGTGAATTCTTACTTTCAGGTATGCATATTACTGTCAATGGTGATGTTTATGAAAAGCTATTAGTAAGTAATTTTCTAGAAAATGGTTCCAACCCCTTGATTCAAAGAGTTGCAATAATAGAATTAGGTGGATTTGATGAATCACTAAATGCTGGTCAGGATTGGGATATGTGGCTGCGATTAGCTTGTAAGTTCGATTTTGTATGTGTCCCATCTGTACAAATATTATACCGAATTAGTCCTAATTCACTTTCTTCTAATCTTGCAAGGCAGGAAAAAGCCTGTTTGCAAGTGCTAAAAAAAGCCTATCAGGTAAGACCATTAACTGATAAAAATATTTGGAACTTAAGTCTGGCGAACCTTTATATATACCTAACATGCAAAGCCCTACAACAGCCATTCAATCGATATAAAGGTGCAGTAGCAGCCATATTTCTTTGGAAATATTTACTCAACGATTCTTCAAGGTTACAGAGGATAAATCTAATCTTAAAACTTTTATTTAAAATTGCCGTCATCCTGATACTACCCACTACTTTGTCTACAAGGTTACTAACAAGCATGAAGACAAAAGCTCAGAAAGTCAGGGCTATTCCATTCTCATCTAGCCCGCCTCAGAATGAATTCTGAGTCTAATAGCACTCATTCGT
>JAHCSU010000287.1 GCA_023522315.1 Nostoc sp. CCCryo 231-06
ACATTCCCTCCAAGGGCAGGAGTCCTGGTTCCCAAGACCCAAATCTTTCTCTTGCAACATATACCTATTAGCTTGGTTTTCGCTTGTGGCATTGATGGTCAAGACAGTACATATCTTACCAGAAAATCCTGGACATTCGTCATACATCCAGAATTTGTTTTTACTGTGTAAAAAAATTAATTCCAGATGTAATCCTCATCCCCCGCTCACAATCCCCACCTTATGAGTACATTGAATGTGGGGACTTCCGCGATGCGTTAAAAAAAGGTTGATGATCTGACCTGGCGATGTAAGTAAGTAGCGGTTTGCCAATCAAAAATCGCTGTAAAACATAGCAGTCTCAACCTCTAACCTTTATTTTAAAATAAAGAATTTATAAATAAATCCACCTAGAGTGCTGTACAGTAAGAAACACTATAAGTAGATTTAAGAAAATTTTTTTATAACTTAAGGAGGGCCTGATGGTTATAGCAACAGTACCAGGACAACAGGTTAGAATTGGCCCAACCCAATTGCTGATCAACAATGAGAGAGACTACTAGCTTCAGCCATATTTATCCCCCTAAATCTGAAAAAATCGGTTTTAGGCGGATGATAAACGTGATATTTGATATGGGGTGGGCATGATAAATAGACATACCATACAACCCGTAGAAAATTCTGATGATGAATGCGATCGCTAGTAGATTTCGTCAACTTATGGCTGCGAGAAAAAGCCCGATTGACAAATATAACCGCAAAAACAAAACCAGGCGACTGGCGTCCCGACACCAAGCTGAGTACAGCTATGGTATGGGGATTCTACTGCTTTAGCTAAGTCTCAAAGAAAATGGCACTTATCAATCGCTATATGATAAATGGTTCGATGCTGAAAAATCTTAAAGAAGGGAGCAGGGGAGGCAGGGGAAGAATAATTATTAATTATTGACTAATGTCCAATACTTCGGCAACGCTCAGTACAAGTGCCCAATGCCCCATTTTCTACTCCCTACTCCCTTCTTGAGCAAGTTGAGCTTTTGCCTGTTGCCATAACTTTTCTAATTCATCCAAACTGTAATCAGAAAGGGGACGGTCAACAACTGCCTCCATTTTTTCTAATCGCTGGACAAATCGCTGATTAGTACCTTGTAAAGCGGCGCTGGGGTCAAGATTATGCCAACGGGCTAGCTGAATAACTGCAAATAGTAAATCACCTAATTCTGCTTGTTGTCGTTCTGGTGTTTCCTCAGCTAAAGCTTGTTGAAACTCGCCCAACTCCTCATGAAACTTATCCCAAACCCCCTGAATATTTTCCCATTCAAACCCGATAGCCGCAGCCTTTTGAGAAATCTTCATTGCCGCCGTCAATGGGGGAAGAGTGCGCCCATAACGACCGAGTTTAGCACTAAGTTTTTGCGCCTCTGGAGATGCTTCGCCTTTCTCCGCAGCCTTGATTTGTTCCCAATTTTGCCGCACCTCATCCACACTTGCCACCGACACATCACCAAACACATGGGGATGACGGCGAATCAACTTTTGGGTAATCCCCTGACTTATTTCTTTAAGAGAAAATTGCCCAGATTCGCTAGCAATTTGGGCTTGCAATACCACCTGTAATAATAAATCGCCTAACTCCTCTGCGATCGCACCTTTATCCCCACCCTTAATTGCATCCACCACCTCATAAGCTTCCTCAATCACATAAGGTGTCAGCGTTTCGGCAGTTTGAGCCAAATCCCAAGGACAACCACCATCAGGCGATCGCAACTTCGCCACCACCTCAATCAACTCCTGCAAAGCCACCAAACTCTCATCTTGATTTTCCATACCTCTGCGTACCTGTGCGCTTCCCTTAGCGTTCCTTTGCGTTTAAAAAAATTATTTCTTTACTCTCGGCCGACGACCGCCACTTCTCACCTTCCGCTTCTTAATTTTGCCACTAGGAAGCAACCCCCGAACCCCCTGTTTTTTTAAACGCTTATAAGCCGAACCGCCCCAATCGCTGAGAGAATGACTCATTGCACCGAATTCCAGCCCCAAAAACAGGGCGATATATTCAGTATCGTATTGCACGAGCGATCGCCCCACAGTTCCACCCAAATCTTGCCAAGTAAAACTCAGATTCCACAACCTTTCGGCGATCGCCAAACCGAAAATTGCCAAGATAGCAAGCAAACACCCCAGATAAAGTATCCGCAAAATCGTGCCAATAATCGGCCCGTGGGATAAAAAAGAACGATGCCGCAGACTTTTTTGATAAGGTAGCCAAATCCAGCGCAAGAAACCCCAGCGTTGAAATTGCACAGAGTAAATATCCAAATCGGGGCCAAACATCAGCCCGCCAAAGAGAAACCCGCCTGCAACCAACAAAGTCGCATTGCTACTGTGAGTTTGCCAGAAAGTAACGCCCGCCACCAACGGCAGAGCATACATAGTAATGCGATCGTGCGTCCGACCAGAGGGCATCCTAAATCCTGTTAGCGATAGCGGGGCGTTTAGCCCGTGTTGAGTAACTGAATATTGAGTCAGTATAAGAGAAAAAAAGATTTTCCCAAAACTACTAGCGCAACGCGAAATGTTTTGCTATAGTAGTTAAGGATTGGGCGGTTAGCTCAGTTGGTAGAGCGCCTGCCTTACAAGCAGGACGTCATCAGTTCGAGTCTGGTACTGCCCATTAAGTAAATTAAGGCTAGAGACAGCTTAAATGCAGTTTCTAGCCTTTTTGAGTTTGTGGTATTCCTTAACTATTCGCCGCCAACGCACCAGTCAGATAGTTCGCTTGGGTAAAAGATTTTGGATATTTTCTACTATAAAAATTGCCTATTGCCTGCTAGATATATTCAAACAGCAGTTAAAACAGGCTGAAAAGCTTGCAATAAAATACCCAAAATTTTATCAACTTCTTTAATATAATACTCAGTCGAATCTATATAAACAGTTGTCTCTTCTAAAAATAAGAACTTCCAGTTAGTTCCACTAGTAACCGAACCATAAATCAGCCCAACTTCATTACCTTGATTTTGATTGAACAACTGCGCTGCAATCATTGCCGCTACACATTGACCAAGACCACCGATAATATCTTCTTTTTTCGCCTCAAAAATAAACATTACCGGAGCAGAAATAAATAATTGCTCTTGGGAATTGCTGATGATGTAGTCGCAAAAACCTTGCAAGCCTTGAGTTGCATCAACATTAAATTCATTCCCCGAAAACAGTGAGATTTTATTATTTAGTAATCGTCTTACCTCAGCCAATATTGGTGCAATTAAAAATTCTGATCTAGCTTTTTCGGTTGCGATCGCAGTTGCTAAAGGAATGTAATCTATTAAAATCGTTCTGAGAGTTTCTGATGGTATAACAGGTTTTGTATCAGCAAATAAATTATGAGTTTCATCGAGTGTTAAATTAAAACTCTTTTTCACCTTAGCGAGACTAAAATCGCTGTATGCCATCTTTCCACCTTGTGATTATCTCCATATTGATACAACTCAATCTTAGCCCTATTGAACGGGAGCGATCGCAGCAAGGCTACAAAGCCAGAGCGAATGGAACTCGCGGATACACAAACCTAGAGCAAATCGTTCATTACATCTCCCAGTTATTCCCTTCCCAGCGCAAGATTAGCTATCTTCTCTCTTCCTCTGTGCCCTCTGCGCCTCTGCGGTTCGTTGAAGAATAAAACCACAGAGGCGCAGAGGGCACAGAGAAATAAGAGTGCAAAGCTGTAAGTAATATTAAGTGATCTGCAAAAACGGAGACTTTTTTTTGATACTATTTAAGGCCGGACTCTTGAAATATTGATTGACGTATGAGCAAAGGTACCCTGTTTGATAAAGTTTGGGACTTACACACCGTTGGTACACTTCCCTCAGGACTGACGCAACTATTTATCGGGCTTCACCTAATTCATGAAGTCACCAGTCCCCAAGCCTTTGCTATGTTACGCGAGAGGGGTCTAAAAGTACTGTTTCCAGAACGGACTGTGGCCACAGTCGATCATATTGTGCCGACAGAAAACCAGGCGCGTCCCTTTGCCGATAACTTGGCAGAGGAAATGATTCAGGCGCTGGAAAATAACTGTCAAGAAAATAACATAACTTTTTACAACATTGGTTCTGGTAGTCAGGGTATAGTTCATGTGATCGCTCCAGAACTTGGACTGACTCAACCCGGAATGACGATCGCTTGTGGAGATAGTCACACTTCGAGTCATGGGGCATTTGGTGCGATCGCATTTGGTATCGGTACTAGTCAAGTCCGGGATGTTCTCGCTTCCCAAACTCTCGCCCTCTCGAAACTGAAAGTCCGAAAAATTGAAGTTAACGGCAGCCTGAACCCAGGAGTTTACGCTAAAGATGTCATCCTGCATATCATCCGCACCCTTGGCGTTAAAGGTGGTGTGGGCTATGGTTACGAATTTGCAGGTACGACATTTGAGCAAATGAATATGGAAGAGAGGATGACTGTCTGCAATATGGCGATCGAAGGCGGTGCTAGATGCGGCTATGTTAATCCCGATCAAGTCACCTACGATTACCTCAAAGGCAGAGATTTTGCGCCCATTGATGCAGATTGGGATAAAGCAGTGGCTTGGTGGGATTCCATCAAGAGTGATGCTGATGCCGAGTACGATGATGTAGTGCTATTTGACGCTGCGGAAATTTCTCCTACTGTTACCTGGGGGATTACTCCAGGTCAAGGTATCGGTGTTAACCAGTCAATACCTCAGCCGGAAGAATTGCTAGAAGAAGACCGATTTATTGCCGAAGAAGCTTACCGCTACATGGATTTATATCCTGGTCAACCGATCAAGGGCACTAAAATAGATGTCTGCTTTATTGGTAGTTGCACCAACGGCAGAATTACTGATTTGCGAGAAGCGGCAAAAATCGCCAAAGGTCGCCACGTTGCAGAGGGAATCAAAGCCTTTGTTGTCCCCGGTTCTGAAAGAGTGAAGGAAGAGGCGGAAGCTGAAGGACTGGATAAAATCTTTCAGGAAGCCGGATTTGAGTGGCGTGAACCGGGATGTTCTATGTGCCTAGCCATGAACCCCGATAAGCTACAAGGAAGACAAATCAGCGCTTCTTCCTCCAACCGCAACTTTAAAGGAAGACAAGGTTCCTCTTCCGGTCGGACATTGTTAATGAGTCCGGCGATGGTCGCCACAGCTGCGATTAAAGGCGAAGTCTCTGATGTACGCGAGTTGCTGTAACCCCTCTTTGCTCTTGGAAGGGGAATGGAGAAATCTCAATAATTCAAGTAAGAACATAAGTTTATGGTGAGTGAAGTTAAAACAGTTTCAGGGCGCGGTATACCCTTAGTGGGTAATGATATAGATACTGATCGCATCATTCCCGCCCGTTATTTGAAAGCCGTTACCTTTGATGGGTTAGGTGAAGGCGCGTTTATTGATGACCGGACAGCACTTAAAGGTGAACATCCCTTTGACCAACCCCAGTACCAAGGGGCGAATATTTTAATAGTCAACCGTAACTTTGGCTGTGGTTCATCACGGGAACATGCACCCCAAGCGATCGCAAAATGGGGAATCCAAGCTTTAATCGGTGAAAGCTTCGCGGAAATCTTTTTTGGTAACTGTGTGGCAATGGGCATACCTTGTGTGACAGCCGATGCTGTTACTGTTAAACAATTACAAGAGTTAGTGGCTGCTAATCCCCAAGCCGTTGTGACAGTAAATTTGGAAACATTGCAAGTGCAAATTGGTGATTACACTGCCCCCGTTGCGATCGGTGAAGGGACAAGAAGCACATTTATTTCTGGAACTTGGGATGCTTGCGGTCAGTTGGTGGCGAATGCTGACCAAGTTCGGGTAACGGCAGCAAAATTACCCTACGTAGGTTGGGGCAATTTTGCTGCAAGTTAGGATTTCCTTATTCTCTGGTTGTCAGCCAGGGAATAAGAAAATGCTAAGAATTTTATAACCTCGATAAAAACATCAAAAATTGAATCATCAACCCAAATTGCGGGTTATCAATCAATGGGCGAATTCTCTAACTCTCTCTTGGCAGGCGCTCAATATCAACAATTTTTCTTTGAACTATATTGGTTTATTAACAAACTTTGGGGGTTTAAGTCCCCTGCCTCTATAGGCAGCACGTTTTGTG
>JAHCSU010000288.1 GCA_023522315.1 Nostoc sp. CCCryo 231-06
CGGCTCCTTTCGACTTCGCTCAAGGCAAGTCGCTCAGTACAAGTCCCCACTCCCCTAAAAGATTATGACTAACCAAGTTGCCCCTCCCCGCCATATTCTTGAAGAAATTGTGTCGTATAAAAAGCAAGAAGTTGCACAAATGCAGCAAGAACTGCCTTTAACTTCGTTGCGACAACAGTTAAATTCAGCCCCGACTGTGCGAAATTTCTTGGCTGCTTTGCAAGAAAATCCCAACCAACCTAGCTTAATTGCTGAGGTAAAAAAAGCATCACCTAGCCGTGGCATTATCCGCGCAGATTTTGATGCAGTAGCTGTTGCTCAAGCTTATGAACGAGGTGGCGCAGCTTGTTTATCAGTTTTAACTGACCAAAAGTTCTTTCAGGGCAGTTTTGATAATCTGCGAAGGGTGCGTAAGCAAGTTGCATTACCATTACTATGCAAGGAGTTCATCATTGACCACTATCAAATTTACTTAGCACGGACAGCAGGTGCAGATGCAGTCTTGTTAATTGCCGCCATTTTATCAGATCAAGAACTCCAGGCTTTTTTGCAACTAATCCATGATTTAGGCATGATTGGGCTAGTAGAAGTTCATACCTTGGCTGAACTGGATCGAGTGCTAAAGCTTGACAACCTAAGTTTAGTAGGAATCAACAATCGCAATTTAGAAGATTTTACCCTTGATATAGGCATAACACAGCAGCTTTTAGCACAACGCCAACAACAATTACAAAGTTTAGATATCACCGTCGTCAGCGAGTCTGGACTGTATACACCTGCTGATTTATCTCTTGTCGCTGAAGCTGGTGCGCGTGCGGTTTTGATCGGAGAGTCTTTAGTTAAACAAAGCGATGTAGAACAAGCTGTGCGTAGTTTACTAAGACTTGATCCTCCCTAACAGGCATCGCTAATTGCTAAGTGTTGATTATTCCAGAACTATTAACTAACATTAACCATTTTTTAGAATGACTTCTATCTCAGCTTCCTTTCAAACTTTACGCGATCGCCAACAGTGTGCTTTAATCCCGTTTATCACAGCAGGCGATCCTAATTTAGAAACCACTGCCGAGGCAATACGTATCTTAGATCGCAATGGTGCTGACTTCATCGAGTTGGGTGTTCCCTACTCCGATCCCCTCGCAGATGGCCCTGTGATTCAAGCAGCAGCAACCCGCGCTTTGGAAAAAGGCACGAAATTAGAACAAATATTAGAGATGTTGCAAGCTGTAACTCCTAGTCTGAAAGCACCGATAATTCTATTTACTTACTACAATCCTATTTTGCATCGAGGTATTAAGTCATTTTTAGGAAAAATTGCCGATGCTGGCGTGCGAGGGTTAGTAGTGCCAGATTTACCCTTAGAAGAAGCAGAAGAATTAATCCAAACTGCTGCATCTTTCGGAATTGAGGTAATTTTACTCGTAGCTCCTACCAGTTCTAGAGATAGAATTGAAGCGATCGCTCATCAATCTCAGGGTTTTATCTACCTAGTGAGCGTTACAGGTGTTACAGGTATCCGCGCTCAAATCCAAGACCGCGTAAAGTATTTATTAACAGATTTGCGAAGCGTCACCGATAAACCTATCGGCGTTGGTTTTGGCATCTCAGGGACAGAACAAGCACATCAAGTAAAAGAATGGGGTGCAGACGCAGTGATTGTTGGTAGCGCCTTCGTTAAAAGGTTAGCTGAAGGTAGCCCAGCAGAAGGACTCCAAGCTGTTGAACAACTCTGTAAAGAACTTAAAACAGCCATTACAGAAAGTCGGCGCGAAAGTCCATCTCTTCAAGAGGTGAGATAAATTCACCCGCAGACTTAGTACAACATTTGATTAATTCGTAGCGAATTCTCTGCGTGCCTCTGCGCTTTCCTCTGCGCTCCTACCCTGCGGGAAGGCGAAGCGCCTATGCGTTTAAATTTCAACCCTCAATTCGCCACGACTTTACGCAAAGCTGTACTTAGCGAATAGAGAATTAGTATCAATATATTTCTCTTTCTACCTCCTGCTTCCATTAAGACAATGAAACTCCTGCTGAAATCTGTCAAAATATTAATTTATAGTTTACTTCTAGTTAGCACCTGTGCTATTACAGTCTTCGCCCACGATCGCATTGGCCACGGACAATACAAATACCATTGGAATCACAATGTTGGACAATACGCTCGCCTAGCTGTAAGAAAGAACGTAACTGACCTGACATCAGCAGAGAAAACAGCCTTCGTCAAGGCTATCAAAACCTTAAAAACTGTAATACCCGCAGGTAGCAAGCTCAGTATTTACGACCAATTCGTTGCCATACATATAGGGGCAACACGCTTGATTCATAACCATAAAGGACATTCCGATGGTTCCGTTCAAGAATTGGCTCATGAAAATGCCGCATTTTTCCCTTGGCATCGAGAATATATTCGCAGATTTGAACAAGCACTGCAAGCAGTAGACCCAAATGTTACTCTCCCATATTGGGATTGGACAGACGCCAAAGCACTTGATGTAATTTTTAACGATGACTTTCTTGGTTCTAACGGTCAAGGAGTAACCATCAAAATTCCAAATCAAGGAAACTTTACAGGCGGGCCTGTGCCTGGGGCTTTTTCTGCTGCAAATGGCTGGGTTATGAATCCAGCATTAAACATTGACCTAGATACCCAAACATCATTAGGTACATCACTTGTCCGCTTTCTAAAACTACCTCCTGCCACCGATTACCCTGTCCCCAAAAAAGATATTGAGCGTGCCCTGGCTCTTAATAACTATTCTCTATTTCGCCCTGCTTTGGAAGGATTTATCTCTGTAGATGAGCAGGGTAAAGTTACCCCAGGAGGATTCATCCACAACTACATTCATGGTTTAGTTGGTGGGGTACAGATAGATGCAAGCACAAGACCCGTAAAGTTTAAGGGTTTGGGTACTATGAGCAATATACCAAGTTCGCCCTATGACCCTGTGTTTTGGTTGCATCATGCAAACACAGACCGCCTCTGGGCTGAATGGCAAGAAAACGGTCATAAAAGTAGCAATTTTTATCCTGCCGATGGTCAGGCTTACGGACACAATCTTAAAGACCTAATGTGGCCTTGGGACGGCGGTATGTCTACCCCCAAAGCTACAGCGTTAGGAGATTTACTATCCCTATTACCAAATTTTGACTCTAAAGATTTGGTGCGCCCTATAGACGTTTTGAATCACAGGGAATTGGGTTATACCTACGAAACCCGTGCAAAAGAAACGCGAAGAGAATTTTATCTGTGGCAGAAGTTCTAAAAAGTTAGAACAAGAGTAAAAAATACTTGAACATTAAGGATTTTCAACTGTGGTAAGCATCCAAGATATCAACGCTACGATTTCAACTACCTCTGTGCTACCTGACGTATTAGGCAGGTTTGGAAAATTCGGCGGTAAGTACGTCCCCGAAACCTTAATGCCTGCATTAAGTGAATTGGAAGCGGCATTTCATCAATATTGCAATGAGCCGAGTTTCCAAGCAGAACTGCAAAACTTGCTGCGCGATTATGTGGGACGACCCAGCCCATTATATTTTGCTGAACGCCTGACAACAAACTACGCTAGACCAGATGGCACGGGGCCGCAAATCTATTTAAAGCGTGAGGATTTAAATCATACAGGCGCTCACAAAATTAATAATGCTTTGGCTCAGGTGTTACTCGCTAAACGCATGGGTAAGCAACGGGTGATTGCAGAGACGGGTGCAGGACAACACGGCGTAGCAACTGCAACTGTATGTGCTAGGTTTGGTTTGAAATGTGTAATTTAC
>JAHCSU010000289.1 GCA_023522315.1 Nostoc sp. CCCryo 231-06
CCCCATGCCCCATGCCCCATGCCCCATGCCCCATGCCCAATGCCCAATGACTAATTCAATCGTTGCCCTTATTAGAGATGAGAAATGTTTTCTTAAGAGCGAGGTTAACTCGCACTGCTAGAGCGATCGTAAAAACATTGCTCATAGCGATCGCTACTGTGACATTTTACTTCACCAGCGATCTAGCCCTTCCCCAATCAGCTGCCGCCTATCCCTTTTGGGCACAGCAAACCTATCCCGAAACCCCCCGCGAACCAACCGGGCGGATTGTTTGTGCCAACTGTCACCTAGCAGCCAAGCCGGCAGAAGTGGAAGTTCCCCAATCGGTGCTACCTGACACTGTATTCAAAGCTGTGGTGAAAATTCCCTACGATCTGAGTGCCCAGCAAGTTGGTGCCGATGGTTCTAAGGTTGGCTTGAATGTCGGTGCTGTACTGATGCTACCTGAAGGCTTTAAGATTGCTCCTGAAGACCGTCTTTCCGAGGAACTTAAAAAAGAAGTTGGCGACACTTACTTCCTACCCTACAGCGAAGACAAAGAAAACATCGTCCTCGTCGGCCCTATACCCGGTGAACAGTATCAGGAAATAATTTTCCCAGTTCTTTCTCCCAACCCTGCAACCGACAAAAACATCCACTTCGGTAAATATTCAGTTCACTTAGGTGCTAACCGGGGACGTGGACAAGTTTATCCTACTGGCGAAAAGAGCAACAACACAGTTTACAACGCTTCTGCAACTGGCACAATTAGCAAAATTGCCAAAGAGGAAGATGGAGAAGGTAACGTTAAATATCTAGTCAACATCCAACCTGAATCTGGTGATGTTGTCGTTGATACGATTCCTTTAGGGCCAGAACTACTTGTTTCCGAAGGGCAAGCAGTTAAGACTGGTGAAGCTTTGACTAGCAACCCGAATGTCGGTGGATTTGGTCAACAAGATGCAGAAATCGTATTGCAAGACGCCTCTAGAGTTCAATGGATGATTGCGTTCATTGCTCTTGTAATGTTAGCCCAAGTTATGCTTGTGCTGAAGAAGAAGCAGGTTGAGAAAGTTCAAGCTGCTGAAATGAATTTCTAAGTTCTCTGCTAAATCATTATTTTTAGGACAGGCTTATTGCCTGTCTTTTTTAATGTTAGTTACACGAAGCCTGGAAATTTGGGACTTAACTGCTAGTATTTGAGCGTAAATGCTTTAAAAGCACAAAAAAATAGACTTTTTTTAAAAATAATTCATGGAAGAATCTATCGAGTGTTAGTTTGAGGTTATTCGTATTATCGTTTAGCAGCATGTCTAAAATCAACCTCGAAACCTTTGACTTAACGCAACTTCCAATTGCAGAGGATGATAATTTTGAATTCAAGTCAAGCGATACTCTACTCAATGAACTCAAAAAGAAACTAAGCTGTGCAGTGTCAGGCTTTGCGAATTCTGGAGGCGGGTGCTTTGTTGGTGGTGTTGACGGTAATGGAAATGCAGATAGGGGATTGCCTCTGAAGATTGGGAGGCAGGATTTACGTGATTGGGTTGATCAAATAATCAGTCAAGTGGAGCCAGTTCCTAACTATGACCTCAAGCTAATACAAGATCCATCTGGTAGAGGAACAATCCAAACTGATTCGGCAGTTTTGCTAGTTGTGATTTATGAGAGTTATTTTGCTCCACACATGGCTCCAGATAACCACTACTACATCCGAGCAGGTGCCCATACAGTTCAGGCTAAACACTTTATTGTTGATGCTATTTGGGCTAAACGGCACTTTTCAAAACCGCGATTAACTCATCTGTTTCGACTTAAACCAGAAGAAAAACAAGCTATTCAACTTGGTATTGTTGCTCTTACCGAAGCTCCAGCAGTCGATGTCAAGATTACAATCTCGCCTCCACCTCAAATGATGAAGAGCTATGAAAAACTTTTTCCGCTAAAACGATCTCTCATTGATCGCCAGAACCCTTTCTTTTTTGATGTAGCAACTTTTTTTCAAGCAGAAGAGCGATTTGGGAAAGATATTCGTCTTGAAGTAGAGTACTACGATCTTTCTGCAAAACGTTATATTTATGAAACACCAATTGAAGTTGTTGGCTCACTTCCACTAATTACCATCGGAAACGATAATCCTGAAAAAATGGTACGGACACTCGAAAAAATCGAGAAGACACTTTCAGGGTTAAGAGTTTCGCGTGAGAGTGTCGTTAAGCCCAGCCTTCTGTTGCCTAAACAGTCAGACAGCGTATTATCGTCCGTTGAGAAACTAATTCCAGAGCTTCTAGCAGATATGAAAAATGACTTGTCTGAGTATCCATTTATCCGTGAGTTTGTGATTCTAAGCAATAAATGGGTTTACAATTCAGACCCTAATAATATGGTTCTCTCGTACTATTTTGAAGATCACTCTTATTTGAGAAACAAATTACGAATTCTAGAGAATTACGGACTGATTTACGAAATTACTTATAATGATGTTTCTCGTTTTGTTATTTCAGAAGAGCTTGCTGCATATTTGACAAGCGACAGTCAACTAGAGTAGGTGAACATTTCTCGGTTTGGGGTTGCGCCATAACAAGTCGCTGCACCAGAACGTATCAATATAGTCGAATCTAGAATTCCTTGTGATTTCTCTAGCTTCCCAGCCATAGCGATAAGATTTTGAGCGATATTATTGAATCTAGCCCTAGTTGAGTTGAGGTATCCGACCATGACAGCCTCAGTAGAGTATATCCCCGTTACCCCAATTGAGTACCCAGATGAGGACGGTAAGCCGATGGCCGAAGGAGATATCCAGTGCAGTTACTTGACTTATGCAAGAAATGCGCTACGGATTTATTTTCAAAATCACCCAGATGTATACGTTGCTGGTAATCTATTTATTTACTACGAAAAAGGTTATCCAGAATCAGTCGTAGCCCCAGATGTATTTGTGGTGTTTGGAGTGGAAAACCGTGACAGACGCTCTTACAAAACATGGGAAGAAAATAATCAAACCCTAGATTTTGTTCTAGAGATTACCTCAAAAACCACCCGCAGCAAAGACCAAGGTGCAAAGAAAGGAATTTATGCCTTTCTGGGAGTGCGTGAATATTTCCAATATGACCCCACAGGCGATTATCTCAATCCCCAACTCCAGGGTTTACACTTGGTCGATGGGAATTATTTCCCACTAGCAGCCAATACCCTGCCAGATGGTACAGTGTCCCTACCCAGTGAAGTTTTAGGACTAGAGTTACGCCTGGAAGCAGGAAAACTGCGTTTTTACAATCCAGCTACGGGTCAAACACTCCTAACTCATGAAGAGGAAGCAGCAGCACGACAAACCGCAGAAGAGGCTCGACAGCAAACAGAGCAAAAAGCGCAAAGATTAGCTGCTAAACTTCGAGAATTAAATATCGATCCAGATAGCCTTTAGCTAAATCCGGCAGTGTTAATAAAATAATAGGGTGAGTATGATTTACCCACTCTAATTATGCTTACTGAATTAGACAATAATCTCAAAGTTCTCCATTAATCTTGCGCCTGATGATTTCCATCTGGGCTTGCATATCAGCTTCTGTCACAGGCATAGGATAGCCTTTAGAATTAGGGTCACGCTTGCTCATTAAAAAACGTAGAGCCTCAATGTCTTCGCGGTTTTCCACAACATAAGCTCTCAACTCTGTAAAACTCATTTGCTCATAATTCTGGTTCATTGACAAAATCCCAGATTCCATTACTTAGTACAATGACTTGGAGTTCATTTCCAGCTAGGATGTAAACTTGCCCTGTTTTGTCGTCAAATCGAAATAAACGGATGTCTTTGTAAAGATTTGACAGCATTTGGCAAACCCTTACACAGGCTAAGGCTTGCTCTGTTGTTGGTAAAATAAACGCTCCTCACTACTAATATAGGGTGAGTAATGCCCACCCTACTGCTGTTGATTATTTTGTGTGAGATGATAGCGGACGATAGACGCGATAGTTGATTTCGGGGAAGATATTATCCATTAACTCGACTTTTTCTAGCCAACCACTGTCAACCTTGCCAATTTTAACGTCTTCATAGAGCTTATTGAACCGCATCAGGTGCGATCGCGTCCGTCTAATTGCATAGGGTACCATTGTTCCCGTCCGCATAATAAATGCCCAATCGGAAGATTGTGCTAATAACAATTCCCTCGCCGCTTGGTTAAGTGCTTTCCACTGCAATTCATCTTCTGGTTCCAAATGCGATATTTCAATCATCCGTTCAGCAGCTTTGTGCAAATGCGGATAAACCCATGCATTCGTTTCATTCAACCAATACTCGTGGAAACCCTTGAAACCCCAACTCGACTGCGAAGGACGACAAACTTGCTGATTCGGCTGATCTCGCAAATAGTCTGCTAAATGGGTCATTTGATATGTTTTTTGGTCATACCATGACTTGCGGAATAGGTAATCGATGAACCAAGGGCCTTCATACCACCAATGTCCAAATAACTCTGCGTCATAAGGCGAAACGATGATTGGTGGGCGCTGCATTATACCATAGAGATGCTCAGATTGGCGCTCTCGGTTATACATAAAGTTATCAGCGTGTTCTGCTGCCTTTTCCTTAGCCCAATACGGATCGTAAAGTGCTTTATCTGAAAGTCCTAAGCCACGCCCCGTAATTTTGTGATACTTAATACCCGTATTTTTCCGCTGACCATTGGGCATAATGTAGGGCTTGATGTACTCATATTCTGCTTCCCAGCCCAAATCTTTGTAAAATTCCCGATATTCCGCCGCCCCAGGATAGCCCACCTCAGAAGACCATACCTGTTGGGAAGATTCCTGATCTCGACCAAAGACAGCAACACCAGTTTCTGTATAAATTGGGGCATAAGTGCCAAAGCGGGGACGAGGACGGGCATAAAGGATGCCATGCCCATCAGTGAGGAAGTAGCGTAACCCAGCATCGGCTAGCATCCGGTCTAAACCTTCATAGTAGGCGCATTCCGGCAACCAAATGCCTCTGGGTGCTTGTCCAAAAGTTTGCTCGTAATGTTCGCAGGCTACCTGAATTTGCGCCCACACCGCCTCTGGATACATTTTCATCAACGGCAAATAGCCGTGAGTAGCGCCGCAAGTGATGATTTCCAGGTTGTTACTGTCTTGGAACTGCTTAAAAGCTGTCACCAAGTCACCTTGATTGCGTTCCCATATCTGACGCGCTTCTTTAAACTCAGTAATGTAATGTTCGGCTAAATAACGAAGATGTCCGTTATTGACATTATGTTCTGCTTCTAGTTGTATAAGTTCTTCTAGTTGGGCTAAGTGTGCTTCATAGCGTTCTTGAAGCAGAGGATCGCGGAGCATTGACACGAGAGGAGGTGTCATGCTCATTGTGATTTTAAAGTCGATACCGTCTCGCTTTAAGCCTTCAAATACTTTCAATAATGGAATGTAGGTTTCTGTGATGGCTTCATAGAGCCATTCTTCCTCCAGCACGTAGTCACTTTCCGGGTGACGAACGAAGGGCAGATGTGCGTGGAGTACAAGCGCGACGTAGCCAATAGCCATAGTGATTTTGGGGTGATACTTGTAAGTTGAAGGTCGAGAGGTTTGGCTGAAATTAACAATATTTTAAGACTTTATGGGGATCGTAAGGTAGATTTATAGCAGTTTTAAATTTAGTTAAAATGGATTTTCTATCTGACACAGTTGCCCTATAGCGGATGTAGTTTGCACTGACGGCGATCTTTCACATGCTATGGCCTGTTCTCACCACTGGGATGGGTATTTATCTGGTCATCGTCGAAGGAATGTGGCTCAAAACACGCAATCCCGATTACTATCACCATGCTCGTTTCTGGGCAAAGCTATATGTGTTGAATTTTGGCATTGGTGTAGGTAGCATCTGGCTTACCGATGGAGTTTCAATTTGGTACGAACTGGGCACCATTTTCCGAAGCGGTAGGCGACTTTTTTGGTAGTATTTTGGGCTTTGAAAGCGCTATGGCGTTTATGCTAGAAGCCGGATTTATGGGGATTATGCTGTTTGGCTGGGAACGGGTAAACCCAGTGATTCACTATTTCGCCACGATTATGGTTGCCTTTGGCGCAAACCTATCTACTTTCTGGATATTTGCCGTCTTCTTGCCACACAACCCAGCTTTTGCGGTCTTTTTTTTCTGTATCTAAAACTACAAAAAAATCAGGGCCTCGAAATTCTTCTGACTTTTTTTGGTTGGGACTGAAATAGATAGTCAGGTTGCCGGTAGCATAAAAATCCTGACGATCGCGCCACCACCACTTAATCAGGCGGATCAGTAAATCAATTTGTTCGCGGTGTAAATCAGATTCCAAACGAGGTTCGTCACTATAGATGTCGCCTGGTGGGAAAATTATCCTCTCATTGACATCTTTTACACTAGGGGTGGTAGCAAGGGGCTGAGACATACAAGATAATTTTTATGTTTGTATCCATGCTATCGTGAGAAACCTTTGCATATAAGTGCCGCAGCTACACCCGTCGTAGACATCGCACTCCTTATTCTTCATCCCGATATAACTCTTGTAAATCCTGTAACTGAGTCTTTCGGGAAATCCGACGATATTTTTTACTTTCTAGCTTGGGTTCGTATTGACTCTGCCCTTTGCCTTTGCTTTTGCTTTTTAACTTCATGGTAGATTCAGGATCAGCTTGCTCGTGTAGCTGAGTTTGATGGGCGATCGCAGCATCCAAAAATTCTAAATAATGTTCATATCGTTCCCAGTCTCCCCGCACCACGCACTCAGGCTCGTCTCGATGCAGACAATCACTAAACCGACAGCTAGCAACTGCTAATCGCTTTCTTGCTTCTGGGAAATAATGGATTAATTCTTCTGGGATACAATCCATGTCCGGCTGATTAAAGCCGGGAGTGTCTGCAAGCAAACCACCTTCAGGTAACTCAAATAATTCTATATGGCGAGTGGTATGACGGCCACGAGCTAGTTTGCCAGAAACTTCTCCTACTCGCAGCTTGGCAGAGTCAATCAGCGTATTAATCAGGCTAGATTTGCCAACACCGGAAGGGCCAGCAATTACAGTAATTTTATTGCTCAAATATCTGCCTGCTTGGTCGGTATTTATGCCATCTTTGACGCTAAGAAATATTGGTTGATAGCCCCAACCGAGAAGGCGATCGCTAACTTGTTGCTGTTCCTGTGGTGAAATTAAATCACTTTTATTCAAGCATAAAAGCACATCCAAACCAGTAGACTCAGCCTTAATTAGAAACCGACTCAGTTGATAAGGTTCCAAAGGTGGATCAGCAACGGCAAATACCAATAGAATTTGGTTGACATTGGCGATCGCTGGACGATCCAATTCGCTTTGGCGGGGTAAAACATCAGCGATCGCACCCCGTCCCCCAGCCCAATCTGGCTCTTCTACCACAACGCGATCGCCTACCATCACCTGTTGCCCGATTTTTTTCAGGCGGGTTCGGCGAGTACAGAGGAGGAGAGGGGGATAGGGAAGATGAGGAGCATCTTGCTCCCTGATCTCCCCATCCTCTTGATCCAGCTGTACTCGATAAAAATTAGCCTGTACAGCCACCACCGTACCCAATAACTGTCCAGTTGCGACAAAATTTTCCCCTGTCATTGGCCAGTAACTGGACGGCGCACTAACAGAGAAAAATAACTAGTGCAGTCTGTTATTTGTTCTACCTGATAACCTGCCATTGTCAGACTATCAGGAACCTGCTCAATCGGTTCACCTGGGTCTAACCAGACTTCTAGTAAACCTCCCAATGGCATTTTCTCCAGACGTAGTTTTGTCCGCACGAAATTAATTGGGCAAGGGGTGCCGCGTAAATCAAGTTGAGCATCGGGAGTTAAAACAGAAGAGGGCTTCATTACTTAAATAAATTTCCCAAGAATCCTTCTAGACCGCCTTTACCAGTGCGATCTCCCTTAATTTTAGCCAGCTTCTCCAACAGTTCCCTCTCCTCAGGGGTTACTTTGTTGGGAATATCAATTAATACTGTCAGCATATGATCCCCTCGACTAACGGGATTACCCAAACGGGGTACACCGCGATTTTCCAACTTCATGACTGTATTCGGCTGGGTTCCAGCTGGAATGATCAGTTCCACAGGCCCATCTACCGTATCTACCTCTAACCGACAACCTAAAATCGCTTGCAGGTAGCTAAGTTTGATTTCCGAGAGAATATTAATGCCATCCCGTTGGAATTCTTCGTCCTCATTTACGAACAAGTAAACGTATAAATCCCCAGGAGGGCCACTGCGTTGGCCGGCATCCCCTTCACTAGAAATCCGCAAGCGTGTGCCATTATCCACCCCCGCTGGAATGGTAATTTTGAGTTTCTTTGTGACTTGATTTGCGCCCTTCCCATCACAGGCATCACACTTATCTTCAATTACCATCCCTGTCCCATTACAGGTGGGACAAGTCGAAACTTGGGTGAAACTGCCAAAAGGTGTTCTGGTGACACGGCGGACTTGACCAGATCCGCTACAAGTAGAACAAGTCCGGGGGCGGGTTCCAGGTTTAGCACCAGAACCGCTACAGACTTCACAATTTTCTAGATGGGAAATGCGAATTTCTTTTTCCCCGCCAAATACCGCTTCCCGAAAGTCTAACTTCAGGTCTAGCCGCAGATCATCACCCCTGGCAGGCCCGCTGCGCCGTCTTTGTTGCGTGGGATTACCCATACCACCAGCAAAGCCACTAAAAATGCTTTCAAAGATATCGGCAAAACCACCCATATCGCCGACATCTTGGAAGCCAGCGCCAGCAGCACCTGACACACCCTCTGGGCCAAAGCGATCGTAACGAGCGCGGGTTTCTGGCTCTGAGAGTACCTCATAAGCGCGGTTAATTTCTTTAAAGCGATCCTCCGCCCCCGGTTCTTTGTTCACATCTGGGTGATACTTCCGGGCTAAACGGCGATAGGCTTGTTTGATTTCTTCTTTGTCGGTGTCACGAGAGACACCCAGGATTTCATAATAGTCGCGGGCCATATAGCAAAGGTAAAAGTTAGAAGGAAGAAAGCAGAAGGCAGTAGAACGTCAAGGGCATTTGCTACCTTACAGAAAAGTGTTTTGCTTACAGAGATGCAAGAGCAACACATTATCCTTTAGAGAGCGGCTTGCCGGAGGTCAGGCAAAAGATAAAATTTTTGTTAATAACTGATTTTACCCTTTACCTTTTACAAAAATCACCGACAAATCTTGAGCAACAGGTGCTTTCCTCGTGGGAGACGACAAAAGCTATAGAAATTAGGAGCAGGGGAAGCCTCTGCTCAGACTTCTCACTGCCGAGTCGGCTGTCTCTTTTACAATTGTGCTACTTAGGAGAGGAAAACCCCGCCCATCAACCAGAGGGGCTAGCCGCACCATTAGGTGTGGAAAACCACCCTTGTGCTTTGGATTACATCTGAACTGGCATACTGCCTAGCCCAAAGTAATTTGCTTCTACAATCTAGCAAACCGCTAGGGTCTTGTGAAACTTCGCTAAATTTATAATCAATTAGGACTTACGCACTGGACAAAAAAATTATGTTGTGCATCAACGTAATTACGTCGTTTCAGGGTTTTATTAATCATTTTTTCATGATAAATAGACCCGCGCTGTAGGGGCACAGCATTGCTGTGCCCTTACGACAGATGTGGTTTTTTAAAACATTCATATTTGGTCTTTTCTGTCAATGCGTAAGTCCTATCAATATATTTTAGATATATTAAAGCGCCTTAATAAAAATCTGCAACTTAGGGGATTGGGGAAGAAGCAGGGGAGCAGGGGGCAAGGGGCAAGGGGGAGAATAAAAAATTACCTCTTTCCCCTCTGCACCCTTCTCCCTGCCCCTCTGCCTCTTCCCAATGCCCAATCCCTAATCTATAGCCTCATAATCAACCTGGGCAGTACTTTCTTCGTCAAAATCAAAGTTGAATTGTGGTATTAGTGTGCCATTCATTGGTGAGTCTACTTCTGGAGTAAAAACACTAGCTGAATCCTCTTCAGTCTCACCACTTTGGCTGTTAGCTCGATTGTAGACATCAGCACCAATTGCAAACAGGGTTTGTTGGAAGTCGTCTAAGCGCTGCTTAAATTGCACAGTGGAAATACTAGAGTCAATCATTGCAGCTTGGAGTTGTAAAACTTTTTCACTGGCCAAAGTTTTCATTTGGTCCCCGATAAAGTTGCTATTATCCTTGATGGTGGATTCGTAACTGAACAACAGATTCTCTGCTTGGTTTTTGAGTTCAACCAGTTCTTTACGTCTTCCATCTTCGTCGGAAAACAGTTCGGCCTCTTGGCGCATCCGTTCGACTTCGTTGGTACTTAAACCACCTGTATTGGTAATCCTGACACTTTGTTCTCTACCTGTACCTTTGTCTTGAGCAGAAACCTTCAGGATGCCGTTGACATCGATTTCAAAGGATACTTCAATTTGCGGTACACCACGGGGAGATGGGGGAATTCCTGATAGTAGAAACTTGCCGAGACTCTTGTTATCTCGTGACATTGCTCGTTCACCTTGGAGGATGTGAATTTCTACTGAGGTTTGCCCATCAACTGCTGTGGAAAAAACTTGTGACCTACTTGTAGGAATTGTGGTGTTGCGTTCAATAATTTTGGTGAACACTTCACCCAAGGTTTCAATTCCCAAAGACAGAGGAGTGACATCCAATAGCAAGAGATTATCGACTTCGCCACCCAATACACCTGCTTGGATAGCCGCTCCCAATGCTACCGCTTCGTCAGGGTTGATAGAGCGATCGGGAGCTTTGCCATTGAAAAACTTAATCAGCGCGTTTTGGACTGCGGGAATGCGGGTAGAACCACCTACCAAAATAATTCGCTCTATGGCTTCTGGTTTGAGATCCGCATCTTTGAGCGCTTGGATCATTGGTTCGATGGTCGCTTCAATCAATTTCCCTGCCAGTTCTTCAAACTTAGAGCGGCTGAGTTCCATCTCCAGATGCTTTGGCCCGGTGTCATCAGCCGTGATAAACGGCAAGTTGATGGATGTATTCACCATGCTGGAGAGTTCAATTTTTGCCTTTTCCGCTGCTTCCCGCAGGCGTTGCAGTGCCATTTTATCTTTGGAAAGGTCGATTTTTTCCTCTTGCTGGAAGCGTTCCATCATCCAACGCACGATCGCATTATCAAAGTCGTCTCCACCCAAGTGGTTGTTACCACAAGTCGCCTTAACTTCAAAAACGCCATCCCCAAGTTGCAAGATAGATACGTCGAAGGTTCCGCCTCCCAAGTCGAATACTAAAATTAGCTGCTCTTGGTCTTGCTTGTCCAATCCGAAAGCTAAAGCCGCAGCTGTTGGTTCATTGATGATTCGCAGGACTTCAAGTCCAGCAATGGTGCCAGCATCTTTAGTTGCTTGTCTTTGGGCATCTGTGAAATATGCTGGTACGGTAATCACTGCCTGAGTGACTTCCTCACCCAAGAAGTTTTCTGCATCCTGCTTGAGCTTTTGCAGGATCATCGCAGACAATTCTTGTGGCGTGTAATTTTTTGAGCGAATTTGGACATCAACAGTATCATCTCGACCTTTGACACAGTTGTAGGGAACGCGATCACGTTCTGTTTCAGTGTCTTCCCAACGCCGCCCGATAAATCGTTTAATACTGTAAATTGTGTTCTCAGCATTGGTTACAGCTTGGCGCTTTGCCAATTGACCAACCAAGCGATCGCCACCCTTCCCAAATCCCAAAATACTCGGAGTAGTTCGTCCACCTTCAGAACTAGCGATCACAAGTGGTTGACCGCCTTCTAAAACTGCGACGCAACTGTTAGTAGTGCCTAAGTCGATCCCAATAACTTTTGCCATGATTAACAGTATTTTTACTGAGTTTTTATGCTGTAATGTGTCGCGGACTAACTTTTTTGCTAAGAACAAAGGCTAGCGGATAACGTCTGTGGAACCCCTATTGCTGGTAGCAAGAGAGAAATTAAAACACAGAGAGTTATCCAAAGCCTTGTCCAAGTTTTAGGGTTTTAGGTACGCGATGCTCGTCCTTGCTAGAACCCAGGCACTTTTGGTCAGCGAGGCTTTGCGACTACAGCTTAACTGAAGGCTTGACTCGACTGATCTTCTGGTGCAGCAGGGATATCTTCCTTGGGAGCAGCTACTTTGACCATTGCATGGCGTAGCACGCGATCGCCCAAGAAATATCCGCGCACTAACTCTTCTAACACTGTTCCTTCCGGATGTTCATCCGTAGGTTCGCGCATTACTGCTTCATGCAGGTTAGGATCAAATTCTTGACCTTCAGGACGCATTGGTGATACACCCAAGCGTTTCAGGCTATCTACTAATTGTTTGTAAACGCCTTGGTAACTTTTGTGCATGGTCATTTCGGCATCAGATTGCGGTTTGAGGTGCGATCGCGCCCGCTCAAAATTATCGACCACTGGCAGCAATTCCAGAATGGTGTTCCGCTTCATCAGCGTCTCTAACTCTTCTTTTTCTTTGCTAGTACGTTTCCGGTAATTCTCAAAATCAGCGGCAATCCGCATATATTGAGTACTACGCTCTTCTAGTTGCGTTTTGAGAGACTCGATTTGTTGAGTCAGTTCTGCCAAAGCTGCTGTTTCCATTCCAGTTTTCTCGGTTGCAGTGACACCAATTTCTGGATTGAGATTAGCCGTATCCCCCGATATATTAGTTTGGGCTGCCACTTGCTCTGTAACCTCGCTACCAGGTTCATTGAAATTAATTTGGGCTGGGGAGTCACTCTTCATTGCTTGCTTTACCTCTGTTGGTTCACCCAATTGCTGGCTTGTATTGTTTATCTGTTTATTTTCATCCATCATTGTCTACTCATTCCAGATGCTTTTTATGGCAGTGTATCTCCACAGCTTGCAACCGTCGTCATCCACGGCTTGCCACTGAGGCTGATTTTGTTGCCGACAAGTTTCTGAAAATGATGTAACCGTCCTCTTATTGTGACAAATGGTGAACACCTTAGCCCAGACGCCACTAAGGCGGGAACCCGAACGAATAGTGTACCTCTAGGAATCAAAGTTTGGGGCTAGGTTTTAAAGATTTGTTAAGCGAGTCTGTAATTGAGCAAGGCATGAGTAAACGCTAAAAAAAATTCCTAGAATTCTATGAGCCAGAGTAAAGATCGGCGGCTGTCCGCTCAAAAGTTCGGTGACTCAGGACTTTTTTGAGAAATGAGAATTCTGTCTCCCAGCCTGGGAATACTTTAAGCAGAGGTTTCCCTACTTATTTGCTCATTTATGACTTACTCGTCACCACAACGGCGCAGTACCGCTCTAACTACCAGAACAGAGTTTTCGCCCTTCGGCAACAAGCTAGTGCAATCTGGTTATGTCAATACCGAACAGATGAGGCAGGCACTAATTGAAAGCCGTAAATCTGGCAGACCCATAACGGAAGTACTAGAGTCAATCACTGGGCAACAACTATCACCTGAGTTACTCAGGCAATACAAAAAACAGCAGCTATTTGAACTTAAAATATTATACGGTGTTGAATTCCTTGATCCGGAAGTCAACTCCTTTGGCAACACGGAGATGGCGAACCTAATTGAAACCCTCATCCCAGTGGATATCTGTCGTCGCCACCGTTTAGTACCACTATCGAAACACGAAGACCAAACCCCGCCCTCAGTTTTAGTGGCGATGGTCGCTCCAGATAATCTAGAGGCTTCCGATGACCTGAACCGCATCTTGCGCCCCCAAGGCTTGGCATTGCAGCGCATGGTGATTACACAGGAAGACTACCAACAGCTAATCAATCAATATCTGGATGAAATGGCTGTTAAGCAAAAGCAGCTGGATCAAGCAAAGTTTACAGATATTAATCAGGATTTAGAAAATCTCGGAAATCTCGATATTTCGGATGCTCCTGAAGAAATGGAGGCTGATCTAGGGGCGGCGATGAAGGGTGCAGAGGATGCCCCAGTCATCAACCTAGTCAACAGAATCCTGGCTAAAGCCTTGCATGAGGGCGTTTCTGACATTCATATCGAACCGCAAGAAGAAAGCTTGCGCATTCGCTTTCGGAAGGATGGCATACTGGTCGAAGCTTTCCCTGCCCTACCGAAAAAAATCATTCCGGCGGTGACAGCCCGATTTAAAATCATCTCCAATCTAGACATTGCGGAACGGCGTATACCCCAAGATGGACGTATCCGGCGGCTGTTTGAGGGACGTAAAGTAGATTTCCGGGTCAGCACCTTACCTAGTCGTTACGGGGAAAAGGTGGTGCTACGGATTTTGGATAACTCTTCTACCCAACTGGGATTGGATAAGTTAATTACCGATCCGGAGACTTTACAAATTGTCCAAGAAATGGTTAGTCGTCCCTTTGGTCTAATTTTGGTGACTGGGCCAACTGGTTCTGGGAAAACAACCTCGCTGTATTCTGCATTATCAGAAAAAAATGATCCCGGTATTAATATCAGTACTGTGGAAGATCCAATTGAGTACAGCCTTCCAGGGATTACTCAAGTACAAGTGATTCGGGAAAAAGGGCTAGATTTTGCTACCGCATTGCGGGCTTTCTTGCGGCAAGATCCAGATGTGCTGCTGGTGGGTGAAACGCGGGATAAAGAAACGGCAAAAACAGCAATTGAGGCTGCCTTGACTGGTCACTTGGTATTAACTACCTTACATACCAATGATGCCCCAGGTGCGATCGCTCGTTTGGGAGAAATGGGGATTGAGCCTTTCATGGTTTCTAGTTCCCTAATTGGCGTTTTAGCTCAACGTTTGGTGCGGCGTGTATGTCCTGAATGTCGTATTCCCTACACTCCTACCGTCCAGGAATTGGGTCGTTATGGTCTATCAGCTTCCTCAGATATCGAAGTTACCTTCTATAAGGCTAACACCTTGACATTAGATGCGATCGCTGAAGCCAAAACCAAAAATCAGCTTTGCCCAAAGTGTAATGGTGTCGGCTACAAAGGGCGTTGTGGAGTCTATGAAGTCATGCGAGTTACCGAAAACCTGCAAACTCTCATCAACGAAGATGCACCCACGGAACGGATCAAGGAAGTGGCAATAGAAGAGGGCATGAAAACCTTGCTGTCTTACAGTTTGGACTTAGTACGCCAAGGTTCTACCACCCTAGAAGAAGTAGAACGAGTGACGTTTACTGATACTGGTTTGGAAGCCGAGTTAAAAGCCAAACGCAAGACTGGTCTTACCTGCCTGACCTGCGATGCCACATTGAAACCAGAATGGCTGGATTGTCCCTACTGTATGACATCTCGGTTTCAAAATTAGTCATTGGTCATTGGTCATTGGTCATTAGTCGATGGTTAGTAACTTTAAACAAATAACAAACATTAAAAGGAAGCAGAACTATGGA
This sequence comes from Nostoc sp. CCCryo 231-06, assembly GCA_023522315.1. Lineage (GTDB taxonomy): Bacteria > Cyanobacteriota > Cyanobacteriia > Cyanobacteriales > Nostocaceae > Nostoc. Next base: position 15,314 of record JAHCSU010000289.1, read on the forward strand.
AATGATGATTGAAGACCTGATGGAGCAGTTGATTGAATTGGGTGGCTCGGATATGCATTTATCCGCAGGTTTGCCTCCCTACTTCCGCATCAGTGGCAAACTCACCCCCATAGGCGAAGAGGTGTTGACAGCTGATCAATGTCAAAGACTGATTTTTAGTATGCTCAACAATACCCAGCGTAAAACTTTAGAGCAGAACTGGGAGTTGGATTGTTCTTATGGTGTTAAAGGTTTGGCTCGCTTCCGGGTCAATGTTTATAAAGAACGTGGTTCTTATGCTGCTTGCTTACGGGCATTAAGTTCTAAGATTCCTAACTTTGAAAAATTAGGTCTGCCAGATATCGTGCGGGAAATGACAGATAAGCCCAGAGGACTAATTCTGGTGACAGGCCCTACAGGTTCCGGCAAGACGACTACCCTAGCGGCAATGATCGACTTGATTAACCGCACCAAAGCAGAGCATATTTTGACGGTGGAAGATCCAATTGAATTTGTCTACGAACCAATTAAAAGCTTGGTTCACCAACGGCAACTGGGTGAAGATACTAAGAGCTTTGCTAATGCTTTGAAAGCAGCTTTGCGGGAAGATCCAGATATTGTTCTGGTGGGGGAAATGCGCGATTTGGAAACCATTTCTTTGGCGATTTCCGCAGCAGAAACAGGCCACTTGGTATTTGGTACGCTACACACCAGTTCTGCCGCCCAAACTGTTGACCGGATTATTGACGTTTTCCCCCATGAAAGACAAACTCAAGTGCGGGTGCAGTTATCTAACTCATTAGTAGCAGTATTTAGCCAAACTTTGGTATCCAAGAAAAACCCTAAGCCCGGTGAATATGGTCGGGTGATGGCTCAAGAAATTCTGATTGTCACTCCTGCTATTTCCAACTTGATTCGAGAAGGTAAAACAGCTCAAATTTACTCAGCTATTCAAACTGGCGGCAAATTGGGTATGCAAACTCTAGAGAAGGTTTTAGCCGATATGTACAAAGCAGGAACGATTTCCTTTGAAGCGGCGATGTCTAAGACTTCTAAGCCAGATGAAATTCAACGTCTCATCGGTACTTCTGTACCACCGCAGGCAGCAGGTGCGAAGCCCGGTGCGGCTGCCAGAGCGCATTAAAGGAATTAGGAAGATGAAAGGGATGAAAAACCCTTGACTATTTTGAATTTTGAATTTTGAATTTATTTATGCCAACCTACGTTGCCCGTGTTCGGGATTCTCAAGGAAAATCTCGAACAGAAAAAATTACTGCCGAATCCTTGGCACAAGCTCGTACTAATCTCAGAGATCAAGGTTTTGTAATCCAAGAACTGAAACAATCTCAAGGATTTGAACCAGATGTTGCCTTCAAAAAATTCCAGAATTCCTTAGTTAAGGTTTCTGTGAAAGACAAAGCCGTTTTTTCCCGTCAATTTGCCGTTTTAATGAATGCGGGAGTTGCGATCGTTAGAAGTCTGGGGGTACTTTCTGAACAGTGTAGTAACCCTAAACTGAAACAAGCCCTGATTGAGATTAGCATTGATGTTCAAAGCGGAATGAATCTTTCAGAGTCAATGCGGAAGCATCCTGACTGCTTTGATGGATTATATGTGAGTATGATTCAAGCTGGCGAAGTTGGTGGTGTTCTGGACGAAGTATTGAATCGTTTAGCCAAGTTGTTAGAAGATGTTGCCCGCTTACAAAACCAAATTAAATCAGCATTGTCTTATCCAGTGGTCGTGGGTTTTATCGCAGTTGCAATCTTTCTCGGCATGACCATTTTTCTTATTCCCATTTTTGCCACGATTTTTGAACAAATTGGAATTTCATTACCACCTCTAACGCAATTCTTGATGGATGCTAGTAAATTTTTGAGAAGTCCGAAGGCTGTTATCCTTCTATTTATTATTGTGGGACTGAAAATTGCCTATGGACAATTCGGGAAAACTCCTGGTGGTCGCCTAACAATTGATCGTCTTTCCCTGAAAGTACCGTTGTTTGGCGACTTAATTCAAAAATCTTCGGTCGCCCGCTTTAGCAGAACTTTTGGTTCTTTGACTCGTTCAGGTGTGCCAATTTTAACTTGCTTAGAAATTGTCCGAGATACATCAGGAAACCAAGTGATTGCCAATGCCATAGATGCAGCCCGCCTTGAGATTCAACAAGGAGGTATGATTAGCATTGCTTTACAACAATATGAGGGCGTTTTTCCGGCCATGGCAATTCAGATGATTAGTATCGGAGAAGAAACTGGAGAATTAGATGCAATGTTGATGAAAGTTGCCGATTTCTATGAGGATGAAGTCGAGCAAGCAGTAAAAGCAATGACTAGTATTTTGGAACCAGTGATGATTGTAGTTCTAGGGGGGATGGTTGGAACCATTTTGCTAGCAATGTATTTGCCTATGTTCGCGGTCTTTGAAAAGCTGGGATAGGAGATTAAGAGTTAGGAGTTAGGAGTGAAAACTTGCATTTCTAACTTCTAACTTATAAATTTTATTCTTAACTTATCACTTCTAAGTATTCACTATTTAATAAACTATGACTGTGCAAAAATCTCACTACGAAGCGAGTTTGGCAGAGTACAGCAATCATCTAGCTGCGATCGCCTTACTAAAGCAATATCGGCCATACTTGGAGATGATTCCCAGTCTGCGCCGTCCAGATGAAAGTGTCATCACTATCCCCTTGCCAATTGTCCGTCTTCGCAATACTGCTACAACAGCCCCACAAACGATTTGCTTACCCTGTGATGTGGCAATTTTGATGTGCGATCCAGAGTGGAAAATAAAAACTGGAGCAGAAATTTTAGTCTTTATTCATCGTGCTGATGAAGACTTTTCTGATTTGTTAGGACGTTGGCGACAAACCCAAGTTTGGCTAGACAATGATTATGAGTGGTTGATGCCTCTCCGCCATAGTCATATTTTGAGTGAGGGTTCTAATACTATATATCCTCTGTTTGTCGTTTTTAATGAAACTTTAGAACGCATCCAAAGAGGACTCGTGGGAGCCGAACTCCCATTTATTATGCAAACACCAGATTTACTCCTTGAGGAGAATTTTACAAATATTTTCTCTCCACAAATTCCACCAGCTTAGAAAAAGTTAGAAGTTTTGGAGTTTAAAATAGCAAGTTTGGAGCATATTCAGAGACTCCAAATTTGCTATTTTATATTTTTAACTCCTGTACAGACGCGATTAATCGCGTCTCTACTCCTAACTATTACCTAACAAACTGCGGCATAATTTCGGCAGCAGTGAATATTCCATAAATGCCGCGTTGGTGCAATTGTCTACCAGCTTTGAGATAGCCAAAGGCAGGCCCGCAGACATTGGCTGCCATGCTGGTTTCATCTCCCAGAGTAAAGGTATGGGTGGAAATCTTTCCTTCAAAGGTGCGCCCTGTTACCTTAACGTTGGTGCTAAGGGGCTTTTTAGGATTGCGAGTATCGACTACACCACCAACAGTAACGCGATCGCGATCGCAAATTCCCGCTACCTCTAGCATCACATCATCAGCGTGTTCCATATTCGTCAAGGTAAGCACGCCATTAGTTTTATCTAGTAGTGCTTCTACTTCCGCGTCAGTCATCGCCCTGGCGGTTTCCACTGTGTAACCAGGCATGTGGCCAATGTCTTCCCGAACGGTGGCGCGGTAAGCTTCCCAGTTGGCAATTCCCACCCCGAAGGTAATTTCGACTTGATGAATTTCCGCGTAGCTTTGGGCTGCTAATGCGGCGGCGGCGGTTAACAGTCCGGGTGTTGCACCACAGCCTGTCATATAAGTAATCCCGGCTGCTTGAAGTTCTTCTTTCATTGCTAGTAGTTGTTCTACAGCAGTGGTGCGCTTAATCGCATCCACTAACACGCCACGCCAACCAGATTTGATAAACTCTTTGGCAACAGAGGGGATAAAGTCATTTGGTAGGTTGGGTAAAGCCAGAAAATACCCATCTACAGGTTGAGCTATTTCAATTACATCCTGAATACTTTGATTTGTTAACGTACCAACTGGCTCTAAATGACCTACCGAACCTTGCGACTGGTAGGTTGCAATGCATTCTTGAGTATTTAAACCTTCAGCAGCGTAAGCGTAACCTTTTTGATCTGCTGCGGCGACTAAAATCATTTCCTGTTTAGCAGTAAGTACCTTGGCGGCGGCTTGTCCCAGTCCGCCGAAACCTAGTACTCCTATGCGTATCGCTGGCGAAATATTTAGAGAATTTTTGACTTTTTCGGAATTCATAGTCAATTGGTTAAGTTGAATCAAAAGCCTTTAGCATTCGGCATCTCAGCTTCCGGCTTGTAACTGGCGGCTGATGGCTGATAGCTCAAAGCTATAGAGGTTAATTATGATTCATTATCCTGGGTTCTTTGGCTGACTGATGTTTTTTTTATGTAAGCTACTTGTACAGTATCAAAAATTAATTTTCATCAACAAGCTGTAAAACCCTCTTGTATAAAGGTTCAGCCACCCAGAATCCTGCTTGGTTAATTAGAGCATCTAACAGAGGTTTCACAGCAGAAATTAGCATTTGACTTTTAGCTTCAACCAAGATCCCTAAAATCCCTGTGTAACTGAGATTTACCCTAGCCGCAACCATGCGACCACGACGTTCATCAATCAAAACTTGATCTGCTTCCATTTCCAATGCTAGAGCGATCGCTTCAGCTTCACCAATATCCAGTTCATTGCTGAGTGCTTCAACTAGTATACGATCTTGAACTGGACGAGTTTGAATCCAGATAAAAGTTTGTACTTAAGTTGCACCTGCAACTGGAAAGTTGGGATCAGTCAGTTCTCGGTAGACAGCTTCAGGAATTAGGACTGTTCCGTAAAGCTGTTGTAATAAATGAAGATGGTTAATGGCTGCGAGGTTATTAATGGGCGAAGTATCACTGACAATGATCACAGTCTACCCATCGCCCGCAAGTTCTTTATATCTTGTTCAAAATCCTCGACTCCGTAATGCACTGAAATTTGACGACTTGCGAGTAGATGCTGAAATGCTATACGATTCATGCCTGCAAACCGACTGGCTTGAGCAAGGGTTAACTTTTCTTTTTGAAAGAGCATCACCGCAATTTCCTGCTTCATTTCGCCTTCAGTCATCCGAGTTGCGGTTAGTATTTCATTAGGAATGACGATGCTCATAATTATAATCCTCTCTATCATTACTATTTTAAGCAGCTTGGGCATCGCCAAGTAATAATCAGGATAAATTTGCAGTTAGTATTTAAATCATCAGCAGCGTAAGCGTAGCCTTTATGAAATCAAGTTGTTGCGACTAAAATCATTTCCCGTTTGTAAGCAAGTAGCTTGGCATCCGCTTATCCTAGTCGTTCTAAAGCTGAAAAATGCGTTTTTTCACTGCCAAGTCTCCGTTGGCGATTTGGGATACAGCGAAATGCCATCAGTGTTAATACTGTTATCAATTTAGTAGCAATTATGCTTTAGTGGTACTTTATCGCGCACCAGATTAAGAGAAATTGATTTATGAGTTTGGAAAATATTGCCAGTAAAGCCGTTGAAAAAGGTTTAGAAACTGCTGTAGAAACAACTTTAGGCATTAAAGATTTCAAGACAGTACGAAAGGTTGTAGAGACTGGTGCGGCCGCAGGTGCTGCTGTCAGTGCTGCTACAGGTTTATCTGTTGCAGCAACTTCAGGAGCAGGAATTACTTCTGGTCTAGCTGCGGCAGGTGGTGTAGTTGGTGGTGGCATGGCGGCTGCTCCTGCTGTATTGGCAGCAGGCCCAGCTTATGCTGGAGCAAAAATAATGAATGAAACTTTGTTCAAAGACCAACCGGATTTGTCTGAGGAAGAACGTGAAGCTCGTGCAGCTGCAAGAACAGCTACAAATATTGGGGCTGCTGCTGGTGTAGCTGGTGCTGGTGCTGTAACAGTAGCTGCCGGTGCTTCTGGTGCTGCAATTATGAGTACCCTTGCTGGTATCGGTGGTCTTGTTGGGGGAGGTGCAATTGCCGGTACTGCCATAGTTGCTGCTGCACCTGTTGCTGCTGCGGCAGCTATTGGATACGGGATATACAAACTTTTCGGCGGCGGTAAGGAATAGCATTAATTCAGTTGAAAAAGTTGAATAAAATTCAATAAATATACCCTTGCTATGAATTAAATGTATAATATATAGCAAGGAAATAAAATTGAAGTGCCTGTGTATTTTAAGCGCAAATAGCCCCTTGGCTGTAAAACTTAATTTTCACAGGCATTTTTCATGTTTATATTCCCCAGAACCTATATTTAATCTAAATATGTCTAATTCAACTAATCTAATCCCAAATGCAGAAAATGCAGCCGTTGATATTCGTAAACTGCGTGACTATTTCCTCAATCCAGAGCACGATGAAGGAAAACATAAAGCCCGCCTTTTTTCATCAATCTTGGGTATAACAGCAGACAATGCTGAAGAATTGCGCCAGATTCTTTTAGAAATAGTCAAAACCCATGAGGTTAAATTGGGACGGCGTGATGGATTTGGACAACGCTACACTCTAGATTTCACGTTGGAATGGCAAAATAGAAGTGCGACTATTCGGAGTGGTTGGATTATCGAAGCAGGTTCTGATGTCCCAAGATTAACCACCTGCTATCCTTTGTAAACATTTGGAAGTGATAGAAGATGTCTAAAAATACAATCAAGTTGCTGGATGTAGTAGCACTAACAGTTGATCTACCTGAATATAACCTCTACCGTGGTCAAGTTGGTACAGTAGTCGAATTATTAGCCGGTGGTGCTGCATTTGAGGTTGAATTTAGCGATCGCAACGGACGCACTTATGAATCTGTTGGTTTACGCCCAGAGCAAATAATGGTGTTACATTTCGAGCCAGCATCCCCTGATTCAGTCCCGGAAATGGTGATAGCGTAATCAATAGAAAGCGATGCTTTGGTTGGGCTACGTCTATGCATAATACACATAGAACATAAGGCGATCGCCTGCCCATAGGTTGGGTTGATGCAAGAAAACCCAAAATTTGCTTACATTTAAAGGTTAAAGGTTTTTTATATTCTGGCGATCGCAGTCTAAAAATCCGTTTACACCCTATGCTAAATAAATTTACACCAACGTATACCCCACCATCTTGCTGTAGGCTGACACTGCGCTGCATCCAACCTACCTGGAAAACTTTAAGAGAATAAGGCAAATCTAATGATAATAATAAAGTTTTTCAATAAATTTTATATTTTTGTGAATTGCCTTGCTGGCTATATTACCTCTAATGCTTATCTTTAGGACTTTTGCCGTTTACTTGGTGAGTTCAGTAGTTACCTTGACTAATCGATGAGGTTAAGAGAGACTAACTAAAGACTGATGTGAATGCTTATAAAATTAATAATTTTTGTAAAGATTCTGAGATATATATGTTGAGAGATGGAACATTATTTAACAAATGGTAAGTTTGTATCTAAGTAAAAATGTTCCTACGGCTATATTTGTAGCTTTCTGCTAAGGCAGTACAATTTAAGCGTATCGTGGTTGGCCAAGAGCATGGAGACATTAGAGTTCATAATCTATCCAGACGGTCGGGTACAAGAAAAACTCACTGGCATTGTGGGTGCTTCTTGCGCTGAGGTTACAGCAGCAATAGAGGCACAGCTAGGGGAAGTACTTAATCATGAGCCAACCTCAGAATATTTCGCCGCCAAGGTGCAGCAATCTAATGTGGCGAATACACACACCACTTACAGCGATTGGTAAGTTTTCACAGTAGTTTAGTGTAATTAATTCACAACCACCATGTCACACTTTAGCCAAATTAAGACTCAAATCCGTAACCTTGATTCTTTGAAAGATGCTTTGACTGAATTGGGCGTAGACTGGAAACCCGGCCCACGCGAAGTCCGTGGCTATCGCGGTCAAACCCATCCTGCCGAAGTGACTATTGAGCAGGAAAATGGCTATGACATCGGCTTTAGATGGAATGGCAAGGAATATGAACTGGTAGCTGACTTGCAATATTGGCAGCAAAACTTGTCAGTAGACGGATTTTTACGCCAGGTAACACAGCGTTATGCTTATCAAACAGTTGTCAAAGAAACCGCTCGTGTTGGTTTTCAAGTCTCTGAACAACAAAAAAATGAAGATGGTTCAATTCGCCTGGTAGTACAGCGCTGGAGTGCGTAATGGCTGATTTTCTGCCGTCGCCGGAAGAACAAGAAGAAAATCGTTCCGGTTTGGAACCAGAATTAGGGGGTTTTTTACGGGATGCCCCAGAACGTTCTGGTTTAGAACCGGAATTGGGTGGTTTACTGCGCCAAAATGGTGTTTATGTTGACGAAATCACCTGTATTGGTTGCAAGCATTGCGCTCATGTTGCACGTAACACCTTTTACATTGAACCAGATTACGGGCGATCGCGCGTGGTTCGGCAAGATGGGGACGCTGAGGAAATTATCCAAGAAGCAATTGACACTTGTCCGGTTGATTGCATTCATCGGGTTGATTACACTGAACTGAAAAAATTAGAACAAGAACGCAAATATCAGGTAATTCCTGTAGTCGGTTATCCGGTGGAACAAGCAGTTGCTGCTAGCGAACGTCGGCGTAAAAAGCAAAAGTTAAAAACTAAAAAATCCCGTTATTAAGATAAAAACGTTAAATCAAGATAATAAAGGACTGGTATCCAGTCCTTTTACTTTTCGTCATACTAATTAATTTCTGATGTGTAAATCACATCAAATGGTAAAAGTTAGTATTATTTGATATTACTGAAAGGGATTTTTGTTTAAATCCCATTAATCCAAAATTATTATGGCTGCCTTCATTTAAAATTTAGAGGATCGTGTTGTGAAAGCAATTTTTCTACTTTTGCCTCGTCTAACCTAGCGGTTAATCTTCTAGTTTCATGCAAGTCTCTAGTAGTTTTTGCCAAAGTAAAGGTTGAGCCAACGGAGAAAGCCATACCCATACCCATAAAGCCTTTTACCCAGCCATTTACAGGTAAGTTTACAATGCCGAAGGTGGTCATAGAAATAGAAATCACAAAAGCTGCCCAAGTTTGAATAACCCAAGCTGGACTGTCTTTTTGAGTACCAATTGTTTGCATATTTCCTACCTTTGATATGAGTGATTTATACCAATTTATAATGCGTAATGACGCTCTCTACGAACGCGAACAGCGTATCGCAGACAGACGCTGCACGTAGCTTGCTTCTCCGTAGGAGTACACGCACTCGCTACCGCAATTCGTAAGTAAGTGGGTCAAGTTAAATATAAAACCTTACCTTGCATCCGGCTTCCGTCTCCGAACTCACGGAGAGGGATTGAGGGTGAGGCTTGATCTTATGTTTAATCCCACATTCCGCACTTCATCGTGTAATACACGAAGATTTCCAATGTCTG
>JAHCSU010000029.1 GCA_023522315.1 Nostoc sp. CCCryo 231-06
CCCGCTCTTCGATAGGGGGCTATGATGTACATCATGTGATTAGGAAACGCTATATGAATATTTAAAAATTAGCTTAACTTACTGGCTAAATTAAAACAATAATTTACCTTGTCCTTGCACATTACCTTTTCGTAGTTTACATAAACCCTTATCTAAAAAAAATAGTGCGGTTTTACCACAACTATTTTGATCTATTAATGTATATTGTTGGCTGTAATTCTCACTAAAGCAATGATATTACTAATTTCTCCTTGCTTGTGGTGTTCGTCGGTGCTGTATTAGCAAACCAAGCGCCATACCAATGCCGACAAAAGCTGTAAAGTAGAATAAACCAATCAATCGGATATAAATTGGTGGTGCGATCGCTTCAACTTCAACTTCTTGTGCTACCTTCACTGGTGCAAATTGACGGCTAGATCCTGGTAGAGGAGTTGCTTCCACCTCGATTTTGTGGGGTGAACCATCAAAAAATTGTTCAAGCCATGTTAACTTCCCTTGTTCGTCGGGAATACCTTTGTAATCAAAGACTGTTAAATTATGTTCTGTAGCGATCGCTTTCACCTGCAACGCTACATCTGTGATTGGTTGTCCAGTTGCGCTATCTTTCACCTGTAGCGCTAAATTCGCAAGTTTTCCGACAGTGGCGTTTTTATCTCCCTCAAGGCTAATTTCCAATCCCTGAGATTTTTGAGATGATGGTGCGATAGCTTCAGTACTACTTGAGTTGTGTTCGCTGCCATGAGCTTCTGCAACTTCTGCGCTAATGTTGATAACTAATAGGGTTACTATAGCCACCACTGTTAATGCACTTAATAAAAGGCGGACTGACTGGGGTGCAATTTCTCCTTGTTGCAGTTCTTCTTGTCCGCCAATAACCCAACCACCCAAGAATCCAAGTGATAGTAAAATAGCTGCAATAACAACAAAATATTTATATTTGATGGGATTTTCGTGGACATTCAGATTTAAGGTTTGCTGATATGGAGCAAAAGCATTAGTTACCAAAGGTGACACATTAACCCGCAGTTGATAATTACCACGAATGGGTAACATCTGCTGAATTTCTAACTTACCATCAGGTGCAATGGCATTCATTTGCAGCAATTTTGTTCCCTCAACAATGGGAAAATCTGTTGTTAACCAAGGATTACGCGGCGGCGTGAGAATTTGTAAGCTAATTTTGGTATTTTCTAATGGCTTACCCGCAGTATCAACAGCTTGTAATCTCAGGGTAACGGGAGATTGTGGTTTTTTTGCCTCTGCTTCAAAGGGGAGAATACGTTCTAAAAGTGGGTTGGTGGAGAGTAGCACCCTGGATGTAGGAATTTGGGAATTCCCCACAAATGAATAAAGAATTGACAAAGTGATGCAAACAGCACTGATAACTCCAAAAAGTCGATATTTTTTCATAAAACTTACAGTAAATGTGAAACTCATGCACCTTTTTGCAACTTAAACTTCAATAGCAGTGGATAAAAGTTACTCCCAATTATTATTACTAAGTCAAAGAATTAGTCAGAAATCAGACCTCATCTTAAATAAACTTAAGGTGATGTAGAGATGGAAAATAAAGCATCTCTACAAAACCTAAAAGTTATATCCAAGGAAAAACACTGGCACGAAATCTGCGCTATTTTAGCATCGTAACTTTGTTAGGTATCCTAGCAAAGCTTCATGCACCTAAAAAATCTTGGGATTATGATAATTTAGTGACATGCAACGCCTAAGGCGTGGTGACGCGCGGAGTGGGCTGTGTTATGAGCCGCAGGATAGGTGGAGAACAAAACAGTCCAGATAATTAAAGAAGATAGCAACATATAGAGCGTTACCTGCACAGGCTTGGATAAGGTAATACCTGCGGTCTTCTGCAATACTGAAATATGAGAAAAAGTAGTCATTTTTGACCTCCTATAATAAATTCGGGTAATTCATCAATCAAAGGGAATTATGCCGCTTGATCGCAAAAAGATATACGATCAACTTTGTCTTTGACAAGTGTGTATCAAATGTATTGGGTAATTGGGCTTTAGTGAATACTATACTATCCTTTGAAGATCGGCTGATCATGAGGCAGAAATCTCCACATAAAGTCCATACAAATAACAAAAGAATGACACATGGATTTGAATGACGGCATTTTCAAAGCTGATAACACGAAAGTAACAGATTAAAATTAAAAATTAAAATTGCTTATGTTGCCAATAATCCAAAATTGCTTTAAATGCAATTTATGTTATCTCTAAGCCAATTAAATACGTCACAGATTAGCAACAGTTATTATATTCCGGGTGCTATTATACTCATTGATTTGTATTTTAAGTACTGCTGAAGCAATAAGCTAGGACTTACGCAAAATATATCTCAAACTCTGATTTCTCCGTGTCCTCTGCGCCTCTGCGGTTCGTTATTCCGTAACTCTTGCGTAAGTCCTATAAGCATATCAGGAATAGGCATGAAACAGTTAGTTTTATCTAAATAGTATTTATACGTAAACTAAACGTATAAATACTGCCAAAATTAAAAAAATTTGGCTATACTTTTCAGGGACTGATTCTAGCTTTATCTAGATTTAGCAACTTAACTAGCTGTTTTAAGGCGCGTAAAATTATTGACAATAATTATTAATTCCTCTAAAATTAATATTTAAAAGCAATTGAAAATCTTTTGCAATTCTGTTTTGGCGCTAACCGTAACTAAATGTCATGCCCAACAACTTCGCTCTAGGTAACGCAAAACCTTGGAGCCGCCGTCAATTATTGCAGCTGGGACTAGCAGGTGCTGGAGTGACTGGCGCAGCTGGACTTTGGCAGATGCTAAATCTACAAAGTAAGTCAATCGTCAAAGTGCCACCATTCGATAGGTCAGCACCAGACGACGGTACTAACCCGATGAAGATGTTAAGGGATTTTGATTATGGGACGGTAAAGCAAGAAAATGGGCGGACGATCAGGGAATTTCAGTTAACTGCGGGTACTTCCATAATAAAACTCAATAGTGCTGTCTCTTACAACATCTGGGATTTAAACGGTCGCATACCAGGGCCAACGCTACGGGCAAAACAGGGCGATCGCATCCGGGTACTATTTCTTAACAACGCAGGACATTCTCACTCATTACATTTTCATGGCGTTCATCCGGCAGAAATGGATGGTGTTCGGCCAATCAGCAATGGTAGTGCCACAATTTATGAATTTGATGCTGAACCTTATGGTGTACATCTGTACCACTGCCATATTGAACCAGTCACCCGCCACATCGCCAAGGGACTGTATGGGATGTTCATCATCGATCCACCTACTCCCCGTCCCCCGGCTGATGAAATCGTACTAGTGATGGGTGGATATGACGTGAATGATGATAGCCATAATGATTATTACGCCTTCAACGGTCTGCCCCACTATTACATGCATAACCCGATTCGTATTTACAAAGATCAGTTGATTCGGCTGTATGTTCTCAACATCATTGAATACGATCCGGCAGTGACGTTTCATCTCCACGCCAACTTCTTTGATGTCTATCGCAATGGCATGAGTATGACTCCTAGCGAGAAAACAGATGTGATTACGATGGGTGTAGCAGAAAGGCACATCCTGGAATTTGCTTTTCGCTATCCAGGTAAGTATATGTTCCATCCCCATCAAGATGCGATCGCAGAAAACGGTTGCATGGGTCAATTTGAAGTAGTTGCTGAGAGCAACTCTGAAAATCCTGTTAAAAAGTCCTAACAATATTATTAGTAATTCGTAATTAAACCTCATCTATGTTGAGAACCGTAGTTTTTGCCCTCACCCTAAATCCCT
>JAHCSU010000290.1 GCA_023522315.1 Nostoc sp. CCCryo 231-06
AGACATTGGAAATCTTCGTGTATTACACGATGAAGTGCGGAATGTGGGTTAGATAAGTGCTATCGAAAAGCCTTTTCATTTGGTGAATCTCGGATGAATATTACTGTTCTTCACTCTTGAGGTATAAAGTATGCCGAAAACGTCAAATTGAGGCGAATTTTTCTGCCAGAAAACAGCATTAAACTCAAGGTTGAGAACTGAAGTTACTGAAAAAATTGATTTAGGTAGGTAAAAGTTATGGCAAATATCATTGGAACCAAGGGTAATGATACCCTAGTGGGCAGCGATTTAGCGGACACGATTAACGGTCTTGCAGGCAACGATACCATTACAGTTAGTCAGGGCAATAACCTACTCTCTGGTGGCGATGGAAGTGATGATCTATTTGCCTTTGGTGACTATAGCGCGGAGCGCTCAATTTCATTTGGCAATCCTATCTCTGGCAATAACACCCTCAACGGTGGCGCTGGTGACGATAACTTGAATGCTAGTTATTCAACAGGCAATAACACCCTCAACGGTGACGCTGGTGATGATAACTTGAATGCTAGTTATTCAACAGGTAATAATCTGCTCTCTGGTGGTGATGGAAATGATGGTCTCTTAGTTTCTGGGTTATTCGCTTACAGTGGAAGTTTTGAGAGATATTATGGCTCTGGCAATAACACCCTCAACGGTGGCGCTGGTAATGATTACTTGGATGCTAGTTATACAACAGGCAATAACATTCTCAACGCTGGTACTGGTGATGATAACTTGTATATTGGCAATGCAGAAGGCAATAATCTGCTCTCTGGGGGCGATGGCAATGACTCTTTCGATGTAGGCGTAGGCATCGAAGATGGATATACTCCCCCCTCTTCTTTAGTGACTCAAACAGTAGATGGGGGTAAAGGTGATGATTTGTTGTCCGTCGGTTACAGGGGTGCTACCGAAGGAATCACTTCGACATTCAATGCTATTACTAACATTGGATCAATTACGAGCGGCACGAATCGAGTTAATTACAAGAATATCGAACGATTAGATATCTTTGGTACAGACTACGATGACTTGATTGTGGGGAGCAATGGCAATGATGCACTCTCTGGTCTCGGTGGCAATGATACGATAGATGGGGGTAAGGGTGACGATTCGTTGTACGTCTATTACACGGATGCTACCAAAGGAATCACTTCGACATTCAATGCCACTACTAACATTGGCTCAATTACGGCGGGCACGGAGGGAGTTAATTACAAGAATATCGAACGATTAAATATCTTTGGTACAGACTACGATGACTTGATTGTGGGGAGCAATGGCAATGATACGATAGATGGTCTCGGTGGCAATGATACGATAGATGGGGGTAAGGGTGACGATTTGTTGTCCGTCTATTACACGGATGCTACCAAAGGAATCACTTCGACATTCAATGCCACTACTAACATTGGCTCAATTACGGACGGTACGAATCGAGTTACTTACAAGAATATCGAACGATTAAATATCTCAGATACAGGCTACGATGACTTGATTATAGGGACTAATGGCAATGATACGATAGATAGGTTAGGTGATGGCAATGATACCATAGATGGGGGTAAGGGTGACGATTTGTTGTCCGTCTATTTAAGTAATACTAATGAAGGTGAAGGAATCACTTCGACATACAATGCCACTACTAACATTGGCTCAATTACGGCGGGCACGAATGGAGTTAGTTACAAGAATATCGAACGATTAAATATCTCAGATACAGGCTACGATGACAACATTGTGGGGAGCAATGGCAACGATACGCTCTCCACACGTGCTGGCAATGATACCATAGATGGGGGTAAGGGTGACGATGTGTTGTCCGTCAATTACAATGATTACAGTAGTAATAATGTTACTCCTGGAGAAATCATTTCGACATTCAATGCCACTACTAACATTGGCTCAATTACGGACGGTACGAATCGAGTTAGTTACAAGAATATCGAACGATTAAATATCTCAGCTACACAGTACGATGACTTGATTGTGGGGAACAATGGGAATGATACCCTCAAGGGTTATGTTGGCAATGATATCCTCTATGGTGGCAAAGGTAATGATACCCTCTATGGAGAATATGGTACTGACACCTTTGCTTTCAATAGTTTCAATGAAGGTGTTGATAGTATTGATGACTTCAACTTTATCGACTATCAATCCAAAACGACTAATGAACTGATTCAAGTATCGGCTACTGGCTTTGGTGGCGGGTTATCATCAGGTTCACTCTCAGCTAATCAGTTTACCATCGGTACATCTGCAACCACTAACACTCAGCGATTTATCTACAACAGCGCTACAGGTGGATTGTTCTTTGACCAAGATGGTAGTAAATCTGGGTTTACTCAGGTACAATTTGCACAATTATCTACTGGATTGTCACTAACCGAAAACAATTTTGTGGTTGTTTAATCTTTATTAGCGCTTTGCTATCCAAGCGGTATGGTTTGCGAGGTGCTATTTTTAGCATCTCGCATTCGATTACTCAATGCAAGTCATTTTGGTAAGCGATCGCAATTCTTGTACAGATCAGGACTTACGCAGAGGACAGGTTTGACGGAACAACTAAGCTGTTCCACATTTAAATTGCATAAGCTGGGCGGGCTTTTCGACCCACCCCACAAGAGTTATGTTTAATTACGCCTACCTACTTATTTTTTGGATCTTCCTCAGCGATTAACAGTACTCATATCAGGATAGCGATCGCCTGCGGTAAAACCCTTTATTGCTATTGCTTCAATCCGACTGAGGTCATCTGTAGTTAGAACAATCTCAGTTGCTGCGATGTTTTCTTCTAAATAAGTGCGCCGCTTTGTACCAGGAATCGGCACAATATCTTCACCTTGAGCCAGTAGCCATGCCAAAGCAAGTTGGCTAGGTGTGACTTGCTTTTGGTCAGCAATTTCCTTGACTTTTTCGACTAATTGCAGGTTTTTAGAGAAATTATCGCCTTGAAAACGGGGATGATTTCTCCGGTAATCATCTGCTGCAAGGTCTTCAGGACGGGTGATGGCTCCCGATAAAAACCCACGACCAAGAGGACTGTAAGGAACAAAACCAATTCCTAGTTCTCGTACAGTAGGTAAAATTTCATCTTCTGGATCGCGGCTCCATAAAGAATACTCTGTTTGTAGCGCGGTAATTGGATGAACTGCCGCAGCCCGTCTAATTGTCGCAGGGGCAGCTTCCGACAGCCCTAAATAGCGCACTTTACCAGCCTGTACTAACTCAGCCATTGCCCCTACAGTATCTTCGATTGGCACGTTTGGATCAACTCGATGTTGATAGTACAGGTCAATAACTTCTACTCCCAAGCGTTTAAGTGAAGCATCACAAGCTGTCTGGACATATTCGGGGCTGCCATTAACTCCTTTCCAACCACCTTCTTCGGTACGAACATTGCCAAACTTGGTTGCTAGTACTACTTGCTCTCGACGATCCTTAATTGCTCTACCTACTAATTGCTCATTAGTGAAAGGCCCATACATATCAGCAGTATCGAGAAAATTCACTCCAAGATCCAAAGCCCGATGGATAGTGGCGATCGCTTCAGATTCATCACGACCACTGTAAAACTCAGACATTCCCATGCAACCAAGTCCCATCTCTGAAACTTCCAGTCCTTGTTTGCCTAACTTTCTAGTTTTCATTGAAAATTTCCCAGCTATTAAGCCTTATGTGAACATCAGTATTTACGACTTACGCAAAAACCCTCTCAAACTCTCATTCCTCCGTGACCTCTGCGTTCTCTGTGGTTCGTTTTCCATTCCCTGTGCGTAAGTCCTAAGTATTAAAACATATTCAGATTAAAAATAGTTTGTGCTTTCATGTATAGCGAGAATAAAAAAATCCCTAAAAATAAATCCAAGAGCCTTGGGGGCACACCTGTAGGTAATCTGGTAAAAGCAATATCTCCGCAAATGCAAGATTGCCAAAACCGTAATTGGCAATGATGTGAATCAGCGTAGAATGATTCCTGTACTTTTAACAACATATTACCTAAATTACAGGAATCCGTCTTAGCTCTTTAGTAGTATTTTGAGCAATTTATCTACTGTTTTCGATGTTCAAAGGGATGTGGGTGGTTTAGGCGATCGCTTGCACAAAAGCGATTAAGCTTGTGGAGTAGTTCAAACTTAGACACACCTGAGTATTTTCGGAAATACTATTTTTGATTTTCAATTAAAGCATTAGCCTTTAAAAGCTTTTTACCCAAATTAAATTACTCATTACGGTACAATACCATCTATCTGTAGAATGAAGCATATCATCAAGAATGCAGCGTATCCTCTAATGTAATTCAATAAAAACTTATCTGCTTACAAACAAAACTACTCAGTAGAATTTAGGTCTGACTTTTTACCAATTCAATCAAGATGCAATCAGTATCTTATGTTCCCTATTCTACCAGCGAACCCAAATGGCTAATAAAGAGCTAGAAACGCTCAAAAAACTAGCTTTTAACCAATCTGAGCGCAGATCAGAACAGCCGTTGTCACCACCAGGCTCTAACGCTAGCTTACCCAAAGAAAAGCCTAAGCGAAATATGAACTGGTGGTTTCTAAAGATAGCGTCTATTACAGGATTATTGTATTTACTCTTTATCGTACTTACTCCTAACCCAGCTCCTCAAGAAAACCGTAGAATTGGAAATACGGAAGTTATTATATTTAGTTTGATTTTGCTGTTTAATTCAGGTTTGCTAGATAACATAGATGATATCTCAATTTCAGGTACGGGAATTGCGCTAAAGAGACTCAAGCAAGAAGTTAGGGATGATATCAATAAGTTACAAGATGAGCAAATCGACGAACTGAATAGACAACAGAAGCGGATTGACTTACTTCAGGAGCAACAATCAGCAACATTGCAATTTTTAGTTAGATATCTGATTGATGGCAATGAACTTAAGCATCTGATTAAGCTTAATTCACCAGAAGAATTTAACTTTAAATTTGACGATGATTTAGGAATGGAACTGAAGCATCTTCGAGCTATGGGATTTATTAATAATTTTGTCGGCAAAGGAATTGAAAAAGTTCAACAAGATGGAGAAGGAGATTTAAAAAACTATTTTCACATTACAGAAGAAGGTAAATCGTATTTAGCTTTGAGAAAAACTTTAGGAATCAATGAAATTCCTGGACTGGGTGAAGATGGACGATGGCATCGAGACATAAGGGATTCAGCAAAAATATTGAACTAGAGAACTCTTAAAAAATAGCAAATTAAATATTGCGGTTCTCGTTTATGTGAGGTACATCGGTAAGGACATGGCAGTGCTGTGCCCTACGCCTGACGATATAATGTTGTACCGCATCTGAATGGGAACCGCTATATCTGCCTTAAAATGGCGTTGTTGCACAAATGGGGAAAAATGGTAAGAGGAAGTAATTGAACAGTAGCGCTTCATAATTACCAATTACAAGAACCAACCAAGCTAGCCACTATCTCTACTAGTTCTTCAGGATCAATCGGTTTAGATACATGAGTGTTAAAGCCACCTTCCAACGCACGGATACGATCCTCACTATTAGCAAAGGCTGTTAAAGCAATAGCCGGGACTCGTCCACCATTCTTTGGTTGGAGCGCACGAATTTTACGGATGAGAGTATAGCCATCCTCCCCAGGTAATCCGATATCAGAAATTAAAACATCGGGTTGCAATTCAGATAATACTTTTCGTGCCGCATCTGCTGATATCACTGCTATAACTTTTGCTCCATCCATTTCCAACACAGTAGTGATGAAGAAGCGGGTATCATCATCATCCTCAACTACCAAAATGTCTAAACCAGCAAGAGTTCCAGAAGGTTCCATAAATGACATTTTATTCTAACTTTCTGTGACTTTTACCTGCTAATGATAAAATCAAGGCTTGAGAAACCCTCAAAATGACCTTTTTCAGATGCCGTGAAAAGTCAGAACTATATAATCAACGGTAAAACAAACAGAAAACGGCTTCTAATCAATTTTAACAATTTATTTGTATCTAAATGCACATCTAATTTAGAAACAAAAATCCTCTAAATGGTAGGTATAATTTATTTTTTTATTTTTATTTTGGAAGCAATGCTAGAAAAAAAGTTATTTTTATCCTGCTCTTTGTAATTATAATAATGAATTTGGTGTAAAAAAATATTGAGTCGTAAATAAAATTGATTCCTGGCTTTACCCATGAATCAATAAGGCTTTTGTCCAATATGGTTGGGCGATTGACTGCGGTATTGGCTAGAGGGCGCAATTACAATGCGATCGCTCTCTAACTCCAAAACGCAAATAATGCTTCATTATCGAAGAAAGCTGCAAGTTCTATGTAGTTTTTATGTCATTTCTAGCCAGTTGTAGAGCGGGAACTGAACTCTTTTGAGTACTGTATCAATCATGTAGAGCCGTTCAACAGCACTCACACAACAACTGGCATAGAGCGGGAGAAGTGACGCAGGGTTAAAGCTGTGTTTCAAAGCACAACTTATTCACTGTCTAACGCTGTTGATATCTCTATTGAAGCTCCAACAGCAAAACATCAGTTGCCAATTTGCCGAAATCTATGACAAGTCTTGTCTACCATCAAGCTCATTGAAACTTTCATTCCCGCTCTTAGTTAAGTTTTTATTCAGTGTGGTTTACTTTTCTTTTAGGTTTTTTGCTCTTCATCTTCAGCCGGAAGAGAACGAATTAATTCCCGAATTACATCGGTTGCTGGCCTGCCAGTGCTTGAGCAATATTTTTCTAACTTCTGAGCCTCACCTGATGTGAGATTGATTGTAAGTCGTTTCACAGCCCATTTCTTATTCATAATATTAGACAAATTCGATTTTTCAGCTACTTCTCTAATATCAATCACTTAATCTGTTACTACATGGGTATTATCAATGAATTTTAATTCAAGAAATGATGAAGCAAACTAATATCTTTTTCCAAAAAATAGTCAATATGTAAAGTAGATTTTAGAATGTAAAGTTTAACTCCCTTAAAAGTAATAACTATAAAGTCAGTATAAAGAGAGTAAAAAATAACTTTATTTAGACTAAGTATTTTGCTCAAGTATACGCTAGTCCAAGCTACACTACCACATTGGAGGTATTAGGGCAATTGAGGAAGCGATCGCGTTGGAGGAGGTAGGATTGCTATATTTTGGCAGATTTCGTATGAGTATGCCTCTCAACATAGTCATATAGGAATATGCTTTACCGCTCTAATCTCAGCAATTAGAGAGTTTTAAAGAGAGTTTTGAATGTTTTAATATAATTAATGGATTTGCAATTAGATGCAAACCTATTCTCACGAGAGGACTCATTCGTTTTTGTAAGTTAATTATTTGTAGCTAAGTAGCAATTAAAAATGACGCAAAATACATTGGTTGATAAAACCTTCCGCGACAACGAAGGCAACATTGTTATAGCTCAGATGCCAAATTTACCGCTTATAGTCTGGATAGTAACTAGTTTACTAACTCTTATTTTTACAAGTGGTAAAATTAATACAGTGTTAGACGTACTGGCAAATGGCTCCTTGTTTACTTGGGCGTGGCTGGAATTATTTCAAGGCGTTAATTATTTTCGGAGAGCGCTAGGTCTTGCCGTATTTATTGGGATTATCGCTTTCAATATTCAGTAGGGATTAAGTAGGGATTAAGACTAAATAATTAAGCAAAATTATTTAGATATCTTTGGC
The DNA here is from genome assembly GCA_023522315.1 of Nostoc sp. CCCryo 231-06. Taxonomy (GTDB): domain Bacteria; phylum Cyanobacteriota; class Cyanobacteriia; order Cyanobacteriales; family Nostocaceae; genus Nostoc. Next base: position 7,702 of record JAHCSU010000290.1, read on the forward strand.
GATAACTTCCATACTTGATTCGCATTAAGGGAAAGCGGCAGATAACACCGAAACGCAGCCAAAGTTTGTCGATTTTTCTGGTGCATAGGTTTGCTATGCTTGGGCTTCTGAGGAAGTTGCAACATCCTCAGAAGCTAACGGCTATATATATCAATATTGTTATATTAAGGTAACCGAGGAAACGAGACGCGCGGGCTATATGACGTTTCTCCTTAATTGAAAAATCTAACTTTGTTAAAGGAAACGGAATCTTCAAGAGTACCGTGACGCTTACAAAGGTACTGCTGGATAGATTTATTGGTAAGCTGAGATTGTAGTGATCTTTAACAAGAGACATCAATTGCGACGCCGAATAGCCCGTCGTAGACATCGCTACTTGAGCAGTTCAGCAGGCAGAATATAGCATAGGGCGACAATGCAAAAACTCCTTTTTAATGACAGAGATAGATTTAGAGCGCAGGCCCTATTCCTTGGTAAAAATATTAACTTACAGAACTTGGAGAATTACGTTTGCTTGGCAACTATGCCAGTAATAGTTTCAGGCGGTGAACACGGCTGTGCGGTACTGCTGAATTATGGTGCAGTTGTCCTGTTTAACCTTGAGCCTGTGGAAAAGGTAGCCTTCTTGACCAAACTATCCTCTCAAGTTAGTGGCTCTTTTGCCAACCCAGAAACAGAAGAGGTGGAAATTCATCTCAACGTAGCAGAGAGTGAGCGAGTTAAGGAAGGAAAAATTTTCCTGCATGAATTTAGTGTAGAACGCTTGCAGATAGTGGCTGATATTCTCGCCAAGAGTGTTGTGCTGTCTCACTATGAAACCAGCCTAGCGGCTGTATTTGATCAAATAGAACCCTTTGCAGCTAGTCTCCAGCGTGAAAACAGGAGTAGACGCCAGAGCCGGGAATTACTGCGTCAACTTGGAACTACCCTATTAGTTCAACATAAGATTGTCGGTCAAGTAGAGATTATCGATAAGCCGGAGTTACTCTGGGAATCCCCACAGCTAGAAAACTTATATCTGCGCTTGGAGGATGAATACGAAATCCGTGAGCGTCACCATGCCCTAGAACGCAAACTAGATTTAATTTCCCAAACTGCACAAACGGTGCTGGAGTTCATGCAGCATAGCAGTAGCCAGCGAGTAGAGTGGTATGTGGTGATTCTGATTGTAGTAGAGATTCTTTTGTCACTATACGACATCATTTTCAAAGGCTAACGCTAAATTTGGAGAGCGTAAACCTATTGGACTAACTGAAAACTGCTATATTCTATCAGACGATTTATAATCATCTGGGCTAGGTGCAAAATGTTAATTAAAAACATTCTTCCCTACGAACGTGATAGAAAATACTTGTATGATTTATGATTTTTGACTCATAGTGTAAGGATTACAGATAATGCACGTTCTCAAAAGATCCATCAAACCAGCCACTTATATATCGTTCCTCCACATTTACCAAACTACTTGGGGGACTGCTGGTGATATTTGTTTAATCCGTGAATCTGTAGCTAATGAAAGTACAGCAAAGTTTATCGGTCACAAAATCCAACTAGCAATTCCAAGAGGGTTGGAGCGCGATCGCATCGCCAACTGTCCGATAATCAAAGTTGCAGGTAATGTCGGTGACGGACATCCTAAAGAGCATCCGTTGGAATGGGAGACTTATGAAGGTGTAAATACAGAAATAGCTCTAGCGGCTCTCAAACCTTGGGGCTTCAAGTTAATTGAGCTTTAATGTAGCGAGTTGATTCAGTTCAACTGCCAGGACGTAGCCCATTACCAATTGGCTTCAACCATGCCTAAGCATCTACTTAAAAAGCGATCATCGCCTTTTTTCATTTTTCCCTTTACCCTGCTGTTGACTCTCCTCCTCGCCCTGCCTTGGGTGAGTGCGAAAGAACGGCCTAAGCCCAAACCGGAAGCGTGGCAGATTAACGGTATCGTTGCTGCCCTTGATGATGGATATGACGGAGTAAAGAAACTCGCTTTTAATAAATTCAATGAATATGATCTAAAAAATTTGAAATTGGTGGTTCAGAAACCAGAGGATATTGCTCAGAAACTTTTCAACATCCTCAAGGATAAAACCGTTGATAAAGATGTTCGTTCTGATGCAGCAGAGGCATTGGGAAATCTGGGGGAGGTAGCCAAACCCTACGTCAAAGACATCGCTGACATCCTCAAGGATAAAACCGTTGAATCAACTGTTCGTTCCGGTGCAGCATCGGCATTGGGAAATCTGGGGGAAACTGCCAAACCTTACGTCAAAGATATCGCTGACATCCTCAAGGATAAATCCGTTGACAAATATGTTCGTTCCCGTGCAGCAGAGGCATTGGGAAATCTGGGGGAGGCAGCCAAACCCTACGTCAAAGACATCCTCGACATCCTCAAGGATAAATCCGTTGACTCAACTGTTCGTTTGAGTGCAGCATCGGCATTGGGAAATCTGGGAGAGGCAGCTAAACCCTACGTCAAAGACATCGCTGATATCCTCAAGGATAAAACCGTTGAACCTTATTTTCGTTCCAGTGTAGCATTGACATTGGGAAATCTGGGGGAGGCTGCCAAACCCTACGTCAAAGACATCGCTGACATCCTCAAGGATAAATCCGTTGACTCAACTGTTCGTTTGAGTGCAGCATCGGCATTGGGAAAGCTGGGGGAGGCTGCCAAACCCTACGTCAAAGACATCCTCGACTTCCTTAAGGATAAAACCGTTAACAACTTTGTTCGTTTCGGTGCAGCATGGGAATTGGGAAATCTGGGAGAGGCTGCCAAACCCTACGTCAAAGACATCCTCGACATCCTCAAGGATAAATCCGTTGACTCAACTGTTCGTTTGAGTGCAGCATCGGCATTGGGAAATCTGGGAGAGGCAGCTAAACCCTACGTCAAAGACATCGCTGATATCCTCAAGGATAAATCCGTTGACTTAACTGTTCGTTCCAGTGTAGCAGAGGCATTGGTAAATCTGGGGGAGGCTGCCAAACCTTATGTCAAAGACATCTTCCACTTGCTTAAGGAGAATACTTCTAGCATTCTTAAAATTAATAATGGCTCCGACATTCTTAAAATTAATGGCTCCAAGGTTGGTTTTAGTCCAGTAAAGGCATTAGGAAATCTGGGGGAGGCAGCTAAACCCTACGTCAAAGACATCGCTGATATCCTCAAGGATAAAACCGTTGATGACTCTGTTCGTTCTGATGCAGCAGAGGCATTGGGAAATCTGGGGGAGGCAGCCAAACCCTATGTCAAAGATATTTTCGACTTCCTCAAGGATAAATCCGTTAACTCCTCTGTTCGTTCCCATGCAGCAGTGGTATTGGGAAATCTGGGGGAAGCTGCCAAACCCTACGTTAAACACATCGTTAACATCCTCAAGGATAAAACCGTTGACTCTGATGTTCGTTCCAGTGCAGCATCGGCATTGGGGAAGATAGAACAACTCAACCTGAATAATGTTGTTGTAATTCTGGATAGCGTCTATTACGCAGGTCAGTCAGAATTTGAACAGTGGCGGTTTTTAAGCTATTTTCTAGGTGGCGGCACTGATGAAGTCAAAACACTGCTTACATGGCTGGGTTTTCCTGACACTAAAACAATTCCTGCTAAATTAAGCCACGATCGCGGTGATAAAACTCTCAAAATCTTTGCCCAAGCTTGGGAACCTAGCCGAGATTTTACACGATTACGGGAAGACTTGGCAAAGCAAATTGCTGTAGTTGCGAGAAAAGTCTCTTGGCAACCACAAGATATTGTTATTTTAGAAACTCACTACAACAACCTCAAAAATGCCGGATTCAATGAAGCTGATTCGCTGCAATCAGTAATAGTTAACCTCAAGGGTTGGCAGTGGTTTCTCAACGCCAGAATGATGATTTTAATTCACGCTACCTTTTGGCTTGCCCTTATCTTCGCTTATCCCAAATTTCCCCAAGTCCAAGCCATCTTCTTTTGGAACCCTTGGGTAAGACGCATTTTAGGCGTGGGCTACGTCGGCTTTCTCCTCGCTTGGATTCCCTTTTTCCGTCGCAAATTATTTGAACCCTTCAAGCCTTCTCTGTTAGCCGATGCCGGGTTAGATAATTTTAACCCCCAAACATACTTCCCAGAATCTCAGGTGAAAGTTCCCAGTGCAGAAAAACCCCAAGCAATTACCCAGGTGCTACCCAGCATCACCGGGCAAATTGTTCTAGAAGGTGATTCCGGCTTGGGTAAGTCGATGTTTCTGCGCCATCTGGTAAAAACCTCACCGCGCATTGTGGTTTATCTCCCAGCCCGCAAGTGCGACAAGGGGGTAATTGAAGCAATTCAAGCCAAGCTGCACGGGCAAGCACAAGATGCTGATTTTCTCAAGAATTTAATTTACAGTGGTGCTTTAGATATCTGCATTGACGGACTCAACGAAGTCACAGCCGACACCAGGGCTAAAATTTGCCAGTTTGTCGAAAGCTATTTCCGGGGTAATATCATCATGACCACCCAGCCCCTAGAGTGGACACCACCTTCAACAGCCAAGATATATAAATTACAGCCCCTTGAACAAGCCCAAATTCAGCAATTTTTGCTTTCCCGTCAGCCGCGACTCCCCAAAGATGCCAAAGTACAAGGTGATGATTACAAACAAGCTTGCAATAATTACTTAGCTCAAGCCCTCAGCAACCAGCAATCATCTGAGGAATTAGCTGCTAATCAAAGGGTTCTCTCTAACCCAATGGATTTAACTGTTGTGGCGTTAATGATCTCTCAAAGCGAATACCCCGACCTGTTTCACCTGCAAGAACAGCAATATAATTTGATTGCAGCCGAATACCTGCAAGAGTGGAATCAGGAATTTCCCTTAAAAAAATTCTCCGATGCTGTTTATCAAATGCGGCTGAACGATGAACAGGCGCTACCTGCGGATGACTTTTACCAGGTAGTCCAGTCTTTAGAAGATGAGAAATATAAAATGGTGGTCAGCCGTCAGTGGCAAAACGAAGAAGGTGCAGCCAAGAGAGAATGGTATTTCCGCCACGACAAGATTATGGATTTCTTTTTAGTGCAGAACTTTCTGGGCGAGAAGGATGAAGCGAAAAATCGGCTGATTGACCACATGGGCGACTCCCGTTTTCGGGGTGTGTACTTTTTGCTAGTCAACTTATTGCCTTTGGATGCTGCTAAAGAACTGAAGGAAAAATTAGTTCAATACGCCGCCGATACCAAAGACCATACTGTGAGTGATACCTTTGTGCAATTGTTGCGGCCAAGGGCGTGATATTAATTCGTAATTCGTAATTCGTAATTCGTAATTAATAAAGAGACTTCTAGGCTGAGGGTAAATTATTGATTTAATTAAAATGAGTCTTTTAGCTCCATTAAAGAGTCTTTGAACTCCATTAAAGAGTCTTTGAACTCCATTAAAGAGTCTTTGAACTCCATTAAAGAGTCTTTGAACTCCATTAATGAGTCTTTGAACTCCATTAATGAGTCTTTTAGCTCCATTAATGAGTCTTTGAACTCCATTAATGAGTCTTTGAACTCCATTAATGAGTCTTTTACTAGACAAAACGCACACCAATTATGATCAGTGTGCGTCTGCGGTTAGATTTTAGAAATTCTCGAACTTAGCGATCGCATCCTTCATCTTATCCACCACCTCATCTACAGCGATAACTCCCAATTCCCCAGAGGCGCGGGTACGGATACTCAAGGTGTTGGTTTCCACTTCCTTAGCTCCCACCACAGCCATCACGGGTATTTTTTCTTTCTCTGCATTGCGAATCTGTTTACCTAAGCGATCGCCACTAGTATCAACTTCTGCACGGATGCCCAATGCACGCATCTTCGCCACCACATCTTTAGCAAAGTCTAGCTGTGTATCACCCACTGGCAATAATCTAGCTTGCACTGGCGCTAACCACAAAGGGAAATCACCCGCATATTCTTCAATTAAGATCCCAATCAGCCTTTCCAATGAACCAAAAGGCGCACGGTGAATCATTACTGGACGTTTGCGAACCCCATCTTCAGCGACATATTCCAATTCAAAGCGTTCAGGCAAATTGTAATCTACCTGCACAGTTCCTAATTGCCACTCCCGATCTAGGGCATCACTAAAGATAAAATCAAGTTTGGGCCCATAAAAAGCCGCTTCTCCAATCCCTTCAAAATGTTCCATCCCCAAAGTTTCAACTGCCCGACGAATTGCACCTTCGGCTTTGTCCCAAACTTCATCTGAACCAATGTACTTATCACTAGCTGGATCGCGGAAACTGAGTCTAGCTTTAAAGTTCTTCAGTTGCAGACTATTGAACACCGACAAAATCAAATCCACCACACTGAGGAATTCACTATCTAGCTGTTCTGGGGTAACGAACAGGTGAGAATCATCAACAGTAAAACCGCGCACCCGCGTTAAACCGCCCAATTCCCCTGATTGTTCGTAGCGGTAAACAGTGCCAAATTCCGCCAAGCGCATCGGTAGTTCTCGATAAGAGCGTAACTCACTCTTATATATTTGGATGTGGAAGGGGCAGTTCATCGGCTTCATGACGAAGCCCTGTTCCTGTGCAGCAGCTTCTTCATTATCTGCCATCAAAGGGAACATATCTTCTTTATATTTCTGCCAATGTCCAGAGGTTTTAAATAAATCTACTCTGGCAATGTGAGGCGTTACTACAGATAAATAACCCCGTTTTAACTGTTCTTGCTTGAGGAAGTCTTCTAAAGTACTCCGCAACAGAGTCCCTTTGGGTGTCCACAAAGGTAAACCCGGCCCTACTAGATCGGAGAATATAAATAATCCCAGTTCCTTCCCAAGTTTGCGGTGATCTCGCCGTAGCGCTTCTTCTTTGCGTCGCTTATATTCAGTGAGTTGTTCTGGACTTTCCCAAGCGGTAGCGTAGATGCGTTGTAATTGAGCTTTAGTTTCATCCCCGCGCCAATAAGCACCAGCAACGCTTTCTAGTTCAATTGCCTTGGGGTTTAATTCACTGGTATTTTCCAGATGAGGCCCTGCACACAAATCCCACCATTCATTCCCTAGGTGGTAAATCGTGATTGGTTCTTCTTTGATATCTGCCAGGATTTCTAGCTTGTAAGGTTCCTTAATTTCCTGAATCCGGCGTTCGGCTTCTTCGCGGCTGACTTCTTCTCGAATAACCGCTAACTTGCGATTAATAATCTTCACCATCTCTTTCTTGATGACTTTGAGATCATTTTCGCTAAATGGTTCTGGATTGTCGAAGTCGTAGTAAAAACCGTTTTCAATCCAAGGGCCGATTGTAACTTGCGCCTTGGGAAACAGCTTTTGTACCGCCATTGCCATTACATGGGAAGCAGTGTGGCGAATCTTTTTTAGGTTCTCCGATTCGCTGGTACGCGGTAAATAAATTTTTTCAACTTGTTCTGAGTGTTCGGACTGATTTGATGAATTTGGCGACATTGGCTGCTGAACCATTGGCGAAGTGATTACAAAAGGTGATTTATCTGAATCTGTAGGCTTATTCAACTATAACGACTTTGATTTTTGCTTTTTTCACCTTTATTTTCTAACTACTGGCTTAATTTGTGATAGGGGATAAAGATAAATTTTTCATTGGTTCGCTGAGGATCAAATTCAGGATTCCACGCGTAGGCGTAGCCCGTCGTAGACATCGCTAAATTATCTTATCAATTGCAACTTGCTGTCAGCTATACCTATTAGATGCCTCTCCAAAGGAACTGTACAAATCCATTAGCAAGACTATATAATGATTTATGTGTTCTTTGTTACAATTTTTTACATGCTCGAATTATGAGAGAATGGAAAAAAATGTTAAGAAACGTAAATAACGTTAATATTAGTAAGAAACTTTGAAATATCCTTCTCATTTATGTCAGACTCAAATTTACCAGGGACTGATTTGCTAGAAACGGTTTTAGAACCCCTGCTGGAAGATTTTCAGCATTGGTTTACGCGATCGCGTCATTTACTCGAAACCGAGCAACTATCATTTATGAGTCACCAAGAGCAATCTGACTTGCTTTTGCGGGTTAAGCAAGCGCAGGATGAACTAAATACGGCGAAGATGCTATTTACTGCTACTGATAAACAAGTCGGGATTGATATGGCAACGTTAATGCCTTGGCATCAATTAGTAACAGAATGCTGGAATGTTGCAATGCGCTTTCGCCAAGCGCGTGAAGCCTAAGCTACAGATGGAAGCATCTGTTAAATTTTGGCAGCCTACTTAGCGATGTCTCAAGACTTGCCTTCTTTGCGTCTACACAAGAGAGGAAATCAGCCGTCAAAGAAATAGTAAACAAGTCTTAACACTTTCTTAACATTCTTTTGATTAACAAAAGAATGTATCCTATGCTACCGTAAGTGGAATAACGGTTGACAAATAGCTTCATATAAATGTAACCGCACAAAGGGTGCTTCAAATACTCGTCTTAACTGTGAGTCACAGTGTCGGCGAAACAAAGCGTTACAAAATCAAAATAAAGTTTTAAAAATTACTGTCCTGGAGGAAAATCCAATGTTACACCTACTTTACATTCTTGCTTTTACAATCCTTGCATTTATAGCTGTTGGCAACTTAATTCGTAACCTGATCATGTTCAGTTTTGATCGGGAGCGAACTTACCCGACGAATTCCTCGCCAATGAATAATCAAGGTAACTATGGTTATTATTCATCAAAAAAACAGTTTGTACCCCATCCAGAGTTATTAGATAGCGCTGGCAAGTTAATTAAAGAACCACTTTTGGTAATGCGTTCGATTAACGTTGAAGATGCGCGTCAACATCTCGATGCACTTTACGAAGCATCCCCAGGACATAAAAGAGAAAATTCTGAAGAAGGATAAGATTTAGGACTTAGGAGTTTGGGTGTGAATTATTGTTGTTTTACATCCTTAACCCTTTTTTTAACAGAAATTCCTTACCATTCTTGAATCGGAATTTGATTAACCTAACATTCGCCAGTTAATCCTAAAGCCGTATCATATTATTTATCGGGTTGAGGAAGATAATAAACAGCTAAGTATTGCAAGGTTCTGGCACGCATCAAGATTCAGTCCTGAATTCTAACTGTAGGTTTTTGCAATAAAGCGTATTGACAACGTAAATACATCTTGCCTAGACTATGAGGTATGGATGTGTTTTTCGTGCTTAATAGTGTCACCTTCGTTTGGAACGAGGAGAAAGCTCGGATTAATCCCAGCAATCATGACGGCATAACATTTCAGCAAGCCGTAGAAACTTTTTTCGATCCGTTTCTAGTGGTGGTTGATGCAAGCCGCAATGATGAACATCGGGATGCTGTGATTGGGTTGGACAGACGATGGAATCTTTTATACCTCGTCTACATTGAGCGTGAAAACGACATGATTCGGCTCATATCGGCTCCGAAAGCGACACGCAAGGAACGTGAATACTATGAAAGCTCGGCAGTATTCCTCTGTCATGAGTAGCGGGAGTTTTCTGCTTGTGTTCGAGGTTAGTAGCATAGAATAACCTGTGATCTATTATTTAGAAGTGCATTGACCAGATTTGAGTTTATAGTAGATGGGCCACCAGTCTCACAACAGGCCCGTAAGCGCGGTAAGGGCAATCGGCTTCAAGATTGGAAAACGACAGTGCGACAAGAGGCTGAAAAATACTGGTCTTCGGAACAAAAAACAGCTACTGGGTTGGTTATGCTCCAGATAACCTATTTTTATAATTCTGATAAAATGGATGTAGACAATATAGTGAAGCCTATTCAAGATGCAATTATTGGATTAGCCTACGTGGATGATAAGCAAGTAAGCGATCTCTTAGTTAGAAAGAGGAATTTATCAGGTAACTTTAGAATAGAAAACATGACCTCGACATTGACGGAAGGCTTCACCCGTGGCAATGAGTTCTTACATATTGTCGTAATTGATGCTCCTGAGCAGGAGGTACTTACCTGATGGCAACTTCAACCGCAAACCTAGAAAGAGAGCGATTACTGAAACTAGCAGAGGAGTATCGTGAGAAGGGTTACGAAGTTTTTTTTCATCCAAATCTAGAAGACTTGCCTGACTTCCTTAAAACCTATCGCCCCGACATGATAGTACGTAGAGGAGAAGAAAATGTAGTTATTGAAGTCAAGTCGCGCGCCTCACTTAACTCTTCTTCTAATCAATACTTAAGTAATTTAGCTAAAGCGGTAGAAAAACATCCTGGGTGGAGATTTGAATTTGTAATGACCAACCCAGAGGATATAATGTATTCTCTGAAAGCAGAGGGTTCTCTTCAAGAACATGAAATAGAATCACAGTTGCAAGTAGCAAGGCACCTTACAACGCAACATCCAGAATCAGGTATCCTATATTCCTGGTCTTTGGTAGAAGCAACTTTGAGACTTCTTGCCCAAAAGGAAGAGCTAAGTTTAGAAGGATTTGATCCACTGTACTTAATAAACCAATTAGCAACTGAAGGTGTAATTTCAAAATCTGAGTATCAGTTACTAATGAATGCACTCTTATTACGTAATTCTATTGCTCATGGCTTCAAAACTACAGAACTTACGCAAAATTCTGTATATGAATTGATCGAGCTTACAGAGCAACTCTTGAAAACTCTACACACTGGCGATGAAGCAGACTAACACTGTCTTGATCGTAGTAGATAGTAGGACAAGCCCTGGTGCTGAATTTCAGGTCATGCCATGCCGCCGAGCGATGTCTACGACGGGCTGTTCGGCGTCGCACTCAACATAAAATAGGGAGTGGTAAATTCCCTAATCCCTTTCTAAGCTTCAATAACTACCCGCAAATTACCGCGTTTTTTCGCAACGCGACAAGCAGTAGTAGTTCCAGAACGCTCGAATTCCAAATCGAGGATGGTGGGGCCGACTCGCAAATTATGAAAGGACAGGCGATTAATCGATTCTGGCAAAGCGGGGTCGATTATTCGCAAGCAGTTATTTTGAGCATCAGGCACCAAATTAACCATCATTTGCAGCAATTGGAAGACACTGCCAGTAGCCCAAGCTTGGGGAGTGCAGGCAACTGGATACTGTACAGGGGCATTATCACCATTCCGTTCGTAGCCGCAGAAGAGTTCTGGAGGACGTTGATAAGGCTGCTGACTAGTCATGTCGAATAAACCTTGGAAAATTTCCAGGGCTTGATCGATCAGACCAAGCGATCGCAATCCCATTGCAATCAGAGCGTTATCATGGGGCCAAACAGAACCAGTGTGATAGCCCATTGGATTGTAAGCGGGTGACAAACTACTCAGAGTCCGAATGCCCCAACCATTAAACATATCTGGTGCCCGCAACCGTTCTGCGACACTATAGGCTCTTTCGTGGTTGAAGAGGCCCAATTGTAGACAATGACCAGGATTTGAGGTAATACTGTCTACTGGCTTGCCATCTCCATCCAAAGCCAAAGCGCAAAAATCTAGGTCTTCTACCCAAAAATCTCGATTAAAACGAACCTTAAGATTTCTGGCCTCTTCTTGCCAACGATCTGCCAAATCAAGCCGCTTTTTCATCCTAGCGATTTCTGCTAGACGCATTTTTGCAGCATAGACATAAGCTTGCACTTCACACAAGGCAATTGGGCCGTTAGCTAATTCTCCCTTGTGATCTACGATACAGTCACCAGAATCTTTCCAACCTTGGTTAACAAGACCGCGTTTGGATTTACGGAAGTAACTGAGGTAGCTGGTTTCTTTCATATTGCGATCGATCCACTCCATTGCTCCTAGAGCATTGGGCCAAAGTTGCTCTAGGAGTTCGTGATCGTGAGTCCAAGAATAATGTTCGGCATACAGCATCAGCCACAGGGGAGTCGCATCAACTGTACCGTAGTAAGGTGTGTGGGGAATTTCTTGACAACGAGCCATTTCTCCCAAACGTAACTCGTGCAAAATCTTACCCGGTTCTTCTTCGCGCCAGTCATCGTCGATTTTACCTTGATATGTCGCCAGTAATATCAGGGTTTCTTTGGCGATTTGCGAGTTTAACATCAGGGCTTGAGAAGCTGTAATCAGCGAATCTCGCCCAAATAGTGTCGAAAACCACGGCACTCCAGCCGAAACTGTCTTATGCTTACCAAAAGACTGACGCAACAAATACATATCTTGCTCGGCCCGTTCAATCACTCGATTGAAGGTGCTTTTATCTGAGCTAATGCGTGTAATTTGCTGTACCCAGTTTTGCTCTTCCATCAACTCAGCAGCTTTCGCCTGTCCTAAGGTAATGGCGGCGCTCACGGTTGAACTGGATTGGTTGTTTCTCAACATATTTACTCGGTAGCCCAGCTTTTGAGTTTCGTGAGAAGCCAACTCTAGCTGCCAAACCGCAGTGTAACCCTTGAAAGAGTCTGGTTGTCGATGTTGGAATAGAATCCGGGATTCCATCACCGAACCATCCAAACCTTGATAGGCGAGTGTCAAAGATTCTTCCCTAGAGGCAGATGGCTCTTTGGGTATAGGTGCAACGCCATCGACCTGAGAAAATGTTCCTTCTTCAGCCGTCAATGCCACTAGACGTAAAAGCCTACCTCGTTTTTCTCTGTCATAGCCCCGGACTTCAAATAAATCAACAAAATCCGCGTCAAAGCTGATGGTTAGTTCAAAATTGACAGTGGTTGTGCTGTAGTTAGATACTTCTATTTCTTCAAATAGTGCCCCATTCAGCACCATTTCCCGGCGAATTCCCACAGTTTCGGCTCTTAGGCGTTCGTCGATTCTGGGGTTGGTACACAAAGCTGAGAGTGAAAACCCTTTTTCAGCAGTACTACTGAGGAGTACAGGCGATCGCCCTTCAATTTGCAACTCCAAGCGATTGAGAAATCTCGTATCACAACAAAACAATCCCATGCTGGGATTACCATCGTTAAGCGAACAGCCAGAAATATTCCCGATAGTATCTGTCACAAAAAATAAATCATCATCTTTAACCGTCAGTGTCGGTTGTGGTCTTTCACTTACAACACAAGGCCACTCCGGGATAGGTAATTGTTCGGCAGGAATAAAAGTTTTGCCATCTAGAAAAATTTTTTCCGGGGTCATTAAGGTATCCGGTGTCATTAGCAAAAGTTCCGTGTATAGGTCTATATTTTTGTGGTCTTCTGAGTAGAGGTTGCTGACCCTCACAACTTTCAAAAAAAAAGACGCTTTCTAAAACAAGTTTTAGCCATTGGAGCCAAAATAATACTTAGTTACTGCTGACAACATAGCAGCGCTCAAACCTGTATAAGTAGATATTTATTCTTTACTAGTATACGATTTTGTCTTAAATATTTATGGGATTTGATTAGACTAATTTATGATAGTTAATTAATTGATTAAATTATGTGAATGTAGCAGTAATCTTTTTTGGGTGAGAAAATTTATTTAGTTGGCATAAATTAACGTAGGTAAAGTAGGCGGTGTTTACAACGGGCTACGCCAACGCGTGGACTATCAATCACTAATCAGTGTTTGTTAGTAAATAAAAGATACAATTACTAGTTATTTGGTACTTAGCTGTGAAATATTTTAGTTGTGCAAGCATATTTCAAAGTTGGTCGAGAATGTATATTGGGCGTAGTAGGTTGTCAATCAACAAATCAAGTTGTATACATTCCTCCTAATTGGTAACGAAGTGTTGCGCCTGCTTTGGCAGAAAGTGCTTAAGCGCGTTCTTTACATATTGCAACTCTCTATTTAACTTGAGAGTCCCTTGGAATTTGTACAATGCAGCTGTGACTTTTGATCTTGTCGAGGTTGAGCGTTTAACAATAATTCATGAGCATTTCGACTTCTGTGCTGAGTGATCTGCTAAAGTCCCTACCATACTTGCGGCCCCAGCTATATTTTAAGGCTTCATTAACGGCGCTCTCCCATGCGATGGAAGATCAAGTTTTGGCTGCGACTTTAGCACAACCCCTTGTAATTGCGAGTTTCCAGCGAGAGCGATTCTACCGCCAAGAAGCTCATCGCTACCAGCGACTTGCCTTGCGGAGTAACCAAATATACGTATTATCTGCTCCAGAAACGGATTTCACTAACAGTTCGGAACACTACGAAAAGGTCGCTTTTGAGCCAACGGATGGCTTAAGTCAAGAGTGGCATTTGGTAGTGATTGCTGACAATTATGCGACTTGTCTGGTTTGTCGGGAAAGCCTTGGTTCTATTGCCAAAAACAAGCAACTACCGGAACTAAGCCCTAATCTGGATATAGACACAGCGCGAAGATTTGAGGGAATTTGGACATCGGAAAGGGGAGCTAGCCTCAAAGCAGCCGAATTACTGTTAGACAGGATTTTGGTTTACAGACCAGAACTGGCAAGTAAAATTCAGGAGGCACGTCAGAGGTTTGGTATAGGAGAGCCGCGAAGCCACTCTGGAGCAGAACAGATCAATGAATATGCTTGTGACATCGATACAGATCCCTTTGTGCAGCGCTTAGTAACTTACTTGCAAGCTAGTCAGTACAAATTGCACAAAGCCTACCGTTCCATTGCTGCCCAAGCACGAAAAGAACGATTAGTCAACTCGATTAGCACTGCCATTCGGCGATCGCTCGATCCTCACGAAGTTCTCCAGGTGGCGGCACAAGAATTAGGACAACACCTAGAAGCTTGTCGCTGTCTAATTTACCGCGCTCAAGCCACAGATAGCCAAGCCATAATTGAACACGAGTTTTTGAATCCCGGTATTTTATCAGTTCTTGGGCAAACCTGGGAGTTAGAGAAAAATTCTTTATTTCGGGACATAGTGGAACAAGGCGAAGGTGTTTGTATTAGCGATACCCTGAATGACCCTCGTGTTAACAATTCGCCAGCCCTCTCCTTGATTGCCAAAAAGTTTGCCATTCGTTCTTGGCTGATGGAACCAGTATTCTATCAGGGGCGATTATTGGGCATCGTGGAGTTGCACTATTGCCGAATGCCACCGCACGAGTGCCAACCTGGGGAATTGGATTTGGTAGAAGCGATCGCCACCCAAGTGGGAGCAGCTCTCATCCAAGCGGAAGCTTACGCTAACCTAGAAGAACTTAACCAGCAGCTAGAAGCCCTAGATCGCACCCGCAGCAACCTCATAGCCATCACCGGACACGAACTGCGTACCCCCCTATCCACTATTCAAGTGTGTCTAGAAAGTCTCGCTAGTGAGCCAGATATGCCTTTAGAGTTGCAGCAGATCATGCTCAACACTGCTCTTTCCGACTCAGAACGGATGCGAAAACTGGTACAAGATTTCCTCACACTTTCCAACTTGGAAAGCGGTCGGGTGGAATGGCATCCAGAATCCCTTACTTTACAAGAGTGTATAGATTTATCACTCAGCCGCAATCGCACACGTTCTTCAACGGAAAAGCCGCCCAAAATCAAGACTCAAATTGCCGAAAACCTACCTCTGGTAAGAGCTGATGGTGATTGGCTAGTAGAGGTACTGGCAAAACTCATGGACAATGCTTGTAAATTTACGCCACCCCAAGGAGAAATCACCATTAAAGCGATTTACAACAGCCATGAAATGGTGGAGGTGACTGTAGCAGACACTGGACGCGGCATTGAACCGAATCGTTTAGAAGTAGTTTTTGACCGCTTCTATCAGGAAGAGGGAGCGCTGCGCCGCACCACTGGCGGGACTGGACTTGGTTTAGCAATTTGCCGTCAAATTGTTAATGGCTGGGGTGGGGAAATTTGGGCAGAGTCAACTGGCAAAGATCAGGGTAGTCAGTTTCACTTCACCATCCCCATTGTTCAGAATAGCCACGAGCAAAAGCGGGCAAAAGTCAAGAGTAAATAGGAATTAGGGATTGGGCATGGGGCAGGGGAGGCAGAGGGAGCAGAGGAGAATGACTAATGACTAACGACTAATTACTAAAAACTGTTACAGTCTATGACGCGATCGCAATATGATCGTGGTTGCGGTGTTAGGATTCCCTAAAAACGTTGAGAGAATAACTTATGGCAGAAACACTCTCTGGACAAACCCCGCTATACGGTGGCAGCACCGGTGGCTTGCTCACAAAAGCAGACGTAGAAGAAAAGTACGCTATTACTTGGACTAGCCCGAAAGAGCAAGTTTTTGAATTGCCTACAGGTGGTGCTGCTACTATGCGGAAAGGTGAAAACCTGCTGTATATAGCTCGTAAAGAATATGGCATCTTTTTGGGCGGTCAGCAACTCCGTAAACTCAAAATCACAGATTACAAAGTTTACCGGATTTTACCCAACGGAGAAACCACTTTACTTCACCCAGCTGATGGTGTATTCCCCGAAAAGGTGAATGAAGGTCGTGACAAAGTGCGTTATGTAGACCGTCGGATCGGACAAAACCCCAGTCCCGCTAAACTTAAGTTTAGCGGTGTTTATACCTACGATGCTCCGTAACTAGCTGTTAGTAGCTAATGGGTAATTAGTAATGGGTAATTGGTAAGTAAAAACCCATTACCCATTACCAATTACCAATTACTTTTAAAAAATAATGATGTTTCCGGATTTCTCCCAGTTTTGCACCCTAGCGCAACAAGGCAACTTCGTCCCGGTATATCAAGAATGGGTAGCGGACTTAGATACGCCCGTATCTGCTTGGTATAAAGTCTGTGCTGGTCAGCCCTATAGTTTTTTGTTGGAATCGATCGAAGGTGGGGAAAAACTGGGACGCTATAGTTTAGTTGGTTGCGATCCTCTGTGGGTTTTGGAAGCAAGGGGCGATCGCACAACCCAGAAAAACCGTGACGGTTCACAGGTCGTTTTTCCAGGCGACCCTTTTACAGCTTTAGCAGAATGTTTAGCACCTTTTCACCCAGTCAAGCTACCACAGCTACCGCCAGGAATTGGCGGTTTGTTTGGGTTTTGGGGCTATGAATTAATTCGCTGGATTGAGCCGCGTGTGCCAATTCACGCACCAGATGAGCGAAATATCCCTGATGGGTTGTGGATGCAGGTAGACCACCTATTGATTTTTGACCAAGTGAAGCGGAAAATTTGGGCGATCGCTTATGCTGATTTACGTGAAGAGAAAGTAGATTTCAAAGCAGCATATCAACAAGCGTGCGATCGCGTCACCCAAATGCTCGAAAAGCTATCTTTGCCCCTATCGCCAGAAAAAACTCGATTGGAATGGAAACCGCCAGAGAGCAGGGGAGCAGAGGAGCAAAGCAGCAAAGGAGCAGAGGAGTACAATAGTAATTTCACCCGCCCTGATTTTTGTGCTAGCGTCCAAAAGGCCAAAGACTACATCAAAGCAGGCGATATCTTCCAAGTAGTAATTTCTCAACGACTATCAACAGCATACACAGGCGACCCCTTTGCCCTTTATCGCTCCCTACGTCAGATAAATCCTTCGCCTTACATGGCTTACTTTAACTTCCAAAATTGGCAAATCATCGGTTCCAGCCCCGAAGTGATGGTGAAAGCCGAAACCGATTCAGATGGTGGAGTCATAGCAACAGTCCGCCCAATTGCCGGCACACGTCCACGGGGTAAAACTACCCAGCAAGATGCAGCCTTTGCGAAGGATTTACTCGAAGATCCCAAAGAAGTTGCCGAACATGTGATGCTTGTAGATTTAGGGCGGAATGATTTGGGGCGGGTTTGTCAAAATGGTAGCGTCAAAGTTGATGAATTAATGGTAGTTGAGCGCTACTCCCATGTGATGCACATAGTCAGCAATGTTGTAGGTAAATTAGCACTTAGTAAAACAGCATGGGATTTATTGAAAGCTTGTTTCCCAGCAGGTACGGTAAGCGGCGCACCCAAGATTCGGGCAATGGAAATTATCCACGAATTAGAGTCTAGCCGTCGGGGTGTTTATTCCGGTGTGTATGGATATTACGATTTTGAAGGACAATTAAATACTGCGATCGCAATTCGCACAATGGTAGTACATGACAGTACGGTAAGCGTGCAAGCCGGTGCAGGTTTGGTTGCTGATTCTGAGCCAGAAAAAGAATACGAAGAGACGCTGAATAAAGCTAGAGGTCTATTAGAGGCGATTCGTTGTTTGCGTTGAACTGGTGACTAGGCAATAGTACACCAATTCAGTAATCTTGGAAGAAACTCTCCCCCAACCCTTGTAGGATTGGGGACGGGGGTTCAATTCAGCATTGTTTATACAAAATTTGATGCGTGTAGTGCGATGTCTACGACGGGCTACGCCTACCCTCTTGGAAGTGAATACGCACAAAGCGACCAATTGTGGATAATCTGTTTTAAGCAAAACTTATATCTTACTGAACGAAGCTTAATCGAAGCGGGTTGAGCGTTGCTGCGGTCTAATTAAAAATTAAAAAATCAGTCTTTCATATTGTTGACCGGAGAATAGCGATCGCATAGATGAGATTTTGGAAAAAGGCGATCGCTCTTGCCTAAAAATCCTGTTTTTGTCTGATTGTGTCCTGTAAATATATAAAATATCTACTTTAAATTAAACAGAAATGGTTTGACAGATGAAATCATCCGATCTAATTCAGTTTTATTGTGTTTGAGAAGATCGTGCCCCCACAATTCATTCGTGTTATCAGAGCAATCTTTTGCAAGAGCTTCTCCGATATTTTCAAAATTTTTATTAATATCTCTCTTTAACCTCTCTGGTTCAGATAAGACTCCAATAACAAATACTCTATTTTCTAAATTATCTGGAATCTGATGCTTTACATAAATTAATCTATCTTTATCCTCATCAAAATCAATCAGCAAAGCAATCATTCTGTCTGGATATTGTCGCATTGTAGAGGCATAATTATTCGTGAATTTATCCACAACGTCTTGCCAACCACGAGCCTCTGGCAGGACTTGAATAGCACGGCAATTGAGGTTTAGATCAAGAATAAATCCGTTTGCAATCTGACGATTAGCATCGTCTTCAGGCAACACAAGAATGTGCGGTCTATGTTTATTTATGCTCATAGTTCTATATCGCCACTAATCAACGCATCTACAAGATCACCTGGAACAGAAATATCACTGAGCAATCTGATTAAAGTTGGCTCCAAGTGGCTTTTTCGATCAAGTACAAAGGTATTTTCATTTGAAAACTTTCGGATTGCTTCCTGATCATGCGAAGTCACCAAAATTTGTCCACTATTCTTAAATGAGCGTCGTAGTGATGATATAAAATGTCCAACCTCTGATATGGCGAGATAGTTGTCAGGCTCATCCCAGAAGCAAAAAAGAGGGCCGTATGATTCGTTAGCAGCTAAGACAACAGAGCAAAGAAAAAAGCATTTTTCCCCATCAGATAGGGCTTCAAAGTCAACACTCAGATTCGCATTATTTTGTTGAAACCGAACAATCATGCTCTTGGAGTCTTTGCCGATTAGTTCATTCAGAAAATCCTTAAATCTGCCTTGAAACTTTCCGCATGGATAAGGTACAGAAATAAATAATTAATACAGATACTCGTAGGGTAGCACAGCCAGCTGTGCTACCCTACCGATGTAGTACTGAACAAAGTACTAATTAAGCAAAGGCAAAAATTTGCGAATTAACCCAATTGTCACTGCTGGCAACTCCAACTGCGGTGTTAATCCCACATCTTCCAACTGTTGAAAAAATCGGATCGCTTGAGGATTAATTTCGCCAAGGCGGCGACCAATTGAGGGGCCTGTAAATTCCGACCTTTGTCCCCAAATAATAGCGGTGGGAGTGGTCAGTTGTTGAATGTAAAGGGATAAATCAAAGCATAAATCGCCACGGACAAAGGAGAGTGCTGCATACTCAGCATTAGGCTGTTGGGCAGATTTTAAATAAGCATCTACAATTTCTTGGTACACTCGATTAGACTGAGCAAATTGCCGTTGCTCTAAGAAGCTGCGAATACCCCCACTGGTTGCTACTCCAGTGCTGTAAAGTAAACGGTCAACAAGGGGAACGCTGATTAACTGGGCAAAAAAACTACGGGAGTAGTCTTCGCCAAAGTCCGAAAGTCCGGCGGGGGTAGTAAGAATTAAAGACTTGAATAAATCAGGATGATCTGATGCTACTCGAATTGTAAAGGCTGCGGTCAAAGAAGAAGCGATCGCTGTTACTGGCCCGGTACAAGTCTGCTCGAAAAACTCCCGAATCGTGGTTAAATAATCTTCAATCTTATAACTCCGTGCCGGATGCTCAGACCTACCCCAACCGATTAAATCTGGCACAATGACCCGATATTCGGCGGCAAAAGCCGGATATACTTTCGACCACTCATAAGCAGAAGATCCACCACCAAAGCCGTGGAGAAACACTAAAGTTTCCCGACGATCATCTTTGGTTGTTAAATCGTCCTGCCAAGGTGATCCAGTGGACGTATAATATACCATCCTACCTAGTGAGGTATTTATAGAGCGTTGTTCAAATCCGAGTGGTTGAAACATAAGTATGTTTTGTTGATTGTAGTAATTGAGTGGCGATAGCAATAAATATTACAGGCTACACGCAGATACGGTGAGAGCATTTGATAATTTATCCGCGTCACCGCATCTTGTTTGATCACCCCAGAATACTTACCTATTTAGTTCAAACTCCTCACTCATTGTTATTATCAGCGAACCAATCACTTTAGGACTTCTTGCTACCATCAGATTAAGTAGATATAAAATTACTGGATTACTTGTAAAGATTTGGTGATTTTTTTTCAGGAAAAAAATAACTTAGCGTTGAAATTACTGTTCTATAAGGGTTTTTCCTGGTAGCGAGTATCACTAAAGAGTGAATCAGACATAAGTTTTTATGGTAGTCTATCAACAAAGTCATAAATAATTTTGAGCGTCAATAAGATTCAAAATGCTCATTTTAACAAGCTATTAATTCTAGTTCGATATGTAGAAACATAGCTTTTGATGTATTACTAAATCTAATTATTATCTAAGTAATGGTAAGGCGGGATGTCATGGTAAAGCAGGCTACTCTTCAATTAAATAAACTACCAACGATTGAAGACGCTAAATTTGCGTTTGACAACTTTAATATACAAAGTGAAATTAAAGCTTCAGCTTGGGGGGATCAGGTCGAGTCAGCTATTGACGCTGACAGAATTACTGTACCTACTTGTATTTGTTTAGACTTAGAAGACTTAAAGTGTTTTGAACCAGTAGAGCGCCAGTATGAACGCTGGGGAGTAATTTTTCACAATTCTATAGCAATACAGCCATCAAATCCAGCATTTCCAGCCTATTCAGGGCTAACAGTTTTAATGGGAGCGCCCAAAAGCGGATTTTTAGAAGCTACTTTCTTGCAGGCGGTTAATTCGGTTAGCGCCTTTGTCACTAGTTCGCAACGGCTAGTGCTTTCCGCCTACGATCGCGATCGGCAACTCCTCGCTCAAACTGCACTACCAAGCGCCAATCTTGCCAATTCAGACTCGGCAATTTCCCCCAATACCTTATTATCTATAACTGGGAATAACATCTACAGCGTTACCTTCTGTGCTTTTGATGGCCAATTCACCCTTGATAACTTTCGTTTTTGTCTTTAAAAAGCTTTTATGCCCTTGCTCTGAGCCATTTAAAATGGTATCTTGATTTCCGCCGTGCTGTACTAGTCTACTATACTGTCCTTAAAAACCGGGCATCTTGTGGTTTGGGTCTTCACCCTTTCTTCAACCGTAGTAAAACTTATACAATAGTTAATTTCGTAATCAAGTAGGTAAACACTGTGGCACAGGCTTCGTCTTCTTGGCAGCAATTGATCAACCAGATCCCCAACTGGAACTGGTCGCATCCATTGTTCAAGACAAAGGGAGCAACAAAGCAGCAAACATTTAAGCGCTTCTCTGGGCCTGGAGGCTTTCTTGGGTTCTTAACAATCGTCGTCGCCATGTTGTTGTGGAACTGGATGCTGCTATTGGCTCTCTTAATCGGCGTTGGGATAATGGTATTGGTTTACTCAATGCAGGAGTGGGACTGGCAATTACACTGGTCTAAGATACGTAAGTTCTTAAACAGTTCAAATCGTCGGTTAGCCTTAGCAGTCATTAGTGGTGGTCTTGCTACTGTCAGTACTTACATGGCCGCTGCAATTTGGGTTGACTCTCACAGTTCCTGGATTGCTGCTGGTGCTATTGTGCAAGGTGTAGGAACACTGTTAACTTTAATTTTATTGGTCTGGCAAATTGTCAACTTCTATGAAAATCGAGAAGAAGACCACCTCGATCAGTTGTTGGTAAATTTAACAGAAAAAGATCCATTAAAGCGGATGATTGCCCTACGTCAACTAACTAAAGTCATCAGCCGTAAGCGAGTTGATTCTTCAGTGCAGCAAGATGTTGTCGAATGCTTGCAACTCCTACTTAGTCGAGAGGAAGAAGTTGTGATCAGAGAGGCAGCTTTTAAAAGTTTACAAGCCTGCGATGACCTCCGGTCGGTCGCAGACCATCGCTTACAAGTTCTACCCCCCAAAACAGCAGCAACTTTCACACCGGTATCAGCAAAAGTCAAACACCACGTTTTTTAGTCCTTTGTCCTCTGTCATTTGTCCTTTGTCCTTTGCAAATGACTAATGACTATTTACGAGACAACTGTCCATTGCGAACCTGCACTACCGGATGATTGCATCGCCGTACCAATTGTTCATCGTGGGTGCTAACAATTACTGTAGCTCCAAAGGAATTTAACTTCTGGAGAATCTGGATCACTTGCCAGGAATTATCTGGATCGAGATTTCCAGTAGGCTCATCCGCCAACAGCAGGGGTGGTGTACCAACGATCGCACGAGCAATACTTACCCGTTGTTGCTCTCCTCCAGACAGTTGATCTGGAAAGCAGTCAGCTTTACTCAGCAAACCCACCAGCTTCAAGGTTGGTTCTAAGCGGCGTTGAATTTCTTTACGGGTATACCCTTGAGCTTGCAGCACAAAAGTCACATTTTCCGCTACTGTTCGTTGGGTAATCAGTTTGTAGTCTTGAAAGACAATGCCAATTCGTCGCCGCAATAATGACAAGCGATCGCCCCGTAAACCCGCTACATTACATCCATCAACAATTACTTCTCCCTGCGTCGCTAACTCCTGTCCATACAGCAGTTTCAAGAGCGTTGATTTACCAGAACCACTTGGCCCTGTGATAAATAGAAATTCTCCCTTTTTTACCTCAAGGTTCGCATTTAACAAGGCGTGAGTGCCATTAGTATAAGTCTTGCTTACAGATTGCAATTGCACCTTGACAGTAGTATTGCTACCGTGCTGTTGAGTTTTATTGTTCTCGCTATGAACGGATTTATCTGTTTTAACTTGAGTTGTTAATACTGGCATTGTTAAATTTTCCTTATCCCCACAACTAAATAGCTTACGGGTTTAGATTTGATATTCCTCTCAAAAATAAGGATTCCCAGGTTTCGCCTGGGAATTGAAAATTTAACAAAGAAAATTTAAAATTTTTGCAGCCTTTAAGATCAACCAAGTAATAACACTTAGAATTCCCCACTCTTGTACAGACGCGATTCATCGCGTCTCTCAACTAATTGCACCCCTTGCTGTCAAACGATAAACAAACGCTTTCACAGCAAACGCTGGTAAAGCCAACATCCGCCGCCAACGCCAAGGTTCTTGATAAAGCCGATACAACCATTCCAAATTATTATTTCCTAACCAGGCGGGAGCGCGAGTTTTAGTTCCCGACCAAATATCAAAACTACCACCAACACCAATCCAAATTGCTTGAGGACACAAATGGCGGTTTTCGGCAATCCATAACTCTTGACGTGGCACTCCCAAACCGACAAAAATCACTTGTGGCTGCAATTGAACCAGAGTTTGTTGCAATTGTGCTTCTTCTTCTGGGGAATGGTAGCCTGAGTGAGTGCCTACTATACTCAAATCTGGAATTTGCTGCTGCCAAAAATCTGCCGCAGTTGAGGCTACTCCAGGCGCTCCTCCATAGAAAAAAACCTTTGCCCCTGTCTTCTGTTGCCCAATTTCTTGCAAAAGTTTTTCTGCTAGTTCAATCCCCGGAAAACGCTGCACTTTTTGCCATAACAGCCATCGCAAATACAGAACAACCCCGGCTCCATCTGGAATCACTAGTTCAGCATTTTTAATGACCTGAGCGAGGATTTTATTCTGCTCTGCCTGCATAGTCATTTCTGCATTGAGCGTTACTACATGAATTCCTTTGCCTGCACGCAGGCATTCTAACAACCAGCCTGGATAGTTGGCCATCACATGAACTGGTATTCCTAACACTGAAAATGCTTCATTGCCTTTAGACATAGCCTATTCTGGGTTAACCTCACACCAGATTTACTTGAATGTCAAGTTTATCAAATTTTTTATATTAGAAGTTACACATGAGAGATTCCCATTGCCCTGCAACAATAGAAAGCATAACTAATTAGTCTTGGGCGCTTGTACTTGGGCTAAACCAGTCCAAACTTGATTGTTAAAGTGTAATATTTTACTAAGTATAAAACGCTCAACTCCTAACTCTGGTTCCGGGAACAGAAACCCCCACTATACTACTTGCAGTTATTGTGGGAGTATGTCACGAAACTCGACTTTCTGGTTAAGGTAGTGTAACGGTCTGAAGTTGGCTATGAGTAAAATTCGTATCGCTCTGATTGAAGATCATGACCTAACTCGTGTAGGTATTCGGACAGCACTACTGCAAAAGGATGACATTCAAGTTGTAGGTGAAGCTGCCAATGCTGTTGAGGGGCTAAAGATGTTAAAAATGGTACAACCAGATATTGCCATTGTAGATATTGGTTTACCAGATAAGGATGGCATTGAACTGACACGGGAGGTAAAATCTACAGCTAATGGGCAGCAGCTATTAACAAAGGTGTTAATTTTGACGCTGCGGGATAACAAAGAAGCTGTGTTGGCAGCTTTTGCGGCTGGTGCAGACTCTTACTGTATGAAAGATATCAAATTTGATAATTTGCTGGAAGCAATAAGAGTAACTTACAATGGCAACGCCTGGATCGATCCCGCGATCGCTCGGATTGTATTACAACAAGCGCAACAAAATCCCCAAAAGTTGGAATCAGCTTTTGTAGATACTAAGACCATTGCCTCTAACCCTTATTATGTCGAGAATCTAGAAGGAATTCAACCTTACACCCTGACAGAAAGGGAATTGGAAGTGCTACAGTTGATTGTCGAAGGTTGTAGTAATGCAGTAATTGCCGAAAGGCTTTATATCACTGTTGGTACTGTTAAAACTCACGTTCGCAATATTTTGAATAAGCTATGTGCCGATGACCGTACCCAAGCAGCAGTTCGCGCCTTGCGTTCTGGGTTAGTAGGATAAGGTTAAATTGAGTGAACAGTTATCAAGTTTTAAAACACTGATAACTGATAACTTTTGAAAATGATTAGTTATTAATTTTTTGTTGATTCTCCGGTGGGATAAAAATTATATTATCTCGCCATTCAAATATGTGAAAACTAAAGTCAAATATGGCGGAAATCGGGGTGGACAAACTTAAGCTCATGGTGGTAGATGATGAGCCAGATAACTTAGATTTACTCTACCGCACTTTTAGGCGAGATTTTCAAGTATATAAAGCCAATCATGCCTTTGCCGCTCTGGAAATCTTGGATCAGTTTGGTGAAATGGCAGTGATTATTTCTGACCAAAGAATGCCAGAAATGAATGGCACCGAATTTTTTAGTCACATCGTAGAGCGCTTTCCAGACACGATTCGGATTTTGTTAACTGGTTTTACTGATGTCGAAGATTTGGTGGATGCAATTAACTCCGGTCAGGTATTCAAGTACATTACCAAACCCTGGAATCCTGAACGGCTAAGAGCGTTAGTTGAGCAAGCCACTGATACATATCGTCTAGTTAAGAAGCGCACGCGAGAGTTGAGTCGGGCCCTACAACGAGAATCTTTGTTTAATGCTGTAACAACGGCAATTCGAGAGTCTCTAGACTACGACAGTATGCTGCAAAAAATTGTCGCAACTATTGGACAAACATTTGAAGCTAGCAATTGCTTGCTCAGACCAGTAGAGGACGATCGCCTCACACAAGACCAGTTCTCATACCGCGATCCGAAATTAGATGTATCAGATTGCTTCTTCGACCCCAGTGTTTTAATTGAAAAAGTGCTGGAAACCCGTCATTATCAACTTGCTCAAGATGTATATGAGGGTAATCCTTCTCACCACTTGGTAGTGCCACTTAGCTATCAGCAGCATTTATTGGCTGTGCTGGTTCTCCATCAATGGGGACGCGATCGCCCCTGGCAAGATGAAGACATCCAACTGATTGCAGGTGTTGCCGAACAAGCAGCCTTAGCCCTCTCTCAAGCAAAACTCTACCAGCGCCTCCAAGAAAAACAACAGCAGATTCACAATGAGTTGGAGGTAGCTCGCCAAATTCAATACAACTTGCTACGCCAAACTTTACCTGACATCAAAGGTGTGAAGGTGCAAGCTTGCTGTTACCCAGCGCGGGAAGTGGGAGGCGATTTTTTTGAAGTGTTTGTCCATCCCAAAGGCGACTTGTGGTTGGCAGTGGGTGATGTCTCTGGCAAGGGCGTTCCAGCTGCTTTATTTATGGCTAGTATTATTTCAGTATTGCGCCGGGAATTATCTCAAGAAGCACCAGCCGAGCCAAATGTGGTCATGCAGAACCTCAACCACGCTCTCAATGAAGACTTGATTAGCAACAATTATTTCATCACTCTTGTGTTAGCCTGTTATACCCCTAGCACTAAGGAACTTGTCTACACTAATGCAGGTCATATTTATCCACTGTTATGGTCACGCCAAGGTGCTTTAAATAACAATCCCAATTACCTGAAAGTTCGCAGCGTTCCTTTGGGGATCTTGCCTAAGTGGCAGGCAGAGTCTGGTCGCTTAGTTCTCGCTGCTGGAGACACATTGTTACTGGCCAGCGATGGAATTACAGAAGCAATGATATCAAATAAACATGATTTTTCAGTAATAACCGAGCCTGACGTTGACCCAGTTAACCGTTCTATGCTGAACCAAGATGGTCTTTGGCAACTCTTGCAACAAGAGCAACAACCCCTTTCTCTTAACCATTTACTAGCTCGCATCCAGGCAGACAACCCCGTTCAAGAAGATGATCAAACTATACTTTCACTGGAGATTTTATAAGTAATGAAAAGTGAGCTTCATGTACCAAGTGACTTGAGTTTTCTTAATATTGTCGAAACCTGGCTGCTGGGATGTTTGAAAATCCAGCTAGGAGAATCTGTGGACTGGTCACGGCAATCAAGTCGTTTGAGGCTGGCTTTAGTAGAAGCCTACTCAAATGCAGTCCGTCATGCCCACAAGGACAAACCAAATTTACCGATTTTACTGCGTTTGGAAGTGAAAGACCGGGATCTTGTGCTAGAAGTCTGGGACTACGGCGAAGGCTTTGATATGTCTAACTACTATCCTCCAAACCCTATGGAAAAACAAGAAGGTGGTTATGGTTGGCTAATTATGAATCGTCTCATGGATAAAGTAGACTACAGGTTGCAGATTGATGGTGCCAACTGTCTAAAGTTAGAAGCTACTTTACCCGAATTAGTGAAATAGATAAAAGTTACTACTTTTCAAGTAATGTGTTATTTGAATTTTTCATGATTGGATTTTATTTTGATTACGATCAAACATTGCCTAAACTATTATACTTATTTGCTAGTTTTCACGACGTAAAGAAAGTAACTCTTGGGGAGAAGCTAAAAGTTTGATTTTAGTATATGAAATTTGCCGTTCTTGGTTGAGGATAAATAACCACAAGACATTTACACTACACCACGAAGTTTGTGCTTTGCCTGTTACCTGGACTTGAATCGTAGCGTTTTCTAAAGCCTCAGCTATTCCCGTGTTGGGATAAGCTTTAATGTTTTGGGATTCTTGTTTTAAGTAGGCTGCGATCGCATCTGTTCCCACAATATCAGATTCAAATGGGGGACGCATCACACCATCTACCGCAAATAAGGCAGCAGTTGCCTCAAATTCTCCTGCATTTAAGGTTTCAAAATAACGCAGTACACTTGTTTCTGTAATTCCCTCAATCTGGAATTCTTCTTTCAACTGTTCAGTAGAGGTCACGTCGCTTCGCTCCGAATTCAAAATTAAAAATTAACAATCTCCATAAATTTATTTATGGAGATGTATCCTTTTTTACGTTTATACGTAAAAATATCTGTATTGTATTACCTAAATATTAATTTCAATACAAAAATAGCTAAGAAGAAACCTGCTGTTGAGATAGATTGCCACATTTGTATAAATCTTCCTGACGATGGTAGATATGTTGCAACATAGCGGTTCTCAATTGCATGGGAATACAGACCACTCGTAGGGGCACAGCATTAGTGTGCCTCTACCATGTTTTGAATCCAAAGGAAAATTGCTATAAATAAAATTTATATATAAAGTAAGCAACAAATGTTAACCAAAGGTAGTAATGTATAATTAAATCGCCTTTATTGAGGCAAAATACAGATAAAAAAATGAATCAGTATTCCGTAACAAGCAGCAATGTAGTGAAAGAAAAAGCCAGCGAGTTGGGCTTTCACAAAGTTGGAATTGCTGCTGTAGATAGGGTAGATGCCACAGAAGCGCAGAGGTTACAAGCATGGATTGAACTGGGTTATCACGCCGATATGGAATGGATGGCTAACCCAAAACGTCAAGATATTCGCTTAGTGATGCCAGAAGCGCGATCGCTAGTGTGTGTGGCGCTAAATTACTACACAGCACATCAACGTCCAGAAGGCGAGGAATACGCCAAAATTTCTCGTTATGGCTGGGGAAGGGATTATCACAAGGTAATGCATAAAAAACTCAAACAGCTAGCCATCTGCTTAGAATCACTTGGTGAAGGTGTATTAGCTCGTTATTATGCAGACACTGGCCCGGTACAAGATAAAGTGTTAGCTCAACTTGCCGGAATTGGTTGGATTGCCAAAAATGGTAATGTGATTACACGGGAATATGGCTCTTGGGTATTTTTGGGAGAAGTGTTGACCAATTTGGAATTAGAGAGCGATCGCCCGCATACAGAACACTGCGGTAGCTGTACTCGTTGTCTTCAGGCTTGTCCTACGGGTGCAATTACTCAGCCTTTTGTTGTGGATGCTAATCGCTGTATTGCTTATCATACGATTGAAAATCGGGCAGAGGAATTGCCAGAGACAGTAACACCCCATTTGCAAGGCTGGGTTGCTGGTTGTGATATTTGCCAAGATGTTTGTCCTTGGAATCAACGTTTTGCCAGCCCAACTGATATTGAAGACTTTCAGCCTTATCCTGGGAATATTGCTCCCAAACTGCTAGAATTAGCCCAAATCTCACACCAGGAGTGGAATAAACGATTTCCAGCATCTGCCTTGCGGCGGATTAAGCCAGAAATGTTACGACGCAACGCCCTAGCTAATCTTGACGCATCCAGGCGGAATAATGACCCCGAAAGTAATTATTTTTGATTTTGATGGCACAATTGCTGATACAGTAGATGCCCTTGTAAGTATTGCCAATCGTCTAGCTATAGACTTTGGTTATAGACAAATAAGCCCAGAGCAATTAGCCCACCTTAAAAACTTAACATCTAGGGAAATTATTAAGTACTCAGGAGTTTCTCTATTTAAAATACCTTTTTTAGTTAAAAAAGTTAAAGGAGAATTAAAAAACAAAATTCCCGAATTAAAGCCAATTCCTGGAATTAAAGAAGCATTAATAGAACTGCAAAAGGAAGGATATAAACTGGGAATTATAACTTCTAACTCTAAAGAAAATGTGACGCAATTCCTGACAATAAATGATTTAAATCACCTATTTGATTTTATCTACTCAGGAATTACAATTTTTGGTAAAACAACCATAATCAATAATGTATTGAGGCAAAAGCAACTCCAACCTCAAGAAGTTATTTATGTCGGAGATGAAACCAGAGATATAGAAGCATCAAAGAAAGCAAATATCCAAGTGATTGCAGTCACTTGGGGCTTTAACTCACCGGAAGCACTAGCCAAGCAAAATCCAGATTATTTAATTCACCGTCCTAGCGAACTATTAGAAGTGATGAATGGGTGTTAATTAATTAATAGTCAAAAATCGTAACCGCTCAATAATCCGGGGTAAATCGCTCAGTGACAAGGCTCAAATGGCATAAACTCGTTCCTGAACTGGTAGTTCGCCCCGATTTATTGAGCGGATAGTAATGATGGATGAGCAGAACAATCAAAATTATCGTTCACAAAGTCGTTACTGACCGTCCCGCACGCAGGGAACCACGAGTTCAAAAACGCCGCCCCAAAGCTTACCCCTTCATGACAAAACCTCGACAAGAATTACGTAAACAACTGCAAACTTCTTAATTGGCAACTGTTTCCGCTTTTCTTAGTACCATTTGTCTTTAGGCTACAGTGACTTCTAGCGTATAAGAACCAGGATTAAAAGAGCCAGAATTGAAAGTCCCGCCATTTTGCGGGAAGTAATCAAAATCACTTACTGAAATGGAGTAAGTACCTGCCCCTAGTGAAGCGGTGATTGATTGAGAAGTACTAGAACTCTGTAAGTTCTCGGCACTATTAAATAGGCCGAGAACTGGAAAGAGACCGTTATAATTCGACGTGCTGATAGTCACAGTTCCTGGGTTGGCTAAAGAAAATGTGAAAAAGTCGAAATCAGGATTGTTCCCTGGAAGTGTTGCCAGTTGAGCAGAGGTATTAACTTCTGAACCTGATGTTAAAGTACCTAGCTTCTCAGCAGTGGCTAGTGTGTTGTTTGTCCCTTGTCGAGCATCTTCTTTCTCGTAGAACAGGAAGTCGTCACTATCAAGCCTCAGAGGCGATGCTTGCACAACACCAACGAGTTCATCTAGCTCTCCCCCTGAGTTGTCCAGAAATACCCTTGTATCGGCTCCCACAGTCTGCAAGCGATAGTCTGCCAGTGTTCCTTTGATCTGGATTGTATCCTCGTTGGAGTTGAAGCCACTGATGGTAGCGTAGTCTGCAAAACCACTACTTCCACTGTTGTTATCGTCATAAAAGACATTAGTAGCATCTCCAAGTAAGAACTGATCTTCCCCAGTCCCTCCAGTTAGGGTATCAACCTCCCCTAATCCAGGAGAATCAGAACCGTTAGTATCAACGCCTATGAGGACATCATTTCCAGGCCCTCCAAAGAGAGTGTCATTGCCGACCCCGCCACGGAGGGTGTCATCGCCTTCTCCTCCCTCGACTTGGTCATTGCCAGCCCCGCCAAATAGGCTGTCATTTCCATCCTCGCCCAAGACGAGGTCATTACCTTCCTGACCATCAAGAAAGTCATCGCCATCCCCACCAAGCAAGGTGTCATTGCCGCCTCTGCCAAAGAGGGTATCACTGCTGCCTCCTCCAATCAGGGAGTCGTTAAAACTAGAACCAAAGACTTGCTCGATATTGAACAGGACATCATTCCCATCTCCCCCACTGGCAGTTCCAGTGCCAAGGTCAACGGTGACTCCGGCAGTGGCATTTAAATAATCAGCAGTATCAACGCCATCTCCACCAAAGAGTTGGTCATCCCCGCCTCCACCTTGGAGTTGGTCATTGTCACTTCCACCAAGCAGAATGTCATTGCCGCTGCCGCCTAGCAGGGTATCATTGCCTTCTCTACTAATGAGAGTGTCACTCCCGTCCTCACCAAAGAGTTGGTCATTGCCAACCCCACCAAGCAGAATGTCAGTGCCGCTACCGCCAAGCAGGGAGTCATTGCCGTTCCCGCCATTGATAAAGTCGTCGTTAGTCCCGCCAAGGATGGTGTCATTGCCGTTATCGCCAAAGAGGCGGTCATTACCAGCCCCACCATTGAGAGAGTCATTCCCGTCCCCACCACTGAGGAAGAAGTCATTGCCAGCTCCGCCAAGGAGGGTGTCATTGAACCTAGAACCAACGAATCTTTCAATCTCCAACAGGACATCATTCCTGCCCTGCCCTGTAGCGGTTCCAGTGGCAAGGTTAATTGTGACTCCGGCAGTGGCACTGAAATAATCAGCAGTATCAACACCAGCTCCACCCAAGAGTCGGTTATTGCCAGTCCCACCACGCAAGGTGTCATTGCCAGCCCCACCACGGACAATATCGTTGCCTTCCTCGCCATCAAGCAGGTCATCGCCAACTCCACCATCAAGCAGGTCATTGCCACCTCTACCAAAGAGGGTGTCATTACCGCGCCCGCCAGTTAGGGAATCGTTGAAACCAGAACCAAAGACTTGTTCGATATTAAATAGGACATCATTCCCAGCCCCTCCACTGGCAGTTCCAGTCGCTAGGTTAACGGTGACACCAGCAGTGGTATTTGAATAGTCAGCAGTATCATTGCCAGTCCCACCAAAGATTTGGTCATCCCCGTCCCCTCCTTCGAGTCGGTCATTGCCAGTCCCGCCAAGGAGGATGTCATCGCCAGCCTCGCCAATCAAGCTGTCATTGCCAGCCTCGCCATCAATCTGGTCATCGCCAGCCCCGCCATTGAGCGTGTCAACCCCTTCCCCGCCAAAGAGTTGGTCTTTACCGTCTTCTCCAGCGAGTCGGTCATTTCCGTCCCCGCCTTCGAGAAGGTCATTGCCAGTTCCAGCAAGGAAAGCATCATTACCGGACCCACCAAGCAGGGTGTCGTCACCGCCTCTGCCAAGGAGTTGATCGTCCCCCTCCTCGCCATCGAGAAGGTCATTGCCAGATCCACCAAGGAGGATATCATCGCCGAACCCACCAAGCAGGGTGTTCTCGCCGTCCTCACCATTGAGAAGGTCATTGCCGTCCTCGCCATTAAGCGAGTCATTGCCAGCCCCACCCAAGAGGTCATCATTGCCGCCCCGACCAAAGAGGTTGTCATCACCGCCCTGACCAAGGATAGCGTCATTCTCAAACGTGCCAATTAGAGTGTTATTCTTGTTGTCTCCAATAAGGTCTGCCATATCAATCCCCTCGGTTATAAGTTTGATTCAGAGATATTGGCTGGCAGAGGTGTCATCTATGACTAGCCCTGCCAGCAGGGAGAAACCCTAGATAGGTAGTTCAAACAAATGCAGCATCTACATTAGACTGGTTTCGTAACCGCTCAATAATCCGGGGTAAATCGCTCAGTGACAAGGTTAAAATGGCGTAAACTCGTTCCTGAACTGGTAGTTAGCCCCGATTTATTGAGCGGATACCAAAAATCGATAGTAAAAATCTTAACTGTAGCGGTTCTCGTTTACGTGAGGTACACCCGTAGGGGCACAGATGTCACCTGTGTCAACTTAAGCGAAAAGCTGACGGGAGCAATCGCCCTTATCCCCTAACCCCTTCTCGCATTTTGGGAGAAGGGGTATTTAATCCTTTACCTCCCCTCTCCCAGGTTGGGAGAGGGGCTGGGGGTGAGGGCAAAACTTGTCGTAAAGTGGGTTTCACCTTAAGTTGACACCAATGGGCATGCCGTGCCCCTACACCTTGGAATATAATTTTGTACCGCATTTGAATGGGAACCGCTATATTGACAAATGCCCAAAATAGCCAAGTGGGCAATGTCTACCACTGCCAAAGACTTCAATTTTAATACCTCTAAGATTGCCCACCCTACAAAATAGCAAAATATCAGAAAAAGTTAATTTTTCCGTTCACCCTTTTCCAAAGCTTGTTTTACTAAATCATCACTGACATTAGTTACACCCTCAGTCTTAGAATTCCCAACTTCTTTGGCTAACTCCATATAATCGTCAGGATTACCAGTTGGTTGCGCTTGAGTTATTGTCTCTTGTGGTTTAGAGATTTGATATTTAGGTGCAGTGGCTGCTTCGGCTGCTGCTGCGCCTTCACCTGTGCGATCAACTTCACTAACGCTGAATTTTTGTGCAGTTGCATAATCAGCATCAAAATCGACCTTTGGCGCTTTTTCTTCACCACTAGCTATGCTTTCGGCAGCTAATTGGGCATTATGGGTGGAAGCTTCATTAACATTGGGCTTTACTTCATCAGGCATAATTAAAATCCTTACTTTAAATTTTTTATTGCTTACTTGAAAGAGCATAACAAAGTCATGAGCTACTTTCCTTGCTCCCTTGGGAGAGACTTTACCTCTATTAAAAGATAGATTAAAGCTGCAATTGGCAATTAATATAACTCTTTCTCTCGATAGTAGAAGCTGATGCTCAAACTTTGGTAAGCCTTAGTTTGGCCTGTAAAATTTCTTTGGAAATAAAATTATGACTGCAAGTTACGATAAAACTATTTCTCAAGCCCAGAGCAATGAATCTCAAAAATTGGTAGATGCGTTTAACAATTTAGATACCGATGCAAAATTAGCCTGGTTCTATTTGGTTTATAAAAAAATGGGTGATTCTATCACCCCAGCTGCTCCTGCTGCGGCGGAACCTGAGTTAGCACCACTTCTGCTAGGAGACTATTTTGAGTTATCAGATGAGCAGCAACTAGATATTATGCGGGATATAGTTAACCGCAAAGATACAGAATATTCCCGTGCTTATGGGGCGATAAAAGAAAACAATCAGCTGTTAGTTTGGTATGCTTGGGCAGTAGCTATGGGGGATACGGTGGTTGACTTACCAGGTAGCTACCAGCCAACTAAGGCAATTAATGATCTGGTTTCGCAGATTGAAAAATTAGATTTTGACGAGCAAATTTCGGTGTTTCGGACAATAGCTGGTGAAGTGGGTTACACCGATGTTAAGCCAATTGAGACGCAAGCAGAAACTGGAAAAACGTCAAGTTTGTAATCGGGACTGGCGACTAGTACCGCAAGGCGGAAGTTAAAAGTCAGACATGCTTTAATTTTGGGCTTTCTGGCTGTTTTGAACAGTTATCAGTTAACGTGAGTTCGACAAGTACTTTTTTGACCTCTCCCCCAACCCCTCTCCGACACGGAGAGGGGAGCAAAAAGTGTAATTTTTCGTTACTCCTCCCTCGCCTTGTAGGAGAGTGAGGTTAGGAGGGAGAGGTTCATCGAATTGACGTTAATTAAGTTATGATACAGCAAAGTTACTCAAGTCAGATGGTGCCAGATTAGAGTGTACTACTTGACCATCACGGAACCAAACGATGCGCTGGGTTTGACGAGCAACTTCTGGTTCATGAGTTACCATGACAACGGTAATTCCACTAGCATTGAGTTCGCTAAAAATATCTAAGACTTCTTGGGTTGTGCGCGAATCAAGTGCGCCTGTAG
The DNA here is from genome assembly GCA_023522315.1 of Nostoc sp. CCCryo 231-06. GTDB lineage: Bacteria > Cyanobacteriota > Cyanobacteriia > Cyanobacteriales > Nostocaceae > Nostoc. The sequence continues at coordinate 42,746 of JAHCSU010000290.1, forward strand.
GTTCATCGGCTAAGAGTACCACAGGACGATTAACGATCGCCCGCGCGATCGCTACTCGTTGTTGTTGTCCACCAGATAGTTGAGTTGGTTTGTTGTTGAGGCGATTTGCTAAACCGACTCTTGTCAATGCAACTATTGCGCGATCGCTTCTTTCTTTTTGGTTCACACTAGCATACACCATTGGCAACATCACGTTTTCTAGCGCTGTTAGTTGGGACAATAGGTGGAATTGTTGGAACACAAACCCCAGCTTTTTATTACGGATGTGTGCTAATGAGCGATCGTCCATTTGGGCTACATCGAGGTTATCTAAATAATAATGTCCGTCTGTGGGACGGTCGAGACAACCGATAATATTCATGGCTGTGGATTTACCAGAACCAGAGGGGCCCATGATTGCACAATATTCGCCCTGTTCCACAATTAGGTTGACATCATTCAACGCTCGTACTTCTGTTTCACCACTACCATAAATTTTAAAAATGTTTTCTAGTCGAATGATTGCTGGTTTCGGTACAGGATTAGGAACCAGGGAATCGGTAATTGTAATAGTGTTTGCCATAAGGAGATAGATAATCTTGGACTGGGAAGAGAGTAGCTTACCAGTTGTCACTATAGTAACCACCGTTGCTCTAAATATATGCTGTTCAAATTTAAAATTTCTGTTATGAGTCAGCAATCAGGTGAATTAAGAAAGCAAAATACCTTTTTGCTTGCCCAAAACACTAAAAGGAATGCGCGATCTACTTAAATGAGAAAGCAAACTGGGGTTTGAGAAAGCAATATGCCTTTTTACTTGCTAAATCTACCGAAATGAGAAAGCAAACTGGGGTTTGAGAAAGCAATATGCCTTTTTACTTGCTGAATCTACCGAAATGAGAAAGCAAACTGGGGTTTGAGAAAGCATTTAGTTTAAATGCTTTCTCATTTCGGTATTTTGTTTATTAAATTCGACTTTATTTGTTTTTTAAATGAAGTAACTAGGTATAATTATTGATTTGACGACAAGCCCGGAGTCTCCGGCTTTGCGCTTTGCGTCTACGTCAAGCATAATGCTTCAATACTGCAAGCCGAGTATCCTAAATATTGTGGCTTCTTTGGTGCAACAGTAGCGATGCCTGCGGTGGTCACTGAGCTTGCCGAAGTGTGGGCTACGCCTACGCTAAAAATGTACAAATTAGAAGCAAGCCGGGGTGTCAAATAACAATGTGGCTAAAGTCACCCATTCAGGTGAAGCCATACAGACATGTTACGCTTATTATGAAGTAAGATTAAGCAACTGTGAAGCTAACTATGCGTCTAGTTGTTAGTTTATTAACTAAAAATTTAATCCAAAAATTTTAACAACTCCGCATTCCTGCACCTGTCCTTTAATATTTATGTCCGCTCAATTAACCATAGTTAAGAGGAACCCCCAACCACTCTCCACAAGCGCAGAGGGGAGCAAAAGCGCAGCTGTTTGCTATTTGGGGTGGTTTTACTATGGGCAATTCGATGGACATGATCATATAACTACAGGCTACTTTCATAAAGCAAGATTTATAGGCTTATAGATATGGCTACGCACATAGAAATTCCTGTTGTTGGCAAAGTTAAATATCCATTACGCTGGCTGATGGGGCTGATCGCAGGGGGTGTCTTGGTTGTTGGTACCACAACCTACACCTTGGTAAATCAAGGGACAAATAAAGAAGACATTGCTCAATTGACTGTGCCAGTAGCAGCGAAAAACGTCACCTTGCGGATTACAGCTAGTGGCAAAGTCGTGCCAGTTCAGAGTGTAAATATTAGCCCAAAGAACCCTGGAGTGCTGTCGCAATTATATGTGGAACAAGGCGATCGCGTTCAACAAGGGCAAATTCTCGCTCGTATGGATAGCGCAGGTATTGAGGCTCAAAGAAGCCAGTACCGTGCTAACTTAGCCCAAAGTCAAGCGCAACTAGCCCAAGCCGTTGCTGGTAGTCGTCCTCAAGAAATTGCTCAAGCAAGGGCCCGGTTAGCACAAGCTCAAGCCCAGCTAGCACAAGCTCAAGCTGGTAATCGTCCCCAAGAGATTGCTCAATCTCAATCCCAAGTGGATGCGGCTCAAGCTAAGGTGAATTACACCAATGAACAGGTAAAGCGGTATCAATACTTATATAAAGAGGGAGCAGAGAAAAAACAATTACTCGATCAAGCCATTAGCGAAGACAAAAGTGCTAGAGCTAATTTAGAAGAAGCTAAAAAAAGATTGTCGTTAGTCCAAAGTGGCACTCGAACTGAGGAAATCGCCCAACGCCAAGCAGCTGTGAATGAAGCACGGGCAGCATTGGTACTGTTGGAAGATGGCACTCGTTCTGAAGAAATTGTCCAGCGTCAAGCGGCTGTTGCAAGCGCTGAGGCTCAATTGAAGGGTGTGCAAGTGCAGTTAGATGAGACTATTATTCGCGCTCCTCTTTCGGGAATTGTGACGCAAAAGTATGCTAACGTGGGTGCTTTTGTGACACCTACAACCTCTGCTTCTACTAGTGCATCGGCAACTTCTAGTTCAATTGTCGCCGTAGCACGCGGGTTAGAAATATTAGCTCAAGTTCCCGAAGCTGATCTTGGCAGAATTAAACCGGGACAGCAGGTGGAAATTGTCGCTGATGCTTATCCTGATCAAGTTTTTAAAGGTAATGTGCGCCTAATTGCTCCAGAAGCAGTGGTGGAACAAGGTGTGACATCCTTCCAGGTACGGATTGCTCTGAATACTGGTACAGATAAACTGCGTTCTGGCTTAAATGTGGATCTGACTTTTTTAGGCGATCGCGTCAATAATGCCTTGGTGTTACCAACGGTGTCAATCGTCACCGAAAAGGGTCAAACTGGCGTACTTGTACCAGATGCAAAAAATAAACCCCAGTTCCGCGAAGTTACAATTGGGGCCCAAATCCAAAACCAAACTCAGATTTTAGATGGAGTTAAAGAAGGCGATCGCGTTTTTGTTAATCCACCCAAAGACTACAAAATTGAGAAGGCGAAAGAACAAAATAATTCGTAATTCGGAATTATATAAGACATGAATTTTTTAGAAAGTGTTCAAATGGCAGGGAAAACCCTGCTGTCGAATAAGCTGCGTAGTGCCCTCACGATGTTGGGTATAGTTATTGGCAACGCCTCAGTGATTGCCATGATTGGTATTGGCGAAGGTGGGCAAAAATACGTTAACAAACAGCTGGAGTCATTAGGGCCAAATGTGCTATTTGTACTGCCAGGTAATCGAGAAACTCAGCGTATCTCCTTTGAAGTGCCAAAAACTCTGGTGTTACAAGATGCTGAAGCGATCGCTTCTCAAGTACCAACAGTAGTAGGAGTTGCGCCGGAGTTAAACAGGAGACAGGTAGTTGTATACCGCAACAGGAACACCGATGTCAACATCATTGGCACAACTCCTAGCTTCCTGTCCGTGCGGGATTTTGAAACTGATAAAGGCAGGTTTTTCTCTGAGGTAGACATCAAACGAAGTAACCAAGTCGTTGTGCTAGGTGGAGACTTGGCAGTAAAACTATTCGGTAATAGTAACGCCATCGGTCAACAATTGCGAGTTGGAAATACCAGCTTTCAAGTGATTGGGACTTTAATAGCCAAAGGTTCCAGCGTGGGAGCAGATTATGATGATGCTGCGCTAATACCAATCACAACCTCAGCAAACCGACTTGTGGGAAAGAATTCTCCTTATGGTATCGCCTTAGATTATCTCGTTGCCGCCGCTCGTGATTCAGAGAGCGTGGATGCAGCAGAGTTTCAAATTACTAATTTACTGCGTCTGCGGCACAAAATTAATGGTGAAGATGATTTTACTCTTCGCTCTCAAAAGGATGCTTTGCAAACTGTAGGTCAAATCACAGGTGCATTGACAATTATGCTAGCTGCGATCGCAGGGATATCGTTGTTTGTCGGCGGCATTGGTATTATGAATATTATGCTTGTCTCAGTCACCGAACGCACTCAAGAAATCGGATTGAGAAAAGCGATCGGGGCAACTGAGCAAGATATTTTGCTACAGTTCATCATTGAGGCAGTAATAGTTTCCGCAGCTGGCGGTTTAGTTGGGACTGCGGTTGGCGTCAGTGGCATTTTATTAGTGGGAGCCTTGACTCCTTTAGAAGCGGCACTTTCTCCAACAGCGATTACTATGGCAGTTGGTGTATCTGGTGGTATTGGTTTATTCTTTGGTGTTGTTCCTGCACGTCGCGCTGCTAAACTCGACCCGATTGTGGCCTTGAGAAGTGCTTAGGAAAGTCAATTAAAAAAAATGCAAAACTTCATCCTGTATCTAGCTTCCCTCTTTTTTATAAGGCTACGGTGTACACACAAGTGCTGTCCACATACGTTTCAACTCTTTTACCCACATTTTTATCAGAGTTAAACTGTCATACTTAGCGACATCCCGCCCAGAACTAAAGTTCAGCTATGAGACTCGGAATTCATTCCGAGGCGGGATAGAAACATAGTGCAAGATTTATTAATGATATGGCTGCGACAAGACTTGTGTGTACACCGTAGCCCCGCAAGCGAGGAGGGGATTAAGGGGTGCGGTGCAATGACTGTGGGAATCACAACTAATTATGCGGACATGATATGAGAGCAAAATTACCAGGAAACACCCTAAAAACAAAAAAAACCCGCCATAGCGGGTTACACAACAAACTAAGAACATTGAAAACTTGATTTAGCTGGAATACCTCATTTCAGCTTCCAGTTGACGAATCAGTTGTTCGTCGCCCTTTGCTCTGGCTACTTGCAAGCGATGCTCTAGGCTTTTTTGAATATTCTCTCTGTGAGCTTCTTGTGCTTTTCTGCCACTTTGTAGTCTATTTTGATTCATAGTGATTACCTTCTTTAATTTTTTACTTTATGTCTTGAATTCTTAATATAACACATATTTTGTAGCTGTTGCTACAGAATTTTCTGACTTAATATATATTTTAGCAAAAATATGCCTAATAAGCAGATAGGGCAACAACCACTTGTAACTTTACTGAGCGATTTTGGCGATCGCGATACCTATGTAGGCATAATGAAGGGAGTCATAGCCCAAATCAACCCCAGACTGAGAGTAATAGACTTAACACACCAAATTCCGCCGCAAGACATCGCCGCCGCCAGGTTTTGCCTAATGAATGCTTATCCCTATTTCCCCGTTGGGACAGTGCATGTGGCAGTAGTAGATCCGGGTGTGGGAAGCAAGCGACGAGCGATCGCAGTAGAATTTGCTCAAGGGTTTCTCGTAGGGCCAGATAATGGTATATTTAGCGGGATACTTAGTCAAAGTCTGGCGATGTCTACGACGGGCTACGCCTACGCAGCCGTCGAACTCACAAATCTTAACTATTGGCGAACTCCTCAACCAAGCAAGACTTTTCACGGTAGAGATATCTTTGCACCAGTAGGAGCTAATCTTGCTAGTGGTGTCCCCTTCAAACAGTTAGGAAAAGAAATTGATCCAGCAAGTTTGGTAAAATTGCATGTAGGCGAGTGCAAGCAGACAACCACTGGTGTAATGGGTTGCATTCAATATATTGACAATTTTGGCAACTTAGTGAGCAACATTTCAGGGAGTTACGTACAAGGCAAAACTTGGAATGTGCAAGCCGCTGGGTTGAGTATACCAGGCTGTGAAACTTACAGTGATGTCAAGGTTGGAGAGGCGATCGCTTTAGTTGGCAGTCACGGCTGGGTAGAAATTGCCATTAATAGCGGCAATGCTCACTCACGGTTGCAGTTAGATTGGCAAGAAACGCTTCAAGTTGTACTAACTTAAATACCGCACCTGGTGAGTGCCACATCAAGAGAAACATCAAAGTTACATCCTCTTTCTACTGTTAACATTTTCTCTTGCTAAGTTGATTGAAAATCTTGAATTAACTCGAAAGCTACCTGATATAATAGAACATCTGGGCTTTTAAAACATCCTCTTAGTTAAGACTTTAAATAATTAAAACTAAAGTACCTATGACTACTAAACCAGTTCCTAAAATAATCTTCCAGTTTAATGTTTCTCCCAAAAAAATGACTGAAAACAATAAAACTAATACCAAACTTGATTTATCAATTGGGGCGACAAGGGAGGCTTTTCCTATTTGTAAGGCTTGAAAGTAAAAAATCCATGATAACCCTGTAGATACTCCAGATAATAATAAGAAAATCATGGTTCTTTGGGGTATAGCTAAGATATTAACTACATTCCCCTCAAAAAATACAATCCCCCAAGCAACTACTAAGATGACAACAGTTCGGATTGCTGTTGCTAAATTAGCATTCACATTTTCTATCCCAATTTTGGCAAAGATAGTTGTCAATGCTGCAAAGCCAGCCGAAAATAATGCATATATCCACCATGTTGTAGTGTTGCTTTCCATCTTGCCTCCTGATTCAATAGTCAAAATTAGCAGTGTCATTTAAGCTCATCTTTAGATTAAATTACTCATCTGTCAAGTTTGACTTGCTAGGTTTATAGTTTGCGGCTAAGTGGGCAGCTAGCTACGAGAATTAATCCCAATTTCTTGCGAATCGTGGGAGTAGTCTTAGCTATTGGGCTGACTTTAGCATTAGTAACCTAATATATACTCGATCTCAATCTCGTAAAGAGCCAAGCAACCAGCAAGATTTACCTAAGAGGTTGTTTGAAAAGTCTAATTTGTTACTAGCCCTGGCGACTAGAAGTCGCGGCTACACAGACTTGTGTTGAGCGGAGTCGAAATACAAAACCTGCCTCCGCAGGTTAAAAACTCTTTATTTTTTCTTAGTCCACCTCCGTGGACTAAGTTTTGTGTAGTAGCGAATTCTATTCGCCCAATCTTTTCAAACATCCTCTAATAGCGACCACATTCAAAACTAATCAGCATTCAGGGAGCATCTCAGTTTTGCAAATATACTAAGATTATTGCTCTCTCTCCTTAGCAAGGAGAGGGTGGGAGTGAGGTTTTAAAAGCTTTTCACGAAAGTATAGATGCTCCCCAGCATTCATGTGTTGCAAACGACATTTATTAACTATATTCATCCCAAGCCACGGGAAAGGAATAATCTGAAAACGGCGAGAAATCATGATTTTCGCTGCGGGTTTCTTCATCCAAAACCTTGACAACTTTGTTATAGATATCTTGTGCTTGTTGCGGAGAATCACCAATGCTGGTTAATCCCAACTTGCCAAACTGCGAAAGGCAACCCATAAGATGAAACACTGTGCCTGTTTCAGTACCGCTGTCGAAATGTAATCTGTGGTGAGCAATGATATCCATCAAATCATTAGGCAATAATCCCTGATAGCGCTCTTTTTGCAGATTATCAGTGGCAATGTAGTATTTAGGACGACCTTGCTGACTGTAAAATAAACCCGTGGAAAGATCATAGCGGCCATTCGTTAATAATTTCAAGGTCATGAATGGATGAGTTGTACCGCCTTTACGCAGGTTAATTTCGATCGCTTGAATATCCCACTCTCCGTTACCCTTGTCAACGGCGATGAAATCTACGCCAAATCGCTCTAAAGTACCTTTTTCTGCTAGCTTTCTGCCAACTTGTAGTCCCATTTGTTGCAATTGCAATCGATAGCTTTCATCAGCAGGAAAGCGACAGCCAAGATAAATCTGACCGTCTGGGCCTCCGAGAATTTGGTCATGGGTTGAAAGAATTTCTACTTCACCACTGGGTGTAATTCGTCCTTGGACGCTGGGCGAGCGTTTAATTTCCCCTTCCACAAATGCTTCGGAAATTGCCCCTAATTCTGGGATTCTTCCCGAAAAATTATCCCAAGTTTCTTGCTTTGCTTGAAAGCGTAATGTTGAGAAGCGATCGCTAATTGCTGCTACCCTTTGGGCATGAGTCCCAATACCTGGTGCTACATTCTCAATCGGTCTAAAATCCAGCAATGCATTCCCCTCTCCCGAAATGCCTTCGTTGAGTTTTACGACTACCCGTTTTAATGTCGGTTGTCGTTCCCACAAATCACTGGTAGCTTCTGCCAAATCTGTGTGATTCCAAATTTTTTCGCTACCATCTGGATGCGGTACTCCGCTTTCCTTGAAGATTTGCCGACTGCCACTTTTTGTCCCCCAAATCTGCAAATCTGGTGCAGCAGCATATAGCGGTACACCCAATTTTACAGACAATTCGCCTTCCCAGTGCGAAGAGTTGTAGCAGGTCATAAATGATTTATCTAGCCTCAAAGCTTGATGAATCCGCTTTAGCAGGCGGGGGCGTTCTAAAATCTTTTGGCTCAAAGGCTTAAGGGAAGAATCGTAAGTAGAAAGTAGCAGCAAGCGATTGCGAGCATGAGAGAAGGGAATTCCTGGCAACAGTTGCAGATAATAATCAATGATACTAGGATGCAGCGGTACAGATGTTACATAAACTAGCCGAGTCCGGGGATTCTGCAACCTAATTAAGGAAAATAGTAATCTTTCTTCATAATGCTCGCAGCCTTCGATCTTTTGGAGTTCGCGCTGGTCGATACTCAGGGAGGGAATAATTAAAATATCCGCTTCACTATTGTCAAATAACTCGATCGTTTTCCACCGATCATTCAGGGTTAATTGTAAGTGGCGAAACTTTTCAATCTGCTCTAACTCGGAAACATTTAGTATTGCCATAACCCCTACCCGCTAATAATCTAAATGTAGCGCACCACGCAGGGTTTTGGACTATTAGTTTGAGAGCTAGTTGTCAGATCCTTTTATAATAAGGCAGCTATGGAGATATCATCCTAAATAAATATTAACATTAACCAAAATAGCTGGTATAAAAGTAAGTATTTTTACAAACACAAAGTAATCAAGTATAAAAATTTATTTTAATTTATCGAAAATGGCATGACTCTTGAGGTGAGAGAGACAATTATAAACTAATTAGGTAACTCTTATTTATTTAATTTATTTTACGTCTTAAGGTTGAGCAAATTTTAGTTTGTTTTACCTCTAGGGAGCGATAAAGTACAGCAACATAATAGTTAACTTGAAAGGAAGTGAAAAGGAGAAATCCTTCCCGACATAAGAGTTATGTACTTGTTTTTCGTGGTCATGAGCGTAGCGTGTGTCAGGTGTGAGAATAAATGAGCTAAAGCGTACAGTTGCCAGCAAGAAGTACGTTAGGCACGCATTTTAAAGTATACACCTAAAACTGCAAATGGCATGTGGGAGCCAAAGCAAAAAATAAACCTTGGATGGAATTTTTTATCCAAGGTTTACTATTGCGATTGAAGAAGAGTTTTCCCAATACCTAATTACATTCAATATTCAATTACCAAGACAAAAACTATGGCTAAATCAAAAGAGCAAAAAGAGAAAAAAGAGCAAAAATTACAACCGCCACAGCAGCAAGAAGCACCAGGCGTTGAATCAGAAATGACGCCAAAACCCAAGGCAGATGATGCCCAATATCGGGGTAGTGGCAAGTTACAAGATAAAGTAGCATTGATTACAGGTGCAGATAGTGGTATTGGTCGTGCTGTAGCGATCGCATTTGCTAAAGAAGGTGCAGATGTGGCGATTCTTTACCTCAATGAACACGACGATGCCAAAGAAACAAAACAATTGGTAGAAAAACAAGGGCGTCGTGCAGTAACCATTGCAGGTGATATTGGCGATGAAACCTTTTGTCAGCAAGCTATTCAACAAACAGTTGGGGAATTTGGCAAACTGGATATTCTCATCAACAACGCCGCAGAACAACATCCGAAAGAAAGTATCGAAGAAATCACCGAAGAACAACTAGAACGAACTTTCCGCACTAATATATTCTCGATGTTTTTCATGACTAAAGCTGCACTCAAGCATTTACAAGCAGGCAGTTCTATCGTCAATACCACATCGGTAACAGCTTATAAAGGTAGCCCCCAGTTACTAGATTATTCCTCTACAAAAGGTGCGATCGTTGCTTTTACTCGCTCCTTATCAAAAAATTTAGTATCCAAAGGAATTCGCGTTAATGCTGTCGCGCCAGGGCCAATTTGGACACCTTTAATTCCCTCAACTTTTCCTGAAGAGAAAGTTGAAACTTTTGGTAAACAAGTACCAATGGAACGAGCCGGACAACCAGAAGAAGTTGCTCCTAGCTACGTATATTTAGCCTCTGATGATGCTTCTTATGTCTCTGGACAAGTGTTACATGTCAATGGTGGAGATGTTGTCAATGGTTAAGTGAAATAGTTAGGAGTAGAGACGCGATTACAGCACTTCCGCCTGCTATGAGGTACGCACACAGTCTCAAAAGTTAGGATAGGAAAGGGATGTGGGTAAAATTGGGCTTCATAATAGCCGGAAGTGCTGTAATCGCCTCTGTACAGGAGTTAGGAGTTCTAACCGATATATTGTTAATTTATAACTGTTAACTTTTAACTCCTAACTCTCAACTTGTAACTCTATCCTGATGGTCTTCCATTGGAGGGATGAGTAAATGTGGGAATATTGATAGTCTATCTAGCAGCAAACATTTAAGAAATAATAAGTACGTTTATGGCATCTCCTACACCACTGCATGGCACGGAACTAGTAGATTGTGCTAGAGCAAATGCCAAGCAAGGAATTGAAACTGCTGCACATCAATGTGGCTATGGTGAAGACCTCAACAAATTTGCCCAAGAACTCAGACAAGCTTGTGAAGACATGAATTTGCAAGTGAAGGAACTCAGCGGATTGATTACTGACCAGGACATGATACTGCAATTGGGTACTGGCGAAATTGTTGCTCCAGATACAGCATCAGAATTGTAAAAGTTAGTCATTTGGACTTTATTATTCACTAATGACAAATGACAAATGACCAATGACTAATGACTAATGACTAATGACTCTTTTCATAACTTTAAAATTACCCGTGCCAAATTGAAGTAAATCAATACGCCCACGACATCAACTGCTGTGGTAATGAATGGTGCTGACATTAATGCCGGATCTAAACGGAGGTAGCGGAATAAAAACGGCAATGCTGAACCGGAGATAGAAGCTAAAATAGAAATAGCTACCAGACTAGTGCCGACAGCGATCGCTACTTCTAATTGTCCTTGCAGAAAATAAGCCCAGACAGTAGCGATCGTACCTAACATTCCTCCTAATAATGCACCTGCGATCGCCTCGCGGCCAATTACCTGCAATGCGCCAAGCGATCGGATTTCATCGGTATTCATCCCGCGAATCACCACTGTGGAAGATTGAGCGCCCACGTTACCACCAGTACCAGTCAGCAAAGGGATAAACGCTGTCAGTGCCACCACTTTTGCTAAAAGGTCTTCTTGCGACTTAATAATCGTTCCTGTAATGGTATTGGTTACAAGTAAAACCAACAACCACACAACCCGCTTCCGAGCAATTTCTAGTAAATTCATCTGAAAATAGTTGTCGCCCCCCGACTGCACACCACCACCCAAGGCATAGATATCTTCGGTGGTTTCCTGTTGCAGAATATCAATCACATCATCGACAGTGATAATACCTACTAGACGCTGTTCTCGATCTACCACAGGCACAGCCAGAAAGTCATATCTTTGGATTAATCTGGCAACTTCTTCTTGGTAGCCTCATCCTTAGAAAGCAAGCGAAAAGCCAAAGCGTGCATCGCTTCTGGCAAACCCTCAATCGCCTCGGCAATATCCGCAGGCTGCACAGGTACGAGAATAGCTTTTGCTCCCTGCAAATCTCCTGTTTCTAGGAGCATTTGCAGCTGAGTTCGCACTAAATCTCGCAATTCCCTGCGTGAGACATTCTGGATGGTAGAGTGTGAACTACTCAGACTTGCCTACGGCTGAAGTCTGAGCTTCCAAATTCATCGGGAATAGCCATCTATTACTCCGTAGTTTTTTTGGTCTAACATTCCCTCCAAGGGCAGGAGTCCTGGTTCCCAAGACCCAAATTTTTCTCTTCTCCCTTGGCGCTAGCCTCTCCCTTTGGGAGAAGGGGAGACGCCAAGGGCGATGCGACATATACCTATTAGCTTGGTTTTCGCTTATGCCATTGATGGTGAAAAACGCGGTCTTGAGGGTTTCCCTCAAAGAGCGATTTTGAACCCGGAGGGTCAAGACATCACCTATCTTACCAGAAAATATTGGGGATTCGTCATACATCCAGAATTTGTTTTTACTGTGTAAAAAATCAATTCCAGATGTAATCCTTATCACCCGCTCATAATCCCCATCTTAAGAGTACCTTGTTCGCGTTAGCGTCTTGCAGAGAAGATGGGGACTTCCGCGATCCGTTAATTCGTAGGACTAGAGGGTTTAACCTGATTTCGCATTGTTTCAAAGCTGAAAGCAGCCGCGCCAAAGGTTACTAACAACACTCCCAGAATTTGCACAATATCCAAATTCTCTTGAATGATTAACCCAGCGAAAATCACGGTTAAAACTGGGATGGTACCACCGATGAGCGCCGATCGTGAGGCACCTAGTTTACTAATACCAACATTATTTAGCAAATAGCCAGCAAGAGTCAACACACCCAAAATAAATGCACTTAAAACCAGTTCCAGCATCTTAGAGGGATCAACTACCAAGTTCCAATCGCTTGGTAAAGGTAGCATCAAGCAGATAAAGCTCAACAGCAACATGGTGGCGAAGTTAATCAAAGTAAAAGTCACGGGATGCAGTTTGCTAGCACAAACCCGCGTCAGAATTATATAGGCTGCAAAAGCCACGCCGGAAAGAATGGCGGCGCTGCTTCCCATTGAAGTATTACCCATCGCTGGGCTGGGAGAACCTCCCAAAACCAACAATTCACCGCAGCAAATTGCGGCGATCGCACTGATGCGAAATATGGTGGGGCGATCGCGAAACAGAAACCACGACAATAAACCACTAACCATCGGATAGATAAAGAACAGTGCGATCGCCATTCCAGTTGTGACTTGAGCGATCGCAATGTATATGAGAACCTGAGACAAAAACAAAAAGCAGCCACTGACAACTGACAACAGCAAAATCTGCTTTGTACCTGCATTAGCAGCTGTGGGATTTCCTCTAACTGAGTTAGCCAAGTTTTCTAAGTCTTGCCATAAGCTTGGGTGTAGTATCGGAGATAACAATACCAAAAGTGGTACTACTACCATAAACCGTAGGGTCAAAATTAAGAAAGTATTACCCAAAGTCGGCGGCAGCAAGCGCTCTACCTCTAATACTCCAAAAATCTGGGAACCTTCGTGGAAAATTATCTTGATGGCTACGTTGTAAAGCGACGATAGGACTGCCGATAAGACAATCAATAATAAACCGATTTGGATCGACGATAAACCAGAGGAATTGCGCGATCGCGATTGTGGCGGTTTTGCTGGCGGCGGCGGCTCTAGCGGAGCGATCGGTGAAGATTGAGCTTTGCTCTGCGATACGTTCCTGCGGAGGAGAGAAATTGATTCAGCAGCGTTTCTCCTTCGTAAAGGTTGTATTGCTTCCGGCTGTGGCACAGATATAGTAGGAGGCTCTGATGTCGTTTCGTTTTCCGGTAAGTCCTTATTGAGGACAGAAATTGGTTCAGCAGCGTTTTCTTTTGGTGGCGGAACTACAGCAGCATTCGGCTCTGATGTTGTTTCCCTTTGGGAGAAGTCTTGGCTGGGGACAGAAATTGGGTTCGTGGCGTTTTCTCTAACAACAGTCGGCTCTGATTTAGTTTCCGTTTGGGACGAGTCTTTACTGGTAATAGAAATTAGGTTAGCGACGTTTTCTCTAAGAACCGGCGGCTGTGATGTTGTTTCCCTTTGGGACAAGTCTTTGCTGGGGACAGAAATTGGGTTTGCGCCGTTTTCTCTAACAACAGTCGGCTCTGATGTCGTTTCCCTTGGTGAAAATTTATTAGCGATGGGGGAAATTGGCTCAGAGGAATTTCTTACTACTTCGCCAACCTGTGGCGGGGATGTCTCAAAAGAACTGTTTTTTTCTGGCTCGGTAAACTGCAAAACAGTTGGTGTACCTGCTGTTGCTGGTTTGCGTGAAGCTTCTTCTATAGTTTTGTCTAGTTCTCCATGCAGGCGATTAACAAACTCCGCCAAAATCGTTTCCCCTTGCTGCTGCTGGCTGTACATCCGTGACAACTGTTGGGAAAGATTACTTTGATAGTTCTTCAGTTCCTGTTGCAGCGAGTTAAAAGTAATAGTAACGGTGTCATCCAAGCTGTCAAACATGTGTTCGACTTTTTCATTGATTTCACCTACTAGATTGCTGCTTACTTCAGCCGACTTAAGCGCAGCTTGATCGTAAGACTTGCCCTCTATGGTTTGGTTAGCTAAAGTTGCCAGAGAGGATTGCAGTTGTGAAGATATATGCTTTGCCAGAACTTCTGCCAGTTGCCGAATTAACGCTTGCTGCTCAGTAATTTGGCGCACTTGTTGTAAATGCTCTTTTTCCTCTACCAAGCTTTGAATATCATCAGATAATCGGTTTTTTTCTGACTGAAGTCGCTTTACGTCTTCCTGTAATCCTCTGAGGACATTTTGCTGAAGATTTTCTAAATCTTCAACTACAGCCCAAAGAGCATTTTCTGCTGCTCTGGATAGCTCGCCTCTGACTCTCGGGTTTTCTGGTTGCTTCTCGAATCGCCCCATTAGCTTCTAACCTCTAACACCTTGACGATAAAGCTGCTTCCGGTACACTTTATTGGCGCTCATACTAATTTCATGTATTTTGTCAGATAAATTAAAAATTTTAACAGCCCTTCCGCATTTCAACGTAATTCTGTCATACTGAACACAACTTGGCAAAGCATCAAATTTGCCCTACTGGTTAATACACAGTGTTTTCTTCAGGATTGACAAGTATTTTGTGATTCGATTTTGGACTTTGGATTGTCCGTATGGCTGTAAGTCGCTTGAACTCAAACCTTTTTTGTTTTGGTCAGTTTAATTTACATCAACTATTTGCTAATGAGATTTTTACTTTTAAATAAATCTCACTCCAAATAAAGATTTATTGTTTTGCTACCAATACTAATTGTCAAAGACTTGCAGATGGGTGCGTTATTGCCACAAAATTGTCTGAATTGCGAAACTAACTGTAAATTCGTGTGGAATGTAACTTGTGTGACAGTTTATATCTCTATTTAGAGATTAAAGTATCTTTTTGTGGAAATTCAAAGTTACGCTATCCCCTGCACAACATTCTAATGAATGAGCAGCAGTTCTGCAAAAATACGCTTTTTTGGCGTTGTTCCAGTCTAGGTTCTACTTTGAGTAGATGCAGTAGAGGAAAAACTTAGAAAAATATTAATAATTCTTTAGAGAAATAAAATCCGGGCAATGCTAAAGATGGCAGCGCTAAGGAAAGCACTCACGGGGATTGTAATTAGCCATGCGGCGGCAATGCCTTTTAGTGTTTGAAATTTAATCGACTTGATATTTTGCACTAGTCCAATACCCACTACACCACCGACAAGAGCGTGGGAGGTGGAGACTGGTAAACCTAGCCGGGAGGCGATGAGGATGGTGGTAGCAGTCGCAAGTTCGGCACAAAATCCACTACTAGGTTGCAAGGAAATAATGTTTTCACCAATAGTGGCGATGACTTTTTTACCCCAGACAGCTAAACCACCAACAATACCAGCACCACCAAGGATTAAAATCCAAATGGGGATAGTTATACCATCTATAGGTACGCTACCAGTGCGATTGATGTAGACGATCGCAGCTAAAGGAGCGATCGCATTTCCCACATCATTAGAACCATGAGCAAAGGCGACAAAGCAAGCACTTAGTAGTTGGAATCGTCCGAATAATCTTTCTACGGGATTGGGGAGTGGCGAGTGGGGAGTAGGGAGTATTTCTCCGTTGTCTCCCGTCTCCCCTAACTGTCGCCAACTAATGATTGTGAGTCCAACTGCTGCTATTGCACCGGTTAACAAGGGGATGTCGTAAGCAGGAATTGGAAAACCAAGCTCAATTACAAAATTGGTTAGGGGTTCTGTCAGCGATGGTAATACAATCACGCCGAATACACCTAGCAGCAAAGTACTCAACCAGGGAATCCATTCTTGTAACTGCACTACTTGATTGGGTTGATCTAAAATCCAGTGCTTGATTTGACTGTAGAATAAAGCTGCGATCGCACCACTAATTAACGGCGTTAAAACCCAGCCAATGGTGATCGAGCCAATTGATGACCAATCAATTGCACCTACTCCTAAAGCTACCCAACTAAATCCAGCGATCGCACCAACAACCGCATGAGAAGAGGATACAGGTAAACCGCGTGATGTGGCAATTTGCAACCACACACCACAAGATATTAGTACCGTTACCATCCCAGTAAGGAATATTTGGGGTGTAGCTGCGAACAAGGCGGGATTAGCAATTTTCGTTGCGAGAGTTTCCGTTACCTCATGCCCAAACAATACAGCACCCGTAAATTCTAATATCCCAGCAATTATTATCGCTTGTTTGAGGGTAACAGCTTTGGAACCTACAGAGGTTCCCATCGCGTTAGCAACATCGTTTGCTCCAAGATTCCAGGCGACGTAGAAAGCTAGTAGAGCAACTGCAACTAGGGTAATAAGCATTTTGTTTGGGCTAGCAGGGGGAGCAGGGAAGCAAGCTACGCGCAGCGTCTCGTAGAGAGCGTCATTTTGAATTTTGAA
>JAHCSU010000291.1 GCA_023522315.1 Nostoc sp. CCCryo 231-06
TGGCATTCTACCGCGACATTGGCGATCGCTTGGGTGAAGCTAATACTTTACAAGCAATCGGCGATGTCTTGCAGTTCCTAGACCGACGCACCGAAGCCTTAGAGCGCTACGAAGCAGCATTGGCATTCTACCGCGACATTGGCGATCGCTTGGGTGAAGCTAATACTTTACAAGCTATCGGCATCTTGCAAGAAAATTTAACTTTGGGTTTAGAGTATTGTCAGGCAGCGTTAGAACTGTATACCCAAATTGGTGACAAGTATAGCCAAAGTGGTAATTTGATTTACTTCACATCTAAAATCCTCTTAAAACTGGGACGGCAAAAAGAGGCTGTAGATGCGCTCAATCGCGCTATTAACCTTGCTAGAGAGATTCCTTATCAAATCTTTGTAGAAGATGCGACAGCCAAACTCCAAGAAATCCAACAAAATCATGAGTTTCATTAATAAAATCATGGTTTTCATTCACAAAATCATGAGTTTCATTCACAAAATCACGATTTTCATTCACAAAATCACGAGTTTCATTAACAAAATCACGAGTTTCATTAACAAAATCACGGTTTTCATTCACAAAATCATGATTTTTGCGTTAAATACTGAATTAATTGTTATATTAGATACTAATATTTGAGGATTTTACTGAACTAAGATCCAGCTTTAGTGAGGCAAACTAGCTCTAAAGCAGATTAAAAGGATATATTTATGTCTCGTCAAAAACGTACATACCGCGTTCTCGAAAAAGCTGAATTCAGAACGGCGGGACTAAAAGCCATCGATCCTACTATAGATTTTGGCGATGGGCGCAACTTGGAAACCATGACACAACTAGTTGAGCAATACCGTACCAAGATAAATGCTTATAATACTGCTCTAGCCGTGATTGACTCTTCTAAAACTGAGATGGACGAATTGGATAGAACTTTAAGCGATCTAACTGAGAAAATGCTGATTGGAGTTGCTTTTAAATACGGCAAAGATAGCCGGGAATATGAGATGGCGGGTGGGGTTCGTAAAAGCGATCGCATCCGCAAAAGCACAGCGACACGTTTAAAGGGCGCAGACGAATCAAGCAGTGAAAATACTAAAACTGCATAGTCTCAGGTGAAAAATTTCATTTATATCTAGGACTTACGCAAAAACCCTCTCAAACTCTCATTCCTCCGTGACCTCTGCGCCC
>JAHCSU010000292.1 GCA_023522315.1 Nostoc sp. CCCryo 231-06
GTAAATCAATTTCAGAACAATTCCGTAAATCAGTCTGTTTCAGGTGAAGTTATAAATAGCAACACTAATGTAACTTCACCAGAATCTAAAGATGTCAACCTAAAGGTGATTTCATGCCAACAACCCGAACCTGCAAATGCCAACGAAAGTGCGGTTCCAACAGAGGTTGTTACTGTGACATCTCCTTACACACCATCTGACACTGCCGATTCTACAGATTCATACTTCATTATTCCTATCATTGAGTCAAACGAGATGCTGCAACCTATTTCTCCTTCCCGTTCCAATATCGAGCAAATTGTAGGCACTGGTCTAGAGAAGCTTTTAACACAATTTTGTAACCATCAATCAGAAATTCTGCGAGTACATGATCAATATCTCAAGAGTCAAGCAGAATGTTCACAGTCCTTTTTCCAGTTGATGCAGCAACAATACCATGTGTTATTAGGAAGTAACAACCTCAAATCTCAGCAGATTGAGTTAGCTCCAGAGCAAATACCAACTAACAATTTTGTTCTTCAGACACCTACACCTGCCAATACTGTGGCGAATGGCACACTTATTGACGCACCTCAAACCAACTTAGTCAACAACACCCTGACTCTAGTACCCCCTGCTAAAGTTGAGAGTTCATCACCAGAAACAAAGTCAGTAGCATCCCTTGAAACGGTGGATAGAGCTGAGTTATTCATGCAAGTCATTAGTAGTAAGACAGGCTATCCAGTAACGATGTTGAACTGGGAAATAAACCCACGCGCAGATTTGGGTATCGATGCTGTCAAATGGATGGACATCATCAGTGCAATACAAGAATCACTTCCAGATGTACCAAAAGTCAATCCTAAAGAGTTGGCAGAACAGCCAACTCTTCGCCAAGTTGCTGAGTATATTCAAATCCGCGTTCCCCAGCCAAGTCAATCTCCTCAAGTAGCAGTATCTACATCTGCTAGCTCTATTGAAACTATTGCCCCACAACCAGTATCTACTGAAGACACTTTCTTAACCCAGTCGCTATTAGACGTTATTAGTGACAAGACAGGTTATCCAGCAGAAATGTTAGAGACAGAGATGGATTTAGAAGCAGATTTGGGTGTTGACTCCATCAAGAGAGTAGAAATCATCGGTGCAATGCAGACATTATTCCCAAACTTGCCTAAGTTGAGTCCAGAGGAATTGGGAGAACAGCGAACCATTGGCAAGATTGCTAATTATTTAGGCACAAAAATTACAGAGGCTAAAAAAAAATTCCTTATGCCAGTTTGAGAACCCACAGCCTCTGCTAGATCACCAAATTCGGCGCTGTCTAGTCAAACTTATGCATCTACCTGCACCTGATTTTTGGCAATTTACTCTACCCCGTTCCCCTACTTGTTTGCTCACCGATGACGGTTCCCTCACTACGAATAGACTAGCCAGGCTATTAAGTGAGCGAGGTTGGCAGGTAGTGGTTCTCAGCTTTCCTCAATCTATTGTGAGCGACACTGTAGGCGATCGCCTCCCTCTACCTCAAGGAGTTAATCGCATCGAACTTACAGATTTAAGCGAGCAGCAATTGCAACAAAAACTAGTAGCTATCTCAGAAACTTACGGTGCAATAGGAGCTTTCATTCATCTCCACCCTGAACATCAAGTCTGCAATGCTAAATCAGAAAAGTCGATCCTCAAGTATGTATTTCTGTTAGCAAAACACTTGAAGCGATCGCTTAATCAAGCAGCACTCACAGGACGCAGTTGTTTCCTTTGTGTTGCTCGTCTCGATGGTGAGTTTGGATTAGGAACAACCATTGATTTCAGTGCCATTAGTGGTGGTCTGTTCGGTTTGACAAAAACTCTTAATTTAGAGTGGGAGAAGGTGTTCTGCCGCGCCATCGATTTGAGTCCCGAATTAAACCCTGAAACTTCAGCACACTCTATTATCGCTGAACTTTACGATCCTAATTCTCTAATTTGGGAAGTTGGATATAACTCTCAAGGAAGAGTAACTCTAGTATCTGAAACAGCATCTCTCGCCTAGTAATTTACAGGGCTAAGTTGGATAAATCTTACAGTAGCTCAAAAGCCGGGTTTTTTAAAGGTTAAATACAAAGAAAAACTAAGGTTTTACAACAAAAACCCGGTATCTTGAAGCTCATCTCAATCCCTGTGTTGAAACAATAAAAATAAGCAAAATGAACACAAAGTCCAATATTGATTCATCATCGGTTATTCTTGCCAGTGGTGGCGGCAGAGGAGTGACAGCACAATGTGTTATCCAACTAGCGAAGCAATATCAGTGCAAATTTATCTTACTAGGTCGCTCCAAGCTTGCCAAAACTGAACCAGAATGGGCTAAAGATTGCTTCGATGAAGCTGAGTTGAAAAAGCGAATTATGGAGGATTTAATTACCCAAAATGAGAAACCTACACCGATAAAAGTCAAACAAGAATTCAATCATTTATTAGCTCAACGAGAAATTTTAACAACAATCTCTACCATTCAGCAAACTGGAGTGCAGGTAGAATATCTCAGTGTAGACATTACCAATAGTTCTGCTTTACAGGCAGAATTAGCACCAGTAGTTCAGCGTTTAGGACGAATTACAGGAATTATTCATGGGGCTGGAAACTTAGCAGATAAACTAATTGAGAATAAAACAGAGCAGGATTTTGATACCGTTTACACTACCAAAATAGAAGGTTTAGAAAGCTTACTTAGCTGTGTAGACCCCAGTCAATTAGATTGCATCGTTTTGTTTTCCTCGTTTGTTGCTTTTTACGGTAATCCAGGTCAATCAGATTACGCACTAGCTAATGAAATACTTAATAAAACAGCCTACCTACTCCAGCGTAAATATCCGTCTTGTCGCGTAGTTTCTATAGGTTGGGGGCCTTGGGATGGTGGTATGGTTACGCCACAATTAAAGAAAGTATTCGCTCAACAAGATATAGAACTAATTCCTTTAGAAGTTGGTGCCCAGATATTAGTTGATGAATTGAAGTCTGCTCATAATGGAATTGCACAAACTCTGGTAATGAGTAGCCCAATTGTCGCCCAACCCAAGCAGCTAAATTCTGAATTACAGTCATTTCGGGTGTCTCGTCAATTAAAATTAACAGCTAACCCTTTTGTATACGATCACGTAATTGGCGGTAATCCAGTTTTGCCAGCGATGTGTAGCATTGCGTGGATTGCTAATACTTGTGAGCAACTCTACCCAGGTTACAAATTTTTTAGTTGTAGCAATTACAAAGTTCTCAAGGGAATTATTTTTGATAAAACGCTGGCAAGAGAATATTTTTTAGATTTAAAAGAAATCAGAAAAAATGATACTGGAGAAATAGATTTTGAAGTACTGCTATGGAGTGAAAGTGCTAAAGCTATACCTCATTATCATTACAGTACTCAAATAAAAATTGTACAGCACACTCCCTCATCTAATACTTATGAATATTTTAATAACAGTCAAGATCCGGTAACTTTGAGACTATTACCTTATGAAAATGGCGCATTATTTCATGGGTCAAGTTTTAAGGGATTAAAGCGGATTCTCAACATCACTCCCGAAAAACTGACCGCTCAATGTTGCTTAGATAAGGTTGAAATCAAAAAACAAGGTCAATTTCCTTTGCAAACATTTAATCCCTATACGGGAGATATTTTATTTCAGTGTTTAGTAGTTTGGGTGAGGCACTTTGATGATTTAGCTAGCTTGCCTTTACAAGTGCAAAGGTTAGAGCAGTTTAAAACCATTCCCTTCGATGAAGAGTTTTATGTTTCTGTAGAAGTTATCTCAAGAAGTGAAACGAATATTTTTGCTAGTATTACAGCACACGATGCTCAAGGGCAAATCTATGTTCATATATCACAAATGCAGGTAACTGCAAGCACTCGGCTAAACCTTCTATTTTTACAGAATTCTTGTTTAGCAATAGAGAATTAAGTACTTATAATTTATTATTATGCTTGCATATTAGGAGATATAAAAATGACAGTAAAACTAGCAATTGTAGGCATAGAAGCATTTTTTGGTACATGTCATGGATTGGATAAATTTGAGCGGAGTATTTACGATGCGACCCAGTATTTTATTCCTATTCCTCCTATACGGCGCCAAGCTATACAGCCAAAGCTGGCAGCGCTGGAAGAGGAGGAATATTATAATAATCAAGCATTGTTGGGAGCTTACATTCAGGATTTTGAAATCGATGCGTTTCATTTCAAAATTCCGCCCAACGAAATAGATAAACACGATCCTAAGCAATTGTTAATGCTAAAGGTGATTGATCAAGCTTTAAGGGATGCAAAGTTAGACCAACAGCAAAAAAGGGTACAAAATGTGGCTATTGTTGCTGTCATAAAAGAAAACCCAGTTAATGAACTTGATAGAAAGTTGGTTGAAACTGGAGATAATGACAACACTTTGAGTGAGAAAACAAATACTGTTTTCCAAAAAATTTCTACCTTATGGAATACTTCAGGGCCTAACTTTGTTGTCAATGGTAAAGAGAATTCTGTTTTTGAGGCGCTAGAAATAGCAAAAACGTTGCTTACTGTCGGCCCAGTAGACTGTGTGGTGGTGAGTGCTGTAAATTTTGCTGGTGAACTTGACTGTGTGATGTCTGGCAAAGCAACCCTCAGTTATGATTGTAATGCCAGTGGCTCGATAGTAGGCGAAGGAGCCGGAGCTATAGTTTTAAAGCGATATGAAAAAGCCAAGCACGATCGCGATCGCATTTATGCAGTAATTGACACAGTTAGTAACCTATCCGAAAGTTCAACTAACCCAGCCGAATCAGTTAAACAATCTTGCCATAAGGCTTTTGCGAAAGCCGGAGTTAGCCCCGCAGACATTGGCTACTTAGAAGTGTTTGCCAGTGGAGATGAACAGCAGGATGAGGCAGAAATTCTGGGTTTAATCCAAGCTTATCAAGTTCCTAACTCCGAATTGAGTTGTGCGATCGGCAGTGTCAAGACTAATATCGGACACACTTATATTGCCTCTGGAATCGCCAGCTTAATTAAAACTGCTCTTTGCTTACACAACCGCTACATTCCCGCAACACCGCAGTGGACTAGCCCGAAAAATCCCGAAATTTGGCAGGACAGCCCTTTTTATGTCCCTACAGAATCTAGACCCTGGTTTTTAAATTCAGGACAAACAACAAGAGTAGCTGCTATAAATAGCCTAGCTAGCGACGGGACTTATGCACACATAATTTTATCAGAAGACTCCAGTTCACAAGATTGCAACCATAGGTACTTAGAACAAAGTCCCTTCTATCTTTTTGCGATCGCTGCTAATAACCAATCTGGATTACTAGAGCAACTGGAGACATTAGAACAGACAATTAAAAATAGTTCCTCTTTGTCTACCGTTGCTAGTCAGACCTTTGCCACTTTTCAAAATAATTCACAGGCGATTTATGCTTTAGCGATCGTCGGACACAACCAAGACGAATTGCTTCGGGAAATCCAGCGCGGACGTAAGGGCATCCCTAATGCCTTTGCTTGCGGGAAAGACTGGAAAAGCCCATCAGGCAGTTATTTCACCGCCAAGCCCCAAGGTAAACAGGGTCATATCGCTTTTATTTACCCAGGTGCCTTTAATTCCTACATTGGCATGGGTCGGAAACTTTTCTACTTTTTTCCCAAAACTTTTGAACGCGCTACTAGTTTCGTTTCTCAAGCTAACCTATTTTTTCGTGAGAAATTACTCTATCCCAGAAGTCTCAATCAAATATCTAAAAGGCAACTAGAAGATATAGATGCAAAATTACTCGATGATCCGCTATCGATGCAAGTTTCTGGAACAGGTTTTTCAGTGCTGTTAACACACATCTTAAGAGATTATTTCCAAATCCAACCTCAAGCTGCCTTTGGTTACAGTATGGGCGAAAGCACCATGCTGTATTCCTTGAATGTTTGGACTAGCGGCGACAATGTTAACAAATTTGTTCATTCAT
The DNA here is from genome assembly GCA_023522315.1 of Nostoc sp. CCCryo 231-06. Taxonomy (GTDB): domain Bacteria; phylum Cyanobacteriota; class Cyanobacteriia; order Cyanobacteriales; family Nostocaceae; genus Nostoc. The sequence goes on from JAHCSU010000292.1 coordinate 5,944, forward strand.
CAGAACTGTTTCAAACACGCTTAGTAGGCGCGAAAAAAACAGTGCGAGATTATTGGGGCTTACCCGAAAATCCAGATGAAGACGAAGCTGTGTGGCATAGTTATGTTCTTATGGCTCCACTATCTAGCGTTGTCTCTCGCCTAAAACAGGAAACTCAAGTTTATTTGACAAATATTAACACGCCAAATGAAGTTGTCATAGCTGGAGAACCCGAAGCCTGTCAGAGAGCGATCGCAGATTTGAATTGCGATGCGTTCCGCGCACCTGCTGACTTAGTACTCCATTGTGAACCGATGGCTAGTGAATATGATCAGCTAATTAAACTTAACACCTCACCGACTCAAAACGTCTCAGGGATTAATTTTTATTCTTCAGCTAATTATGATTTAATGCCCCTTGATAAAGAATCTCTGGCTCATCGTGTTAGTCAAGGATTTTGTCAGCGCGTTGATTTTCCGCGACTGCTTAACCAGGTCTATGAAGATGGAGCTAGGATATTCATTGAAGTTGGCCCTGGTAACACCTGTTCCCGATGGATTGCTGATAATCTCCAACAAAAAGAACACGTTACTATATCCATAAATCGTAGAGGAGCCGATGATTATACTGGTATTGTTAAAGCTTTGGCACAACTTTTAAGTCATCGCGCCTCTGTGGATTTGTCACCACTGTACCGTACAACAGAAAAAAGTAGTAATCAAAAGAAATCTTTTCTCAAAAATATCAGCTTGAAAAAGTATCCCTTAATGCCTACGAGTTTGAGCGTAAGCAACAACAAAAGCGGTGAAAATGTAGATTCAATCAGCTTATCTAAAACTACTGTTTCTGCCTGCAAAAAGTCGGATAATGTTATTTTTGATGAAATTGATGTACTTGAATTTGCCCAAGGACAGGTTTCAAAAGTATTGGGTAAAGATTATGAAATTATTGACCCCTATCCGAGACGAGTAAGACTTCCCAGCCCTCCTTATCTGTTTATCAGCCGAGTCAATAAAATTGAAGGTGTCAGAGGTGAGTATGGTTCTGGCTTTGTACAAACTGAATACGATCTTTCTTCTGATGCTTGGTTCGCTGTTGATGGTCAAATTCCTATAGGAATATATGAAGAGGCAGGGCAGGGTTTCCTACTTTTACTTGGTTACTTGGGAACTGATTTCGATAATCAAGGGCAACGGTCATTTCGCTTACTAGATTTAACTGCTACATTTCTCAGTGACCAGCCAGAAGACATCAAAACTATGCGTTATGACGTTAAAATAAACTCTGCTGTCAAAACTGCGTCAAACTTGGTCGTTTTTTTTAGTGGCGAGTGTTTTATTAACGAAAAATTATTTCTGAAAATTTCTGGAGGCTGTGCAGGATTATTTTCTGACGAGGAATTGGAGCAAGGACAAGGGATTATTTTTACTGAGCGAGACGAGAAAGAAAGAAGCCAAATTCAGAAACAGTATTTTCAACCCTTACTATCGTGTAAAAAATCTACTTTTGACCGCCAAGACTTACTTCACTTAACCCAAGGAAATATTGCTGCTTGCTTCGGCACTAATTATCAACAAAATGGCTTGAATCCATCACTGCGATTACCCTCAGAGAAGCTGTTGATGTTTGATAAAGTGTTATCTATTGATCCTCAAGGAGGAGCGGCGGGATTAGGTTTAGTCACTGCTACAAAAACCGTAGAGCCAAGTGACTGGTATTTTCTCTGTCACTTTAAAAATGACCCGACTATGCCCGGTAGTCTTATGGTTGAAGGTAGCTCTCAACTATTGCAATTTTATCTGCTGTTTTTGGGATTACAAACTTGCACTAATAATGCCAGATTTCAAGCTATTGCTAAACTTCCACAAATAGTCCGTTTTCGCGGACAAGTGACGCCAGGTTTTGGTACTTTAACCTATCGAGTCGAAGTGATTAAAATGGAGCGATCGCCTCAACCTTTTGCTATAGCTAATGTCGAGATTATCTATGGTCAAAAAACAATTGCTTATATCAGAAATTTTGGATTACAGTTATCTGAAAAGCCGGAAAATCCATTATTGAAAGTAATCTGATTCCATAAAAAGCGTAAAGTTTGTTATAATCATAATAGGATTTCCAAAATGTTAGGCAATGAGAATAAAGTAAAAGATGCCTCCACAAGTTTACTAGAAGCCCACGACGTTACAAGTTATTTCAATAATATCAACAAAGCTGGTAAGGGTGATTTAGATTCAATTGCCTTTGAAGAAATGGAAATCAAATCTCGGCTGTTGAATTTGCACCAACCTTGTTATGTTATCCAACACCAGAATCGGGTTGGTATCGCCAACCAAGGTAATTTTTACGACCCTAACAACAGTCAAAGTGAAAAGTTAGAGACTTTGATGGTTGCACCGCCGCTACCGCCGCAACAGTTAGGCGATCGCGACTTCCTCGCTTTTCACGGTGTAAAATATGCATATATGGCTGGTGCAATGGCAGGTGGCATTGCTTCCGTAGAATTAGTAATTGCTTTAGGAAAAGCAGGCATTTTGGGGAGTTTTGGTGCAGCTGGTTTGGTTCCTTCCCGGATTGAAGCAGCTATTAACCAAATTCAGCAAGCCCTTCCCCAAGGCCCTTACGCCTTTAACCTGATTCACAGTCCCAGCGAAGAAGCCTTAGAACGTCGGGCTGTAGATTTATATCTCAAACACGGTGTTAGAACTGTAGAAGCTTCAGCATTTCTGGATTTGACCCCCCATATCGTCTATTATCGAGCTGCGGGATTGAATCTCAATGCACTCGGTCAAATCGAGATAAATAACAAAGTCATTGCCAAAGTTTCTCGCTCAGAAGTTGCAACAAAGTTTTTACAGCCAGCGCCTACAAAAATTCTCAAGCAGCTTGTTGAACAACAACTGATTACAGAGTTACAAGCTACGCTGGCAGAAAAAGTGCCAATGGCTGATGATATTACTGTAGAAGCAGATTCGGGTGGACATACAGATAATCGTCCTTTGGTCTGTCTTTTACCCTCTATCTTGGCTCTCCGGGACGAGATGCAGCGCCAGTATCGCTACGACAGACAGGTAAGAATCGGTGCAGCAGGGGGTATTGCAACACCTGAGTCAGCATTAGCTGCCTTTATGATGGGGGCCAGTTATATAGTGACTGGTTCTATTAATCAATCTTGTGTTGAAGCTGGCACTTCTGTGCATACAAAAAACTTGCTAGCTAAAGCTGCTATGGCAGATGTAATTATGGCTCCTTCTGCCGATATGTTTGAAATGGGGGTAAAAGTACAACTGCTCAAACGTGGTACCCTTTTCCCAATGCGGGCGCAGAAATTGTATGACCTTTACAGAAGTTACAACTCAATTGATGAAATTCCACTTGAGGAAAGAAAAAAATTAGAAGAGCAAGTATTTGGCAGAAACTTAGAAGCAATTTGGGAAGATACGGTTGCTTTTTTCACTGAAAGAGATCCAGAACAAATCACTAGGGCAAACGACAATCCTAAGCGGAAAATGGCGCTAATTTTCCGTTGGTATTTGGGATTATCTTCTCGCTGGTCTTCTTCTGGTGAAAAAGGGCGAGAAATGGATTACCAAATTTGGTGTGGGCCCGCTATAGGTGCTTTTAATGAATGGGTAAAGGAGTCTTACTTGGCTGAACCAAATGCACGACATGTGGTTGACGTTGCTTACCATATCATGACTGGAGCAGCTTATTTATACCGATTGCAAAGTTTGAAATTCCAGGGATTGCAAATGCCAGCCTACTATCGTTACTATCGCCCCATGCCTTTAATCTCTTAGATTTTCTTAAAATCTCGCATATTTTCTGGATTTAGAGATGAAATTTAATTTCAAATTTATTTGCGTAAAACTGAGTTACTTAATCTATACAAATGAACCAACAAATTACTATTTCAAATGATGCACAGTCTCAAACTGTAGAGACTATTCAAGTTTGGTTAGTTGCCCAATTTGCCGAGCGATTGGAAATTGATCCCGAAGACATAGATCCCTCTGAGCCTTTCGATAACTACGGTCTAAATTCAGCAGAAACAATGATCCTGCTCACAAAGCTAGAAAGGTGGCTCGGACGAAAGTTGAATCCTACTTTAATTTTTAATTACCCGACTATTGCAGAACTTGCCCAGCGATTAGCTGAGGAAACTAGTGTTTCAAAGTAATTTCATAAACATAATGCAACGCAGGAAGATAGTTAAATGGAACCGATCGCAATAATTGGTATTGGCTGCCGATTTCCTGGTGCAAAAGATCCAGAGGCTTTTTGGGAACTTTTGCGTAAGGGAGTTGATGCCATTACAGAGATCCCTAAAAATCGCTGGGATCTGGATAAATACTATGACCCAAACCCAGAAATTCCTGGCAAAACGAACTCGCGCTGCGGCGGCTTTTTGCAGCAAGTAGACCAGTTTGACCCCCACTTTTTCGGAATTTCGCCGAGAGAAGCCATGTCTATGGATCCCCAGCAACGACTCTTATTAGAGGTGGCTTGGGAAGCATTAGAAGATGCTGGACAGGTGCGAGAACAGCTATCCGGCTCACGCACTGGCGTGTTTGTGGGTATTTCCACAAACGATTACAGCTTGATTCAGGGAGAGGGTTATTCTCAGCAGATCCAAGGCTACGATCTGACCGGTAATGTGTTGAGCCTTGCTGCTGGTCGCCTTTCCTATGTATTTAACTTTCGGGGGCCAAGCATGGCAATTGATACGGCTTGTTCTTCGTCACTTGTCGCAGTTCACCTGGCCTGCCAAAGTTTATGGAACAAAGAAGCAAACATGGCTTTGGCTGGAGGTGTGAATATTATTGTTTCACCGACTGGACACATCGGTTTAACTAACCTAAAGGCTTTGTCTCCCGATGGTCGTTGCAAAACCTTTGATGCCGAAGCTAACGGTTATGTTCGCAGTGAAGGGTCTGGTTTCATTGTCCTCAAACCTTTATCGCAAGCTTTGGCAGATAATGACCAGATATATGCCCTGATTCGCGGCAGTGCGATTAACCATGATGGACGCAGTAAGGGATTGACCGTGCCATTCGGCCCTGCTCAAGAAGCACTGATTCGTCAAGCATTGGACAATGCTGGAGTCGCACCAGCTGAAATTAGCTATGTTGAGTTGCACGGTACTGGCACTCCTTTGGGAGATCCCATTGAGGCGATCGCACTAGGAACAGTATTAGATACTGAGCGTCCTCCTGGAAATTACTGCGCTGTCGGCTCGGTAAAAAGCAACATTGGGCATTTAGAAGCCGCTTCTGGCATCGCTGGTTTAATTAAAGTTGCGTTATCCCTCAAGCATCAACAGATACCATCAAATCTGCATTTTCACCAGCCTAACCCCTATATTCCTTTTGACACTCTACCCATCCGAGTGCAGCAGTCTTTGACACCTTGGCCTCAAGGGTCTAGTCCAGCCAAGGCTAGCATTAGTTCCTTCGGATTTGCAGGAACTAATGCTCATGTTGTCTTAGAGCAGCCTCCCCAATCCGCAGATATCTCGCAACAGCAACAATCTTACTTACTACCCCTGTCAGCCAAGAGCCAGGAAGGTGTCAAATCACTAGCACAAGCTTATCAGAATTTTCTGGAAACTCAAGAACCCGATGCTGTTTCACTGACAGACATTTGTTATACAGCAAGTGTGCGACGCACTCACTATGAACACCGTCTGGCTTTGTTGGCTGATTCTCGCACACAACTCCAAGAAAAGTTACAAGATTTTTTACAAAGCAAGTTAGAGACTAATCAACCTTCTAATCGCAAGCATCGCCGTCCGAAACTAGTTTTTGTGTTCTCCGGCCAAGGGCCCCAATGGTGGGCGATGGGTCGGGAGTTACTAGAACAGGAACCAGTCTTTCGCGCCACTATAGAAGAGTGTGATGCCCTAATCAAATCTCATACTAATTGGTCTTTATTAGCAGAACTGACAGCAGATATAACTCAGTCACGTTTGCAAGAGACAGAGATTGCCCAACCAGCTATTTTTGCGCTGCAAGTGGCGCTTGCTCGTCTGTGGCGTGCTTGGGGTATCGAGCCAAAAGCAGTAGTAGGTCATAGTCTGGGTGAAGTCGCAGCAGCGCATATTGCTGGCGTTTTGAGTTTAGGAGATGCCGTGCAGCTAATCTGCGATCGCGGCCGCTTGATGCAACAAGCTACTGGCAATGGCAAAATGGCAGCAGTGGAATTGTCAGCAGCAGAAACAGAACGATGGTTGCGTGGGTATGAGGGGCGACTAGCGATCGCTGCTATTAATAGTCCCACTTCCACAGTAGTTTCGGGAGAACCTGCTGCTATAGAATCATTTCTAGAGTTACTCCAACGCGAACAACCTACGGTTTTCTGTAAGTTGCTACCTGTGAATTATGCCTTCCACAGCCCGCAAATGTTACCCTTTGCTGAGGAATTGGTAGAAACACTAAATCAACTCCAGCCACAAGCCGCAAAGATTCCCATCTTCTCAACCGTCACAGGTCAGTCTAGTAATGGTGCAGATTTCGATGCCGCCTACTGGGGACGCAACCTACAGCAACCCGTCCGCTTTGCATCAGCAATTGAGGAATTGGTAAATGCAGGTCAAACTATTTTCCTGGAAATTAGCCCTCACCCAGTACTTTCGGGTTATATTTCGCAGTGTCTGAGTGACCTTGGTCAAGAGGGAACGGTATTATCTTCTCTGCGGCGCGGTCAGCCGGAACGGGCAACGCTACTTAGTTCTTTAGGCAACCTTTACAAATTAGGATTTACCGTTGACTGGCAGCAACTATATCCATCTGAATATCAGGTTGTTAGCCTACCATCCTACCCTTGGCAGCGCGAGCGGTATTGGTTTGAAGCAAAACCTCAAACAAAGCTAACAAATAGCAAGACAAATCTGCATCCGCTATTAGGTCAAAAGGTACGTTCAGCCATTAAGGAGACTTTATTTGAGTCTGAATTGAGCATTAATTTACAGCCCTTTCTAGTTGGTCATCAGGTTTACGGCATAGTGGTTTTGCCAGGAGCGGCTTACTTGGAAATAGCTCTAGCTGCGGCGAAGGTAGCTTTTGGCTCAGGATCTTCTCTCCAGCAGGTATTGATTCAGGAACCACTAATTATCCCAGAAGATGCTAGTCGGGTTGTCCAATTAATTCTGACACCTGAAGGTGTTGGGCAAGCTTCTTTCCAAATATTGAGCCAAGCAGATGATGCAAGCTCTTGGATACAGCACGCAACAGGAAAAATTCAGGCAGGGCAGACAAACTCAGGAGAAATTGTTTCTCTCAAAGATTTCCAAGCACGCTTTCAGGAAGAATTATCGGCCAAAACATACTATCAAAATCTACGAAATCGGGGATTGGAGTATGGAGAGAGCTTTCAAGGAATTGAGCAACTCTGGCGACGCGATGGAGAAGCTCTGGGGCGAATTCGGCTGCCATTAGGATTAGTTTCAGAAGCCACAGCTTATGAGTTGCACCCTGTACTAGTGGATTCTGGTTTTCAGCTTTTATTTGCTACCTTAGCTGATGTTGCAGAAGGAGATACTTATCTCCCAGTCGGGTTGGATAATCTGCGGGTATACCGTCGCCCTGAAAGTCAATTGTGGATTCATGGTCAAATACGTCCTCAAGATAGCTCAAATCAAGAAACCCGCATCGGCGATCTGCGCCTTTTTGACGATGCTGGACAGATAATAGCAGAAATTGAGGGTTTGCACGTCAAGCGTGCCAAACGTGAAGTACTCCTGCAATTTACTCAAAAGAACCTAAATAATTGGCTTTATGAAGTAGAGTGGCAACCTAGAGGGCGTCAATCCAATTTGACTGAATCTGCGCCAAATCATCCCGGTAACTGGTTACTCTTCGCTGACCAAGAAGGCACAGCAGCAGCCCTAGCAGGACTTCTGGAAGCTCAGGGCGAAACTTGTGTTATGGTCTTCCCCGGTGAACGATATGAGTTATCGAAGACGGGACATTACACAATCAATCCTGCCTGTGCAGAAGATTTTCAGCAGTTATTCCGCGAGATTTCAAAGACATACAAAGCCCCGTTGCGTCGAGTAGTCCACTTATGGGGATTGGATACTCCTTCTTTAGAAGAGATCACCGCAGACTCTCTCAAAATCGCTCAAACATTGGGTTGTCAAAGTGTACTGCATTTGGTGCAAGGACTGACCCAGGTTGAAAAATCTACGTCTCCCCAGCTGTGGTTGGTGACGCAAAATACTCAACCCGTAGAATCGTCAGCTACTCCCTTGGCAGTGGCACAATCAAGCTTGTGGGGATTAGGTCGAGCGATCGCTCTAGAACACCCGGAGATTTGGGGAGGAATGGTAGATTTAGCGCCTAGCATCTCTGGTGATGAAGCTGCCACACTGTTTACTGAAATTTCTCAGCCGGATAGAGAAGATCATTTAGCTTTCCGCAGTGGACAACGTTACGTCGCCCGCTTGGTTCAAAGTAGCAGTAAATCAGTAGCGCCTTTATCCTTGCACAGCGATCGCACTTACCTAATTACTGGTGGTCTGGGTGGTTTAGGACTGAAACTCGCTGAGTGGATGGTGGAGCAAGGAGCGCGGCACTTAGTATTAGTAGGGCGCAGTGATGCTACTGATGCTACCCGTAAAGCTGTGAACCAACTAGAGCATTCTGGTGCTAAAGTTCTGGTGGCTAAGGGAGATGTTTCTCAACACAGAGATGTTAGCAATATCTTGGGGAAAATTTCGGAATCAATGCCACCATTGCGAGGTATCATCCATGCTGCGGGTGTTCTCGACGATGGAATGCTGCGCCAACAAGACTGGGAACGCTTTACTAAAGTGATGGCTCCGAAAATCCAAGGAGCTTGGAATCTGCACGTCTTAACGCAGAACTTGCCTTTAGACTTCTTTGTGATGTTTTCATCAGTTGCCTCTTTGCTTGGCTCACCAGGACAAGGAAACTATGCCGCCGCCAATGCTTTTTTAGATGCACTTGCCCATTATCGCTACGCTCAAGGATTACCAGCGTTAGCTATCAACTGGAGTACCTGGGCAGAAGTGGGAATGGCCGCTAACTTGGGTAGTCAAGAGCAACAGCGCTTGACAGCAATGGGGATGGATACAATTGTACCACAGCAAGGATTACAAATACTGGGACAATTACTTCAACAGTCATCTGCCCAGGTTGGGGTAGTACCTGTGGAGTGGTCACAGTTTATGCAGCAATTTTCTGCTGATACTGTCCCAGCGTTGCTTACCGAGTTAGGCTCACAACCCAAAGCTGAACCACCATCGGTACAACAGCTAGAGTTTGTTCAGCGATTAGAAAAAGTTTCTGTGCGCGATCGCCACGAAATGTTACTTGCTCACGTCCAAGACCAAGTTGCTAAAGTTTTGGGCCGAGGTTCGTCCCATTCCTTAGAACCACATCAAGGTTTCTTCGACATCGGTATGGACTCTCTAACCTCCGTCGAGTTGCGGAACCGTCTGCAAACTTCTCTAGGGCGTTCTCTGTCTTCAACATTAATCTTTGACTATCCAACTCTCGATACTCTTGCTAAGTATCTGGCTAATGAGATGTTTTCTGTGGAACAGTCTACAGAATTGCCCACTGCGATCGAGAACAATCATCATCAACAGATTATCACCTCGGCAGAACTCAAACAGCTTTCAGAAGAAGATGCAGAAGAATTACTGCTCAGAGAATTAGAAAGCATTAGCTATTAGTCAACAAGCTCACATCACCTACAAGGGGTGAGGCTTTTTCTTGAATCGCCCCTTTGTACGGATAATAACCAAGTTTATTTTACTCATTAATTGGAATGATATAGTCCCTGTCTAAGTAAGTAAGTGAGAATAAATAAAACTAGATTAAGTAATGTAAAAATCTTGAGATTAGTTTGTAGTCAGGACTTTAGTCCTCAAATGAGGGCTGAAGCCCTCACTACAAACCTTTAATTATTTACGCCGCCTTACTTATTTCTGAGTAACTTATTTTCACATCAATAATTGTTGTGGTTTCCATGAAAGTGGAATTGCTAGCTAGTAGTCCCTCAAGTGAAGTTTGAAGGGTAAAGAACGAACCACAGAGGCACAGAGGGCACAGAGTCAGAGGAAAAAGAGATGTTTAAGAGGTATCTAACCAAGCATTGTTGCCTTGACAGACTACTAATCTCTTAGAAATCGTCAACAAATTAAAACAGCCATAAGAATTTGCTTGTTTGTTTCATAATTTGCCAATTTTTTGCCGATATAGAAATACAGAAGGTATTGATATGACTAACAATTTAGAAAACTCCCAACCTTTATCCCCAACAAAACGCGCTCTTTTGGCTTTGCAGGAAATGCAAGCGAAACTAGAAGCCAACGAACGGGCTAAGACAGAACCAATAGCCATCATTGGTTTAGGTTGCCGATTTCCAGGAGGTAGCAACGATCCAGAATCATACTGGCAGATGTTGCGTAATGGGACAGATGCCATTAAAGAAGTACCCTCAGACCGTTGGGATATTGACGCTTACTATGACCCAAATCCTGATGCTACAGGGAAAATGTATGTCCGCAACGCCGGGTTTTTAGACCAGGTAGATCAGTTTGACCCCCAGTTTTTTGGGATTGCGCCTCGGGAAGCGGTGAATATGGATCCGCAGCAGAGGCTACTCTTAGAGGTGAGTTGGGAAGCCCTAGAAAATGCTGGGCTGGCACAGGACAACCTAGTTGGTAGTCCAACTGGGGTTTTTGTCGGGATTATGAATCTGGATTATTTTCAGGTAGCAGCTAGCGACCCCAATCTCGCCGATGCTCATACTGCCACAGGTAGCGCTTTTAGCGTTACTTCTGGTAGATTGTCTTACACTCTAGGTCTACAAGGGCCAAGCATGGCAATAGATACAGCCTGCTCGTCGTCCTTGGTGACAGTCCATATAGCTTGCCAGAGTTTACGGACAAGAGAGTGTAATTTAGCTCTAGCTGGGGGAGTGAATTTGATTCTGACACCAGTGGTAACTATTAATGAATGCCGAGCAAGGATGCTAGCTACCGATGGTCGCTGTAAAACCTTTGATGCTGCGGCTGATGGCTATGCACGGGGAGAAGGGTGCGGGATGGTAGTTCTCAAACGCTTAAGTGATGCGATCACTGATGGTGACAATATTTTAGCCCTAATTCGGGGGTCGGCAGTCAACCAAGACGGTCGTAGCGGCGGTTTGACGGTTCCTAATGGCCCATCTCAGCAAGCAGTCATCCGTACAGCTCTGGCTAACGCTGGGGTAGCGCCCAATCAGGTGAGTTACGTCGAAGCCCACGGCACAGGCACATCTTTAGGAGACCCCATCGAATTGCGAGCCTTAGGAGCAGTACTAGGTCAGGGACGTTCTCCAGATCAGCCTTTGATAGTTGGTTCAGCTAAAACCAACATGGGACATTTGGAAGCAGCAGCAGGGGTGGCGGGTTTAATCAAGTTAGTGCTGGCTCTGCAACATCAAGAAATACCACCTCATCTACATTTACATAACCCTAATCCTCTTATACCTTGGGCAGAACTGCCAATCAAAATTTCTACAGAACTCACTCCCTGGTCTTCGCCCAACGGATCGCGCATCGCAGGTTTAAGTTCCTTCGGTTTTAGTGGTACTAATGCTCATTTGGTGGTTGAAGAAGCGCCAACCCGTCAGCAAAAGCCAAAGGAAGTAGAACGCCCCTTGCATCTGCTCAGTCTTTCGGCAAAAACTGAAGGCGGATTACAGAAGTTAGCCAGTAAATTTTACACCGCGCTCAAAGCCGATCCTGATCTTAACTTAGCTGATGTCTGCTTTAGTGCCAATACAGGTCGCTCTGTATTTGCTAATCGCCTAGCAGTAATCGCTGAAAATTCAGATCAGATATGCGAACAGCTAGCAGCCTTCAGCAGTGGTAATCATCTATGGGGAGTATTGAGTGGGCAACCTCAAGACAGTCGTCGGCCCAAGATCGCCTTTTTGTTCACCGGACAAGGTTCCCAATATGTGGGCATGGGATACGAACTTTATGATACCCAGCCGACTTTCCGCCAAGCCCTAGAACGCTGCGATGCGATCTTGCGCCCTTATCTGCCAAAACCCCTGTTGTCTGTAATTTATCCCGCCACAGGTGAGAATTCCCCTCTCGACCAAACACTTTACACCCAACCAGCTTTATTTGCCTTGGAATATGCTCTGTATGAGTTATGGCGCTCTTGGGGAATTGAGCCAAATGCCGTTATGGGTCACAGTGTCGGCGAATACGTAGCAGCTTGTGTAGCTGGGGTGTTCAGCTTGGAAGATGGGTTGAAGTTGATTGTAGATCGCTCCCGTTTGATGCAAGCATTACCACCAGGGGGTGAGATGGCAGCAGTGTTTGCATCGGAAGAACAGGTAACTACAGCAATCGCTCGCTATACTCAGAAAGTAGCGATCGCGGCGGTTAATGGCCCACAAAACATAGTTATTTCCGGTGAAGGGGTGGCTTTACAGGCGGTGTTAAAGGAATTAGAAGCCGAAGGAATAGTGACTCGTCCCTTAACAGTGTCCCATGCCTTTCATTCTCCCCTTATGGAGCCGATGCTAGCAGAGTTTGAGCAGAAAGCAGCAGCAGTAACTTATGCGACTCCCCGGATAGACTTGATTTCCAATGCGACTGGAGAAATTGTACAGGGAGCAGAAATAGGTCAAGCCAGCTATTGGCGTCGTCATGTGCGGCAGCCAGTACGATTTGCCGCAGGTATACAAACACTCCTTGCACAAGGATATGAAGTGTTTGTGGAAATTGGCCCAAGTCCTGTACTCATCGGGATGGGGCGGCAATGTTTACCAGAAGGAACTGGGGTTTGGTTATCAAGCTTACGCCGTGGACAAGACGATTGGCAGCAGTTGCTCCAGAGTTTAGCCTCGCTCTATGTCCAAGGCGTAAAAGTGGACTGGTCTGGCTTTGACCACGATTATCAGCGCGATCGCATTCCTCTGCCTACCTATCCTTTCCAAAGAAAGCGTTATTGGTTTGACCAAGCACCTAAGCAGCCAGAACTACAGATTGTATCAAACAAAAATGTTGAATACCCGATTCACAATCTTTTACAATCTGGAGATACCCAACAACTAGCTCGGAAGTTAGAAATAGTTGAACAACTGCCAGCAGCACAAGTGCAATCCATCCTGGAGAGTATGCAGCTTGCGAAACTTTCTCAACGTATTGTCGAGCTTTCTCCAGACAGATATGAGCTACTTAAACAGTTGCTCTTACAAGATCAGCAGCACTTGATTCCAGATTATCTGAGTGATTCATTATACGAAGTGCAGTGGCAACCCCAAGAGCGTTTGAGTGTACCGCCTGTTTCCGTTAACCAGCCGGGCAAATGGCTGATATTTGCAGATCGGGCTGGCGTGGGACAGACGCTAGCAGAACTGCTGCGATCGCGCGGTGAAAAATATGTGATGATTTATCCTGGCGAAGCCTATGAAATCTTAGAAGGTGGACATCGCAAAATCAACCCAGCAAATCCTCAAGACTGTCAACGACTATTGCATGAAACTCTAGGAAATAATGGTCTATCGTGTCGGGGAATAGTGCATCTATGGAGTTTAGATGCAGCAATGGACGACCAAATTACACCATCTTCTTTAGAGAAAGCGCAACTACTAGGCTGTGGCAGTGTGCTGCATCTTGTTCAGGAACTGGTCAAACAGAGTAAGTCAGCATTAACTCGGTTATGGTTGATAACTTCGGGCACACAAGCAGTAGAAACAAAACCTGTTTCTCTAGCAGTAGCTCAAGCACCTTTGTGGGGAATGGGCCGAGCGATCGCACTAGAGCATTCTGAAGTTTGGGGAGGGTTAATAGATTTAGATCCTAGTATGTCTGGTGAGCAGCAAGCTCTTTCTCTCTTAACACAAATTTGGCAGCCTGATGGCGAGGATCAACTCACCTTACGCGGGGAAAAACGCTATGTCGCTCGTTTGGTGCGTAGCAATAAACTGCCATCTAAACCTGTGCAATTGCAAGCTGATGGTACTTACCTAATTACTGGCGGCTTAGGCAGTTTAGGGCTGAAAGTTGCCCAGTGGCTGGTAGAACAAGGGGCGCGAAACTTGGTGCTAATAGGACGCCGGGGACTTCCCGATCGCGCTACATGGGCAACTTTGCCAAAGGATACCGAAATCTGGGAACGGGTGCAGGCTATTCAAGCCTTAGAAAATATGGGTGCTAATGTCGTCGTCGCTCAGGCTGATGTCAGCAACCAGGCTCAAATCTCTGCGGTTTTTGAACAGTTACATAATACTCAAATTCCTTTAAAAGGAATTGTTCATGCTGCTGGGATAGCTGAGTATCAAGTATTACAAGATATTGACCTGAAGCACCTTGAATCCACCCTCCAGCCGAAGGTAGCGGGTGGGTGGCTTTTACATCAACTCAGTTTGGGCATGAATTTAGATTTCTTCGTCTGTTTCTCCTCAATTGCTTCAGTGTGGGGTTCTAGAGGACAAGCACATTACGCTGCTGGCAATCACTTTCTCGACACCCTTGCCCATTATCGCCAAGCCCTTGGAGTACCAGCTTTAAGCATAAATTGGGGGCCTTGGGCAGGCGGTGGGATGGCTTCGGAAGAAACCCAAACCTTATTAAAGCGGATGGGGTTAGAACCTTGGCAAGCAGAAGAAGGGATTGCAGTCCTAGCGCAGCTTTTAGGTACAAACATTGTCCAAGCAACAGCCGCTAAGGTTGACTGGAATATCTTCAAAGCAGTTTATGAAGTCAAGGGACAGCGATCGCTACTCAAACAAATTGGCACACAGCTACAAGAACAGGATCAAGTGCAGCTAGCATTGCGCCCACAGTTTTTAGAGCAATTGGATGCCCTACCAGCCAACAAACGTCAAAGCTTCTTAATTGCTCATCTGCAAAGCCAAGTTGCTGAGGTTTTAGGACTAGAGCCATCCCATCTGGCAGACGTACAACAGGGCTTTCTCGAACTAGGCATGGATTCCTTGATGGCTGTGGACTTGAAGAATCGCCTTGAAGTCAGTTTGGGACAATCCTTAAGTTCAACACTAGTTTTTAACTATCCAAATATTGAGGTTTTAGCTAATCACCTGGCTACCTACATTCTTTCCCTAGAGCCATCGACACAACAGGAGTTACAAAAAGATCCCAAAGAATTGTCTCAAGCTTCAGTAGAGCTAGAACAATTTTCTGAAGACGAATTGGCTTCATTACTAGACGCAGAATTAGCCGCCTTGGTTAATTAAAGGTCTAGGGGGGTGGAGGTTCCCATAACGCGAGTTGACTCTTTGATCAATTCTGATTTTTTCTTAACCCTACACCCCTTCTTCAAGAGATTTTCACTCGACTGTATCAAAAATGCTCGATTTCCCGATAACTCTAGGACTTACGCAAAATACCTCTCAAACTCTTATTCCTCTCTGTGTCTCTGTGGTAGCCTGCGGCAAGCCGCTCCGCGTCTACGATTTTCCGTTACCTGTGCGTAAGTCCTAAACTCTTTAAGCACCCTCAGAAATTATTAAAGTAAATTACCCCAACTTACTTCGTTGAAGTTGGGGCTTTGTCCCAGATTTCACCACCTGTCGGAAACAAACTTGAGTTCCTTCCAACAGGCAAGCAATCCCCGGAACTTCGGGCTGATTTACGGACAACCCCAAAGCTGCAATGTTCAGTGCAGCATTAATATCAGCGTCATGCTCAAAACCACAATGCCCACATTTGAACGACTTACCAGAACGATAGGATTTACCTTTGACTGGGTGTACATGGTGACACCGCGAACAAGTCTGACTCGTATAAGCAGGTGGAACAAATACAAGCTCGACACCAGCAATATTTGCCTTGTAGTTAACAAAAATCCGCAATTGGTAAAAAGCCCAATTGTTAGTTCTGCGTCGTTCAGTTTTGCTTCTCGGTTGTTGGTTGAGCGATTGCCTGATATTAGTCAAGTCTTCAAATGCCAAAGCAGAATTACTCTGTTTCGCATCGTAAACAAGTTGCTTGGAGATATTGTGATTCAGCCACTTTTGAAACCTTTGTTCTCTCCCAGAGAGCCTTCTAAGAAGTTTTCTGGAACTTCTAGTGCGTTTGGATTGAACATTAGCTCTGACCTTACTGTATCGGTCACGAGTAGCTTGAATCTGCTTGCCACTCCAAGAGTCGCCGTTGGAAGTGGTTGCAATATCGCGCCTTCCCAAATCGACACCAATTACACTTCGGCTTCTCTGCGAGACGCTACGCGTAGCTTGCTTCCCCGCAGGGGTACGCTCAGTGCTAGCCTTGGGAGTCTTGCCCGTGGGGTTGGTGGGGAGGTCAACACAAATATTGATGTAATAGTCGCCGTGCTTGGTTTTATTCAACGTTGCTGCTGTCGGTACTTGCCCTTTAAGCAATGCCAACTGGTAATTACCAATCAACAACTTGAACTTAACTCGACCACACATCAATGTAACGCCCACGGTTTGCAGTTCTTCCAAGTATTGAAAAGTCCGAGCATCCAAATTAATGGATGTTGGTCTAAACTTATGGACTTGCTTAACGGATTTGGTGTTAGCAATTACACGGCGAATAGCTTGGCAGACGTGATTTGCTTTAATGCCTGTCTGCGCCTTAACAGGTGCATACACCAGATGATGCAGCTTTACCGTGTTCCAACATTTCTCACGCTTTGCAACTTCATGTATCTGATTGCAAGCGTCAGCAAATCCCTGCAAGGTGCGGTCTATTTCAGTTCGCAACTGCACAGGTACTTGAAGCTTGCATTTTACAGATATTGTTTGCATTTGGATGAGTTAATTATTCATCCAAATCATAGCACAAAGATTGCAATATTTTGGGCATCGAACCCAAAATATTGCCCACTATCCCTCCCCGCCCTATAGAGGGACGGGGTATCTTGTGGTAAGAACGATGAATAATATTGCCGAAACTATTGACAATCGCGATCGCTTAAAAAATGCCCTGCTGGCAGTTAGAGAAATGCGCTCTAAGCTTGACGCAATGGAGCGTGCCAAGACAGAGCCAATTGCCATTATTGGTATGGGTTGCCGACTTCCGGGTGCTAACAATCTGCAAACTTTCTGGTCTTTGCTCCATGATGGAGTGGATGCCATCACTGAAGTTCCAAAAGATCGATGGAACATTGATGAATTCTACGATTCAGACCCTGATGCACCAGGAAAGATGTATGTTAGAAATGCCGGGTTTCTAGACCAAGTAGACCAGTTCGACGCCCAATTCTTTGGCATTACCCCACGGGAAGTTGAGAACATGGACCCCCAGCAGAGGCTGTTGTTGGAGGTCAGCTGGGAGGCGGTTGAGCAGGCTGGCATTGCACCCGATCGCTTGAGGAATAGCCAAACCGGGGTATTTGTCGGCATTACCACCAATGATTATTTACAACTCCAGATTGGGTCTAGCGATCGCACCAAAATCGATGCCTACAGCGCCACAGGCAATTGTCTTAACGCTGTAGCTGGTCGCTTATCATATACTTTGGGTCTACAGGGGCCAAGTATGGTGGTAGATACGGCTTGCTCATCTTCACTGGTAGCCATCCATTTAGCCTGCCAAAGTCTGCGTAGCCAAGAGTCGGATCTAGCCTTAGCTGGTGGAGTGAATCTCATCCTCTCACCAATTGCTACCATTGCCACTTGTCGAGCCAGAATGTTAGCCCCCGATGGTCGTTGTAAGACTTTTGATGCTGCTGCCGACGGCTTTGCAAGAGGAGAAGGGTGTGGGGTTGTTGTTCTCAAGCGCCTTAGTGATGCGATCGCTGACGGTGACAATATCTTAGCTCTGATTCGGGGATCAGCCGTCAACCAAGATGGCCCCAGTAGTGGTTTGACAGTTCCTAATGGGGTAGCCCAGCAAGCACTGATCCGTAAAGCCTTGGCTAATGCTGGGGTAGAGCCTGGACAAATCAGCTATGTCGAAGCCCACGGCACAGGAACATCTTTAGGAGATCCGATCGAAGTCGAGTCTTTAGGGGCAGTATTGTGCCAAGAGCGATCGCCACAGGAGCCTTTAATCATTGGCTCGGCAAAAACCAACATTGGTCACTTGGAATCAGCAGCAGGGGTGGCGGGACTAATTAAGGTGGTGCTGGCACTGCAACATCAAGAGATACCCCCTCATCTACACCTAAAAAATCCCAATCCTTTCATCCCGTGGGCAAAGCTGCCAGTGCAGATACCAACGCAACGAACACCTTGGACTTCAGGGGATAAACCCCGCATTGCTGGGTTGAGTGGGTTTGGTGTAACTGGTACTAATGCTCACCTGGTTATCGAAGAAGCCCCTACCCGCCAGCAGCAGCGCAGTGAAGTAGAACGCCCCCTACATCTGCTCAGTCTCTCAGCGAAAACTGAAAGCGCATTACAGGAATTAGTTAGTAACTTTTACACAGCCTTCAGAGCTAATCTTGACATAAACTTAGCAGATGTCTGTTTTACTGCCAATACAGGCCGCTCTGTATTTGCCCATCGTTTCGCAGTAGTGGCTGAAGACTCAAATCAGGTGTGTGAACAGCTAGCAGCTTTCAACCTTGGGCAAAATAGTGGTGGGTTCCTCAAAGGGCAAGTTGATAAATCCCGTCAACCCAAGATCGCCTTTTTGTTCACTGGACAAGGTTCCCAATACGTAGGTATGGGACGCGAACTCTATGATACCCAACCGACTTTCCGCCAAGCCCTGGAACGCTGCGATGCAATCTTACGCCCTTATCTGCCAAAACCCCTGTTATCTGTAATTTATCCCGCAGCAGGTGAAAATTCCCCGCTCGACCAAACACTTTACACCCAACCAGCTTTATTTGCCTTGGAATATGCTCTGTATGAGTTATGGCGTTCTTGGGGGATTGAACCGAATGCTGTGATGGGTCACAGTGTCGGCGAATATGTAGCAGCTTGTGTAGCTGGGGTGTTCAGCTTAGAAGATGGGTTGAAGTTAATTGCCCTTCGCTCTCGTTTAATGCAAGCATTACCACCAGGGGGTGAAATGGCGGCGGTGTTTGCGTCAGAAGAACAGGTAATCGCAGCGATTGCTCCCTATACTCAGCAAGTAGCATTGGCGGCGGTTAATGGCCCGCAAAATGTGGTTATTTCAGGGGCGCTGCCAGCAGTACAAACAGTTTTGCAAAAACTGGAAGCACAAGGAATTGAGTACCGGAGCTTACGGGTTTCTCATGCTTTTCATTCTCCTCTGATGGAACCAATTCTGGCAGAGTTTGAGCAACGTGCTAGCGAGTTGGTCTACCATGAACCCCAAATAGACTTAATTTCCAATGTGACTGGACAAGTAGTGCAGCCAGCAGAAATTGGTCAAGCCAGTTATTGGCGTCGTCATTTGCAGCAGCCAGTACGATTTGCCGCAGGGATGCAGACACTCCTTGCACAAGGGTATGACCTATTTGTGGAAATTGGCCCACATTCAGTACTTATAGGAATGGGGCAACAGTCTTTACCTAATGGCGTGGGAGTTTGGTTGCCTTCTTTACGTCGTGGACAAAACGATTGGCAGCAGTTGCTCCAGAGTTTGGCATCGCTGTATATTCAAGGTGTGAAGGTAGACTGGTCTGGCTTTGACCACGATTATCAGCGTAGCCGCGTACCTTTGCCTACTTATCCCTTCCAGCGCCAACGTTTCTGGATTGATACAGCAGTCACTAAGCAAGAGTCAGTTCCAGTTCAGAAGCCAGAAATTCCTGCCATCAGCATCTCTGATACAACCCTAGAGGAACGTATCCTAGCTCTAGCTGCTAAGACAACTGGACTCAAGTTAGAGCAATTAAATTTGGATATTTCCCTAGAGGCAGACCTGGGATTGGATTCAATCATGATGATGCAACTGATGAGCGGTCTGATAAAATTGGTTCCAGTAGACCAACAGACAGCATTTAGTAGCAAGTTCTCTTTGCGGGATTTGATGCAGTTGCAGACACTGAGGCAAGTAATTCAGATATTTGATGAGTGGCAAACCTCGGATGAGCAAAACATCGTCAGTGGTGGAGACGCTGTAGTTATTAACCCGGAAAAAGTGATTAGACAGGGCGAAATAAATAATGTGGAAATGCTTCATGGACAGTATTTTCACTTATTAGGTCACTGGGTGGTAAATTCCAACAGCCTGTTTTCTAGTTTGCGTTTACAAGGGACTTTCGACTTAGATATTGCTTGGCAGAGTTGGAAAGACTTACTATCTCGGCATCCCATGTTGCGATCGCGCTTTCATGTCCCAGAGGGTGCGACTCGCTTTAATGAATACTTAATGGAAGTTATGGAAGATCCAACTCCTCCAGAAATTCCAGTTACAGATATTAGACATCTTGACAGTGATGCTAAAGAGCAGGCTGTACAGGCAGAAGTTGATCGCTGGTTAAATTATCAATGGCCCCTGACTGCATGGCCATTGCATAAATTTTCTGTATTGCGCTTAGAAGATTCGGTATATCAGCTATTTTTAGGCAACGAACATCTAATTTCTGATGCTCTGGGAAATCATCTCATATTGCGTGAATTTCTAGAAATTTATCGCGCCTATATTTGCAACGATCAGCCGGATCTGCCTCCAGCTACCACCTTAGAAGATTACCGCCAATTAGTGCAAGCCATGAACGCTTGGCACGATCCCGAAGAAGATCGAGCGCTGGCAGCTTACACTAGTAGCCAAGGTAAGGATTCTTACTTCTGGAACCCCAAAGGTGATATTGTTGACCACCCACGCCCCCAATTTCACACTCAACGGTATATTCTCGGACGCGATCGCACTGCTAAACTGATTGAACGTACCCGTGACTGGCGATTACCTGTAAATTCTTTGCTGCTGGGAGCTTTTCTGCGAGCCGTTGTCAAGTTGCAGCAGTCTTCACAATCTGTAATCATTCAAGTCCCCACCGGCGGTAGAGTTTATCCTGGCGCGGATGCTTCTAATGTAGTCAGTAGTTTCGCGCAGAATTTAGCCCTGAGTTTTACGCCACCACAACCGGATGAAGATTGGCAAACTCTGTTAAACCGTGTACATCAAGAAGTTCAAAATGGCATCGCCATCGGTCTAGACCGAGCGCAGACTCGCCAGATGGGGCTGATGTTCCGGGACAATATAGCCTTAGAATCCGGCAAAATACCTGAGCATAGTTTATCTATGTTTAGGAGCGTATTGAAATCAAATTTATACTTTCCCTTCACAGGACATACCCATATCAAAACTCAATACGGCCCTGTCGAAGTAATTGATTATCAAGCAGGTGGCATAAATGCTGTTGGAACCATTGATATATTACAAGAGATATTCGACGGCAGTTTGCATCTGTTTGCTAGTTATGACTACAAATTCTTCGACTTGTCCCTTATTGAGCAGTTAATGCAGGAATACATTGCTCAGATAGAGGAATTATGCTCACTGACAATTCAACCCCAACAGCCAACAGAACTGCTATCAATATCACAAGCAGATGCAAAAATTGAGTCCACAATTCGACAGGTAGCGGAGGAAATTTGTCACTACCAAATTAGTTCGGAGGAAATGGACAAAGATATGGAGGCGGATTTAGGTGTAGATTCCCTAGAACGTATCCGGATTATTACCCGCTTAGAAAAGCTAATTGGGAAAGTCGATCGCCAAGCCTTATTAAGTTGCAGGAGTTTGCAAGAAATGGCAAACACACTCACAAAATTTTAGATTTTAAATTTTGGATTGAAGATTCAAAGTAATCATTTAAAACTTCAGAGGAAAATTATTGAGATGAGCAATATTAGAGAAATTCCTTACCTGAAAATTGTAGAACAAGTTCAGCAAACACCCGAAGCGATCGCAGTTCTACATCAAGAAACTAAACTTACTTACGCCCAGTTACATCGCCTTTCTAATCAGCTTGCCAATTATTTGCGGACTCAAGGTGTAGGCCCAAACACGCTTGTCGGCATCATGACACAGCGCAACCCTTTAATGCTAGTCGGAATTTTAGGCATCCTCAAAGCTGGTGGAGCTTATGTTCCTCTTGACCCTTCCTACCCAGGCGAACGCATCCGTTACATTCTCGAACACGCCAAGATTGGCACTTTGCTAACTGAGTATCAAGTAACTAATAAACTTGAAGAGTGCTTGGATGCAGCCTTACCATTGCATACTTTGCTATTTTTGGACGATGGCGACACGTTCAGTCCCAGTAAAGAACTAAACTTACTTAATAAAAATACTTGGTCTACTTTCTCAGATCAAGATCCGCCCTATACTAATGATCCCGATGATTTGATGACGGTTCTATATACTTCTGGCTCCACCGGACGCCCCAAAGGAGTAATGCTCAACCATCGGGGTTATATGAACCGCCTGCGCTGGATGCAAAATACATTCAGCCTGAAACCTGGAGACAGAGTTGCTCAAAAAACCTCTTTTTGTTTCGATATCTCCGTTTGGGAACTTTTCTGGACGTTGATGGAGGGAGCGACTATTTGCCCAGTAGAAAGGGAAACAGTGATCAATCCTTGGAAATTCGCTCAGTGGATCAAAGATACCCAAATCAATGTTATGCATTTCGTGCCTTCATTGTTTGGCGAATTTATCAGTGCTTTAGAAGATGAATCTTGGGAATTTCCTGGTTTGCGCTGGTTAATTTTTAGTGGTGAAGCTTTGCCCTTACCTTTTATCCAACGTTGGATTGACAAGTATGGAATGGGTACTGGACTAGCAAACCTCTATGGGCCAACAGAGGCATCCATTGACGTCACTGCTCATATCATTGAGCAACGTCCTAATGAACAAGTGAGTAATCAAATTCCCATCGGCAAAGCCATTGATAATGTTTACATCAAGATTTTAGATGAGCAAATGCAGCCAGTCGTACCTGGGCAGTTAGGAGAACTTTGGATTGGAGGTGTACAACTTGCCAAAGGTTACTTAAATGATTTGCAACGCACATCAGAAGCTTTTCGCCTCAATCCCTTTCTCCAAATTCCCGGAAATTATCTCTATCGGACTGGGGATTTGGCGAAGGAATTGCCAGACGGTAGTTTTGAATATCACGGACGGATTGACAACCAGGTAAAAATTCGGGGTTTTCGTGTAGAACTAGGAGAAATCGAGAGCGTTCTTAATACTCATCCAGCAGTGCGCGAAGCAGCAGTTTTAGCTGTAGATTATGGCGCTGGGCAGAAGAGATTAATAGCTTGGTTGTCTGGAAACAAGGTGGATAATCGACAAATTAAGGAACATCTCTCCCGACTACTACCTGATTATATGATTCCCCAACGTGTGGAATGGTTGCCCAGTCTGCCTAAGAATCATAATGGCAAGCTGGATCGCAATGCTCTCCAGGCGCTGCTGAATAAGAGTCAGCCGAAACAAAAACCGGACGAAACCATTGATGCTGCTCAAGAATACTTACCACTGGGGCCAGCGCAAAAATGGCTGGTGACATACTTCGAGCCTCCTTATCAGTGGACGGGGTATACACGTTTTCGCTACCGTCAAGCTTTGAATCTGGACGTTTTCAACAAAGCTTTCAACTTGATGATGGCACGGCATCCTGCTCTGCGTACTTTGTTTGTGCAACGCAATGGACAATGGCAGCAGCAAGTCATGGGTACAGAAAAGCAATTTCCTGTAGATTTCTTTGATGGTAGTCACCTGAGTGCAGCCGCGCGCGATCGGGAAATCCGCTCTCGGATCGAGCAAAGCAGTCAAAAACTACGTCTTGAGCAGTGGCCGCTATTAGCAACAATAGTGGTCAAAGTTGATGAATCAACCTACGACATCACCATGATTGCCCACCATATCATCGCTGATATGCTGAGTACAACTGTGCTATTTAAAGAACTTTGGTACGCTTATGACCGGATTTTGGTGGGTGGTGTGCCTAGTTTTGAAAACCCCTCGCCACCTTCCTACGCAGATTTTGTCCGTCTGCTTGTGGAAGAAGACAAAAAAGGAGCTTTGGCCAGCCACGTTGATTATTGGAAATCCCAATTTCCTTCTCGACAATATGCGTTTCATGTTCCCTTCGACCATATCAAGGGGACTAACATCGAAGCTTCTGCTGCTACTGAACGATTCACTCTCACCAAAGCTCAAAGTGACACACTGTTACGCAAAGCTAAACAGCACTATGGTTGCAATCTGTATACACTTTTGCTCGCTCCTTTATATCAACTGACGGCTGTTTGGTGTGGGACTTCTTGGGTAGTATTGAGTCATCGTAGCCACGGTAGGGATCTGAGCGATAACCACATTTTCTGGGAAAGCTTTGGTAACTTTGCAGTGAATTTTCCCGTCGGCGTAATGGTAAACTATGAGGAAAAGTGGGAGAAAACCATCAAGCATATCAAAGATGGTTTTGATGCACTGCCAATGAACGGCGTAACTTTTGATTGGATATGCGATCGCTTGCCAAATTATATCTATCCTGATGCTAATCTGACATCGATTAGAGCCAATTACCTGGGGAATCGCACCCAACCTGTGTTTGAGTTGTTTGAGTTTCTCGAAGAAGATCGCGATCGGCGTTTGTCCCCTCCTGAACAAAAACGCACAACCTTGTTAGAGTTTTTCTTTTCCATTATCGATGGCACTTTCCATTTAGAAATCGAATACTCTCGCAATTTTCATCTCCCTGCAACCATCAACCAACTGGGCAAGCAATACTTGGATTTGATAGAGAATATGCTCGCAGTTATATCGCCGGTAGAAGAAGGCGTTCGGCAGCGCAAATAACTCTAAAGAGTACTTGTGACGCAATATCATGTCCGCCAAATTACCCATAATAAAAGAACCCCACCCCCAACCCCTCCCCGCAGGCGGGGAG
>JAHCSU010000293.1 GCA_023522315.1 Nostoc sp. CCCryo 231-06
GGAAATCTTCTTGAATATCAATGTGTTACATCTTGAAGTGCGGAATGTCGGATCTTACATAGGTAGTATTTAGACAAATTTAATTAAAAATAAGTTCTTATTTATCAAAAAATCGCAGGCATCAATCTATATAGATAGATTGATAGATTGATAAATATATGCTCATGTAAAAGCTTAATTTTGTTTTAAAAAAATGTATAAATTAAGCTACTTAGCTATTAATACTGGTAAATTAACGGAAATTCCCAGAATTAAAGATTCAAAATAACATTTTTTATACAATTTGTACTTAAATAGATTTATAAAACTTAAAACTGGGATTCTACATTTTTGAATAAGTATTTTTATGTAAAAATTTTATTTTTTAGAATTATCTTATACAACACTAAGCTGATAGTATATAATTTATCTTGATATAGAAAGATTGAAGTTCGCTTAAACATTTATTAATTGGAAAAACCTTCATAATACAAATTTTTTGCGAATATATTAAGAAAGGATAAAATTTTAGATAAAAATTTATAAATACTTAGTGTTCTTACTAAAATGCGCTAGTTGTTATTTAGACTTAGCTGTATATACAGCACTTCCGGCTATTATGAAGCACAATTTTACCCACATCCCTTTCCTATCCTAACTTTTGAGACTGTGTGCGTACCTCATAGCAGGCGGAAGTGCTGTAAGGTTAATATTAACATCTTATTAAGATCATATATACAGGCAAGGCACTTATCAGTAAAAAAAGCCAAATACTCGGAAATATAGCAGTTTTCAATGGCGTGAAGTACAGCAATTCGTAAGGGTGCACAGCTAGCTGTGCGCCTTTACCTTGTACTCATTCAAACCAGAAGTGCTATATCTGGCACAATCAGTTACAACGATCGCAGTTCGATGCAGAACTAAAAGCCCTAGAAACTCAAGTCACTGCTGAGTCCAATGTAATGCGACAGGCGATCGCATCTGTAAAAGCAGACCTTAGTCGCAACCAACGCGACTATCGAGACAGGGGAATTACAATTTAGACAGAAGTGCAAGAAGCAGAAGCCGTTGCTGAATTAGCTAGGGAGGAAATGAACCAATATCAGCAGATGGAAAATAGGGGGGCGATCGCTATTCTCCAAATTAAGGAAAAAGAACAAGCTTTCAAAGCTGCTGTTGCTAGACTAGAACGGGTTAAAGCGGCAATGAATGCCAGCTATGCTAATGTATCGATCATTACCCTAAAGTCCTTTAAAACCTCACCCTGTCCTATCGGACATCCCTCTCCTTACTAAGGAGAGGGACAGTTTTTGGGTAGCATAACCTTTCTTGAGGTATCTCAGGGGCTATGAGACTTAACCGTAAATTGCCTTCAGAAAGACTTATGTATACACCGTAGCTCCGAATCGGAGAGAGACAGACTCGAACGAAAGTTCAAGACAGGGAGAGGTTTGTTAAACTCACATTTGTTTAGCTGCGACTTCCAGTCGTTAGGTACTCTGGTGCAAGATGTGAGTTGACCAAGTTTATATAAAATAGGATGATAAATTTGGCTTAGGTCTTTTATGAGTTCCCGCCGCATTCTCCAAGTTGGTGAATCTTATACTTTCAGCCGATATTTTGAATTGCCTTTCACGATTGATGATATTTTAGCCGAATTAAATTGCACTATTGAAAGGAAAAATCTAACATTACCTGAATCATCAGAAATTTCAGATATCCAATTTTTACAGCAGCAACTTTGCCGTAATTTATCTCATATTGATTTAGTTAATGAAACTACTAGACGGGAAGCTTTAATTGGGCCAATTTTGTTTGAAGTATGTGCTTTAACTAATCAGAGACTCAATATAGAATATTCTATTGCTGTCAACAATTATCTGAAAGGGACTCTCGACTACTATATTGCAGCCCCTCAAAATTTATTAGTAATCGAAGCCAAACAATCAGATTTAGTTCGAGGATTTACTCAACTTGCTGTTGAATTAATAGCACTTGATCAATGGACTAAATCTACATCTGAACTTCTATATGGAGCAGTTACGACTGGTGAAGACTGGCGTTTTGGAGTTTACCATCGTGCGAATCGTCAGGTGACTCAAGACCAAAAACGCTATCAAGTTCCAGAAGATTTATTTATGCTGGTAAAAATTATTGTAGGTATTATTTCTGCTTCATAAGGAATGCGGATTTAATAAA
>JAHCSU010000294.1 GCA_023522315.1 Nostoc sp. CCCryo 231-06
GGTAATTAAGAGCGATATAGAAAAAAATAGCTCGTCACCAAGCAAAGACATAAAATTGAAAGACAAACGTGGGCGTGGACGACCAAAGGGAAGTAAGAACAAGAATAAAACCCAGGTAGTTTTAACATCTGAATTACTCCGAATTCAGGAAATGATTAAGTCGCTATTTAAGTTATTAGCTAAATTTATTCCCCTTACTTACTTAGTACTAGATGGACATTTTGGTAACAATAATGCTTTGCAGATGGCTCGCCAAGTTAACTTGCACATAATTTCCAAGTTACGCCATGATTCGGCATTATACATCCCTTATCAAAATCCTGACTCCAATAAACGTTCTCGACGTAAATACGGTGAAAAGCTAGATTATAGTAACATACCGGACAAATATTTATGTAAAAGTAGTATAGAGGATAAAATCCAAACTGATGTTTATCAAGCTACTTTACTCCACAAAGAATTTGCCCAAGCGCTGAATATAGTTATTTTGGTTAAAACCAATATTAAAACTAATGCTCGTAGTCATGTAATTCTATTTTCTAGTGACCTAAAATTGTCATCGGAGAAAATAGTTGACTACTACAAACTGCGCTTTCAAATCGAGTTTAACTTCCGTGATGCCAAGCAATTTTGGGGATTGGAAGACTTTATGAACCTCGGTCAAACTGCGGTGACTAATGCTGCTAATCTAGCATTCTTTATGGTCAATTTATCTCATCATCTTCTCGCTGATTTCCGCATCCTTAATCCTGACTCTGGCATTATTGACCTTAAGGCTCATTATCGTGGCTTTCGATATGTCCATGAAATCTTAAAAATGCTTCCAGAAATCCCTGAGCCTATTTTATTAAACCAGATTTTTGCCAACCTTACTTCTTTAGGACGTATTCATCCCGTTTCTACGGGCGTTGAACCCTCGTAGTTTGGCAGAGGTATTGGTCTATAGGAAACTTTTTCTTTATCTGCTTTACCGCTTTCGTTGAAAACAGTGATGCTGCTTTTCTTACCAAAAGGCGGATTAGTTAAGATTAATTCAAAGCGATCGCCTGAATCTGCCATCAAGCTATCTTTAGCTTCTACGGGACTATCATCACCCGCAATCCCGTGCAAGTAAAGATTCATTGCACACAGGCGCACCACCCCATCCGCAACATCAGCGCCCTTAAAAGTTTTATTATTGAGAAAATGCCTCTGGTCTTTATCCAGCTTATAGTTATTTTTGATGAAATTATAAGCAACCAAGAAAAAGCCACCAGTTCCACAAGCGGGGTCACAAATGCGCTGTCCTAGCTGGGGTTGCATGACTTCGACAATGGCTTGAATTAATGCCCTTGGGGTAAAATACTGACCTGCACCACCCTTAACATCTTCGGCGTTCTTTTGTAAAAGTCCTTCGTAAATTTCACCTTTGATATCAATATCTAAACCAATCCAGGTTTCTGAATTGATCAGTTCTACCAGTCGTTTTAATTTAGCTGGGTCTTGAATTTTATTTTGGGATTTACGGAAGATGACACCCAGCAGTCCTTTTTCTTTACCAAGAGTTTCTAAGGTGTGGCGATACTGAATTTCTAAAGCATCCCCATCAAGAGATCGCAAAGCCTCCCAGCTATATTCAGTGGGAATGGTGGAACGTTTACCCAATGGTGGGGGAAGTTGGTTTTGTTCTTCGACCATCTTGAGAAACAGCAAATAGGTAAGCTGTTCTACATAGTCATTGTAGCTAACGCCATCATCGCGGAGGACGTTGCAATAGTTCCATAATTTTTGGACGATGGTTGATGATTCGTTAGCCATTTAATTAAATCTGTAGATAGGGTTTAACTGTCATTCGCTATGAGTAACAGTTGAGTCAAGAGGAGGAATTTGCTCGGCGGTTAATGTCACAACTTGGCCATCTTGCCAAATGCTAATAGATTCTCCTAAACGGCGGTGTCTTTCAATAGCTTTCTTCATAGCGAGTTTAACCCCTGCGTCGATTTGGGTAGATAATTTCTCAGGAATTGGTTTATTCATTAGTAGTGATTTGGCTCCATAGTTGGGGTTGATAAATTATCCGCTGTTGATTGAAAGGGCGTTCAGCTATGATCTGCAAAATCGGATTAGAGTTATCGTAAACAATCCAGCGATCGCACAAGGGTAAGTATAATTCAATTAAGTTCTTTCTTCCCCGTTCGTAGCGACGGCGAATAGTATCTTCTGGGATGTTGTGACCGCCACTTTCTACACGTCTGCGTACCCGTGCGATCGCTAATTCGGGACTTTGTAACCAAAAGTAAATTAAGTTGATAATATAACCTTTAATTTTACATTCTCTCAAGAATCGGGCGAAATTACGAGCCGATAAAGTTGTTTCAAATGCAAAATCAGCTTCAGCATTCACCAGAGTTTCTAGTCTTTCTAACATTAATCGTCCGGCTTGAATGGCTACGGATTCCGGGTTAAAAGGAGAAAGTCCGGCTGCTATTTCATCGGCGTTGACGTATTCAAATACTTCTAGGAAGTAGGGAAGGATTTGCAGGGCGGCGGTAGTTTTACCAGAACCGTTTGCACCGCCGATAATGTATAGGTTGGGCATTAATCTAATGGTAATGATAATTGTGTGGGTGATTTCGGCTGAGATTTGGTTTTTTTCTTGGTTTTGGTTGTTACCTGTTTTGCTTTTTCGGCTTGGATGCGTTCTAGGAGTTTTTCGGCGGGTTCGTCGCTAGGGTCTTGGGGGACAAGTTGACCTGTAAAGGCTTGTTTTAAGATGCTTTGGCGGAGTCTTTCAGCGCGTTTGAGGTTGGCGTTTATGGTTTTTTCGAGTTGGTCAATTACTGAAAAAATGCGTTCTATTTCTTCTATAATTTTTTTCTGTTCTAATAGTGGAGGAATTTCTAAAGGAAGTTTATTTAAAACAGTTTGACTAATATTATGCTGTCCTGCTGATGTTGCTGCTCTCGTTTCAATCCATGTACGAATTCTAAAACTATTCCATATTTTATTTATCCAAATAGGTAAATTATCTATAGATATTAGACGAAATCTAATTAAATAAGATGCAAAAAAATATGGTTTGTCATAAGTTTGAGTAACTAAAGCAGCCCGACCTATAAGTTCTTTACTTCCATTAGTACGGATAATAAGTAAATCATTATATGCCAATGGTTCAATAGCATCAAGCTTGCTATTATTAGCAGCATACTTTAAATTATTTAAGACAATACTACCATCAACAATATTAGGAATTCTGAGAACAGGTGAACCTAAAAAGTTGTAGTCACATTTTTCGGATGTCCCGTATCTAGAATCCCAACTTAATTCCTCTAAACTAGCCCAACACCACCCATCAGGTAACTCAGGTAAATCAGAGGTATCTGGTGCAATGGGTTCCTTATATTTCAGCTTCCAACTATCATCTTTGGGAGTTTTACCCTGTGCTTGCATTTTCGCCAATTGTTCGGCTTCCCACTTCTCCCGGCGCTGCTTGAGGATACGGTCAAGTAAGACTGAGGCAGGTTCTAATTCTCCTTGATGTGCTGTGCGCCAATATGCGGTTAAATTTCCTTCCACTGCGGCTTTTAGCACCGCCTGACGGTAGCGTTTTAATTTGGCTTTTACCTTTTTAAGTAACTCTACTCCAGCATCAAGTTGGGTGAATAGTTCCTCAATTTTGGTTACGATGCGATGTTGCTCAAGGAGAGGGGGAAGAGGGATATTTTGAGCAAAAACATCAGAATCTCTAACTGCTGGATAACTGCTTCCTCTTTGTAGTTGATTAAGTGGTTCCAAAAAATTATCATTTTGTGTAATTAAGAATATAAATGTTTGAGAAATTTCTTTATAGGGCCTTATAATACAAAATCCTGTAGAGGCTATCTGATTATGATAAATATTAGAAACGACAGCAATATTTTTCAGGTATGTTCTTACAGTAGAAAATAAAATATCTCCTGCCTTGACAAGCTGTCTAGCCCGTGACGGTGCGTTTTTTCCTAGATAAGTTTTAGGCTGTGTGATTTTTTGCAGAGAATTATCAATAGATGCAATGTCTAGGTAAATAAATTCTTGCTCCGAATTTATTGATGGATTAGTATTCTCTATTTTTTCTACAATATCTTCCAGCTTCGCCCACACCCAACCCTTTGGCAACTCATATAACTCTTCACCCATTACGCTGCCAAAACCTCATTCAACTCATCCAAAATACCCATTAAATCATTCCCAAATAACTCATTACCCTGAAACGCCTCTTGAGGCATTTCCTGTAAATCTTCCGCCTCAATTCTCACACTGGTAATAATATATGCCTTAATCTTCTCCAACCACACCACCTGCTGAGAACTAAACCCCTTACCCCCTAACCACTGCTGAAACTTCTCCTCAACGGATACCGAGAAAGGTTCTAAAACCTCCGTTTCCCCCATCGCAAAGCGTACCAGAGAAATGATATCAGTCAAAAGTTTTTGTACCCCCGCACCCCGCACCTTATCCGCTTCCAGTTGCGCGTAAGCATCCCATAACTTTTCCGGTGTCAGGTTACAGGGTGGACGTCTTAGTGTATTTGCTAATTGCTTAATCTGCTCATAAGTTAAATGACGCTGACCGTAGGGCTGATTATACAGGATTTGTAGAGCAATAACTTCATCCTTATTCGCCTCAAGACACTGGCGAAAAGTCTCTACTATCTTTCTAGCCTTATCCCTAGCAGTGGTATCAAAACCAGCCTGTAACACCACATCCTGACTGACGTTATCAATAATCTGCTCATTCTTAGTTTTCAATTCTTTGAGCAAATCCCGAAATTGATAATTATCAAAAGGTTGACAAGCTTGATTAATTAAAATTTCGGCTACTTGCTGCTGTTGTTCTGCTGTTGGAGATGAAGTATTAAACTGCTGCTGTGCTTGAGTAATTTGTCTATCAGGGTCAAGGGCATTGAGTAAATCTCTAGTAATCTCTTGTATAGACTTACCCCCAGCAAGAGTTTGTAATTCCTGGCGTTCATCATCATTTAATTGCTTCTCTAACTTTACCAACCTGACCGCCAAAGACATTAGCGTATCCTCATCCCGCACATCTGCGGCGACATCTTGCAATAATTTATTAAACGGGACACTGCGTTTTCTCTCCAACGGACGAGAATCAGTTTTATCGGATTCACACACCCCCACCGCATCAATAATTACAAATTGTTCTTTGAGATGATTCCCCGGCGTGACTGCTTGAAAATCTGTCGGGTTAATTGTGCGGGTTCCCCTTCCCTTCATCTGCTCAAAATAAATCCGTGATTTCACATCCCGCAGAAATATCAAACATTCCAATGGTTTAATATCCGTCCCCGTAGAAATCATATCCACTGTCACCACAATGCGCGGGTTAAAGGAATTGCGGAAACTGGCGATTAAATCTTCTGTTTTTTCTCCAGTAGTGCGGTAGGTAATCTTTTTACAAAACTCATTCCCCTTGCCAAATTCTGCTCGCACAATTCGCACAATATCTTCGGCATGGGAATCATCTTTAGCAAAAATCAAAGTTTTCGGGACTTCCGTTCTCCCTGGAAATATCTCACTAAATAATCGCTGTTTAAAGGTACGAATTACCGTGCGGATTTGGTCAATTGCCACAACTGACTTATCTAATTGTCTCCCACCATAGCTTAATTCTTCATCCAACTGCTGCCAGCGCATTGCACGGGTTTGACGATTTCGCGTATCCACATAAAACCCTGATTGGATAGTGCTACCCTGTTCGGTAATTTGAGTGCGGATGCGATAAACTTCATACCCCACATTTACCCCATCAGCTACCGCCCGTTCGTGGGGATATTCCATCACCAAATTTTGATTAAAAAAACCAAAGGTTTGCAGAGATGGGGTAGCAGTCAAACCAATAATAAAAGCATCGAAATATTCTAATACTTGTCGCCACACATTGTAAATTGAACGGTGACATTCATCAGTAACAATAAAATCAAAAGTTTCTAGGGGAATTTTTGAGTTATAAACTACATCCTTGGGTTGCTGATTTGACTGTTCCCCATCAAACAAAGATGCTTCCTCATTTTCTGCTTCAAATTCAGCTTCCCCCCGCAACATCGAATAAAGCCGTTGAATTGTGGTGATACAAACCTTATTCACTGGGTCTATGGTATTGGAAGTCAACAACTGCACGTTATAGAGTTCTGTGAATTTCCTCCCATCGTCAGGGGTGACATATTGCTGAAATTCTTTTTGGGTTTGTTGTCCTAAATTCTTTCTATCTACCAAAAATAAAACTCGTTTCGCTCCAGCTAACTTAATCAACCAGTAAATAAAACTCACAGACGTATAGGTTTTACCAACCCCCGTCGCCATCTGAATTAATGCTCTAGGGCGATTGTGTTTTAGAGAATTAAATAACCCCGCAATGGCTTCTTTTTGACATTCCCGTAAATCTTCTGTGTCAATTTCCGGTAACAGTTGCAACCTTCTTCTGAGCGTGTCAGACTGTCCTAACCATTCCAGTAATGTTTCTGGCTTGTGGAAACTAAACACCTTCCGAGAGCAAAAATCAGGATCACGGTTATCTGTAAAATAGGTTTCTACCCCCGTGCTTTCGTAGAGGAAGGGTAAAGGCTTGCGGTGACAGTTTAATTTTGGCGGAAGCTGGAATGAATAGTTATCAGATTGAGTTTCTACGCCACTAAGGGGGATGCCTACTTTTTTCGCTTCAATTACACCCGCAGCCTTGCGGTTAATAATGAGTAAGTAGTCAACAAAACCAGACTTCAAGGGATATTCCCGCACAGCAATACCTAAAGAAGCACCTAAATTAATTTGTTTGTAGTCTTGAATAATCCAACCGGCATCGGTAAGTAGTTGGTCAATTTTTAGTCTGGCTTGTTCCTCTGGGGTCATGACTGATTTATTACACGGTTACATAAATTGTCATGCTTTTTACCAAAGATGACAAGCCATATTAAATTGCAAAATCCTAATATACCAAGGGTGTCACGCCGCGCATCTGACGTAAAGAATTTATACAAGCAGGACAATCGCAGTTAAATAAGTTGACTGCCACATCGCTTTCCTCGACATTGAACTCTAGCATGGGAGAATCTTCTTGAGAAAACTCTATTTCACGCTGATAGTTAGGAATTTGAGCCAATACGGAAGCCCTTGCACATACTAAACCCACTTTATGTTTATTGCGTATACAAGATAAACGGTCTGTGGTGTTGGCTTTTGGTTGTGGCTCCATAGCTTGTGCGTGATTGAGCATTACTCCCATCGAGAGAATAGAGCTAATCAGCATAGGAGAAGAAAGTAAACTCAGTAGGAATTTGTTCATTAGTTTTTTTAGAAAACAATCTCGATTGCTCAGATTATCCGATTAAATCTTACAGTGCAAGTAAATATCTATCAGGAATATTGCTAGTTGTATAGCGGTTCCCATTCACATGCGGTACAACATTATATTGCGAAGTGTAAGGGCACGGCAGTGCCGTGCCCCTACGGGTGTAGCTCACGTAAACGAGAAACGCTATATGAGCAATTATGTTACTTTCTGCGTCGCTCTTGCATTTCTTGCTGACGCATGGGCATAGCGTCGATTTCTTCAAAAATTGCTGTCGCCTGCACTGGTGTAGCATCACTGCGCTTAACACCACCATCTTTACCCACCAAAATCACGCGGAAATTTTCTTTGTCAATCCCAAAGGAGTCGCGCAACTTGGCAGCAGAAGACTCATCTATTAGCTGTCTGTTGGCATAGCTTTCATTTGTTGCCAAAACCTGAACGAGAACTAAATCCCGATCTGCAAAACCGTTATTATGCTTTTGTAATAGTTGCATTTGCTGCTGATAGATGTGGTTATCGGCAGACGGTGCAAAGACTAGTAGCACACGGTTTTTCCATTTTTGGGAACTGAGGTTGAATGAAGACATTTTGATGGCATGATTGATTGAACTTTGGACAGTATCAGCTTTGCTAACTGGCGACAGGATTATACACGCTAATAGGGGAAGGGCAATTAATACTGAATTATTCACAATGAGTTGTTGTCTGTTTTCTATCCTCTCAACCTATCATTATCCCCACTTTTTCTCTATCTGTTGATGGTTTTGTATTAGGTTAAGTAGGTTGGTGAAAATCACTCATAAGAGCGCTTATTATGCTTACTATTCGGTATAGCGACGCGGCGTATAAACCCAGATATTACCATCGCGGCGCTGGATGGTTCGGGTTTTTGTGGAACCAACGAGAATAATTGTCCGCATATCAGCACTTGTTCGTGCTAACTGGTCAAGTGTAATCACTTTCACCATTTGTCCTGGTCTACCGAGATTCCGCGCCAATACTACTGGTGTATCTGGTGTTCTATGTCGCAGCAAAATATTTCTCGCTTCTGCCAGTTGCCAGGTACGCTCTTTGGAAACAGGATTGTAGAAAGCGATGACGAAATCAGCTTCGGCAGCAGCAGCAATTCGTTGTTCGATCGCAGACCAAGGTTTTAAGATATTAGACAGGGAAATAGCACAGAAGTCATGTCCAAGGGGCGCACCAATCGCGGCAGCGGCGGCCTGCATAGCTGAGATGCCTGGTGCTACATGAATGTCGATAGTGTCCCATTCGGGTTTGGCATAGCGATCGCATACTTCAAAAACTGCTGTTGCCATTGCATAGATACCGGGATCACCAGATGAAACTACTGCTACATATCGCCCAGATGCTGCCAAATCAAGGGCCATTTTTGCTCGTGCTTCTTCTTCTCGGTTGTCGGACTCATGCCGTTGCTTGCCATCAGCCAAAGAACCAACTAAATCCAAATAAGTTTTGTAACCCACTAGGTCAGTTGCCGACTTGAGTATCTCCTTCACTTCGGGAGACATCCATTGCGATCCACCAGGGCCCGTGCCAATAATCGCTAACCGTCCGCGTGGCTGACCGATGGTGTTGGGGTCAATTGGTTGGGGTGCAATGGCGATCGCAATGTCAAGAGATGAGGAAGATAAGGGGGATGTACCTGTGGCGGCGATCGCTGCTGCTTGGGCGGGGCTATAACCTTGTGATAACAGACTTTCTAGCTGATTTGGGGTAAAAAAGCGGGCAGGCACTCTCAAGGCGCTAGCTACGGCGTGGATTGCGGGATCGGCTGCGGCGGTGATGGGTGCAAATATCCCGGCGACTGATGCTTTTTCTAGTTTGGCATCAGCTAGTAGCTGCTGTACTAAAGTGACTGCATCATCAATGGGGGCACTAATTGCGATCGCGATCGTTGCTGGGTGATACACAAGGCAGTTGGCTGTAGGAGTCACCAAACGTTCCGTAACTTGGATGGTCAAATCTCCTTGTGGATCTATGGGCAGTTTGCGATCGCTCAACCAAGGTGCTATGCCTTCTAACTTGACTTGTGCCCCGGCTAGCAAATCTGAGATAAATTTCTTCGCATCGTCTGGGTTTGCTAAATGGTATCCGGGGGGAGGAGACAACAGCGTTGTGCCCAAACGTATATCGCCTGTGGTCGTAATTGCAGGTTTGACATCAAGCGCTTCGGCAATGCGGCGGGCCAAATCATTTACCCCGCCAAGTCCGCCCAAGAGGGGGACAACAGCACTACCATCTTCAGCCACAGCTAGCACTGGTGGTTCCTGTTGTTTATCTGAGAGTATGGGAGCTAGCGTCCTAATTAAAATGCCGGCGGCACAAATGCCAATTAGCGGCGTTCCCTGAGCAAATAACTCGCGCAACGTCTCGCCAAAGTTAGTAAAGCTGACATCAACTCCAGATGTGCGATCGGCTAGACCGTATAGTGTCGCCCCTGGTAGGACTGTGATGATTTTGCGTGCTACTGTGACGCTATTTTGACCTAGTATTACAATGGCGGGTGCAACATTCATCATCATAAGTAGATATCTTGCAAAATCTGAGATCCTTCAAATGAAAGCACAGATTTAGATATGCTCAAAAACCTATTTTGGGTTTATCCTATATTAGGTTTTAGAATTTAACTGAGTTCAGCAATATGTCATAACTCTCATCGAGATCGAATAAACCATCGCCAGAAAAAAGGCAAGCGAAAGTGCCTAAATCACTTTTCAGCGAAGAGTACAATCGGTTTCGCCAGCTACTTATAGAAGCCCGAAAAGCTGCCAAGCTCACTCAAGCAGAGTTGTCGGCAAAGCTAGAGCTTCCGCAATCCTATGTATCAAAGTATGAACGTGGAGAGCGTCGT
The DNA here is from genome assembly GCA_023522315.1 of Nostoc sp. CCCryo 231-06. Lineage (GTDB taxonomy): Bacteria > Cyanobacteriota > Cyanobacteriia > Cyanobacteriales > Nostocaceae > Nostoc. The sequence goes on from JAHCSU010000294.1 coordinate 10,199, forward strand.
CTTGACGTAATTGAGTTTTTACAAGTTGCCCAAGTCCTTAAAATAGATCCGCTTGCTTTTATCGAAGAACTGTTGAAATACCAAAAGGAGACATAATAATCATTATTCAATATATTGACTTTAACGCAGCAGATACAATCATTAATACCCAATACCAGAATGAATGGCATGAGATTATTACTACTCTCACTAGAATGCCTTTGCACATCAAAGCTTCAGATCAAGCTGGAATTCAGGGTAATGCAATATTCGATCCAGTAGGTACGAAGGAATACATTAAAACTGCCTTTATTCATGATGGTTGGCAATCAAATATACCTATCCCAGCACCTTTTATGGGTACAATTGATTTTGCTAAAGCTGGCATTATCATTGAGATTCAGTTTTCTAATTATCCCTTTCTACTAAATAACACCTTGCGCTCAGAATTGCTCTTCAAAGCTAAAACTGAATTTGTTGGATACCCAACTAATTTATTAATTCTGGTGACAAAGGCTCTGATGTTTCCTGCTTCCAATAGCACTCTTTATTATGAGCAAGCTGTTAAACAGTTAACAGCTTTGGCTAAATACCAAATTTTTGATGTACCAATCAGACTAGTTGGATTATTTGAACAACAAAATACAACAGTGCCTATCATCTGGACTGATTATTCTAAAAGATATTCTAGAACTGTGAATACTAGAGTTAGTCGCCAATGCCAAATCATTGCTGGACGTTCAGCCCGTAGTCGTTGTCTACTTAACTTATTGTAAGAATTTCTCTATTAACTCCATAATCTCAATTCAATTTGTTCTACTTCTTCTACTTGTTTTACTATTTTATTTTCCAAAGAGGTCTTTTTCCCATTACCATTAAGCTTTGGATCTACTGGAATGTCTTCACCTCTTAGATTAGCTGCAAAAGCAGATTCTTCATAGATTAATCTATCTTCCATTTCTTGCAAGTGATACTCTTCTGGATAAATTTTTGCTTTGCTGCGTTCTGAAGCTTTATTTCCTACTTGGACATCAAACTTGAATTTATCAATAGATTTACCAGTTTTTTCAACATAATCGCGTAATGTTTTTAAATTTGGAAAATAACCATTTTTATCTGGATTCCCACTGAGACGACGCAACGCAACTTGATGATATTTTGGTTCAATTTCTGACCCGATAAAATGGCGTTCATGATCTCTCGCAACCACTGCCGCAGTACCAGATCCTATATATGGATCTAAAACAATATCATTTTTGTTAGTTGTAGCTAAGATAATTCTACCTACCAAGTCTTCGGGAAATTGACAGGGATGTATAGTTTGTTCTTCATGGTTGTGTTTAACATTCCGAAATAGCCAAATATCACCAGGATTTTTCCCTTCTGGATTGCATGAAAGTTCACCTTTCCGATTCCCCCGATAATGTTTCTTATTTTGATACTTTTGCGGAACTCTAATAGCATCTAGATTAAATTTATAGTTATCCGATTTAGTAAACCAAAGAATAGTTTCATGTCTACAAGAAAACTTTTTCTGGGCATGAAGACCATGTTGCCTAGCCCAGATAATTCGGTTCCGAGGAATTAATCTGCATGACTCTAAAATCGGAAAAAAGCGAATATCCAGAGGAATTAGCATTCCTCGGTCAGAAAAAGCACCAACTTGCCAAAATAGCGAACCTGTATTTTTAAGAATCCGGCTACATTCAAACAGAACGGCTGTTTGTTCTGCCAAATAAATCTCAAGAGCCTGCCTTGATTCGTATTCTTTGCCTAGATTATAAGGTGGAGAGGATACAACTAAGTCAACACATTCATCTGGCAGATTACTCAGCATTTGTAAGCTATCCTCTAAGAGAATCTGGTCTAAGGGTAGATTCTCTCGATTACTCTTCATTACGATACCTACCTTGCAAGTAATACTAGACTTTCGTCATAATAACCTATTTTAGGTTATTAGCCAATTCATAGTCTAATACTTTGAAGCGATGGAGAGGCGATATCTCACGACAAGCCGTCGTAGACATCGCTTCTTGTTTCAATTAGCTTTACGCTCTTTAAGGACTTGATCTAGCAAATTTCTAGCCGGTTGTGCTTTAGCCAACGCTATTTGATGGTCATTATAAGCCCGAACAAGGCGAGCAAGACTGCTTACACCTGCCTTGAGTTGCTCAAGTTCTTCACCAGCAACCAGTTCTCCATCAAGCATCCGCCCGATTAACGGTTTGATGTCGCCCACTTCCTGCCGGACTTTTTGGAGTTTTTCTAGGCTACTCAGTAAGGTCTTTAGTGAGTTCAAGATGTCGTCAATATCCTGAACATCCTCCACTGCTTCCGGTAAATCTTCAATTGTCACTGTATCTTCATCTGATATTGTAGGCAATTCCTGTGCAGACATTTCACTTGTAACCCCGTTTGCTCGTGCCATCAAAGCTTCCTCAAGGAATTTTCCTTAGTGTATCGCTGATTCAGGCTATGTTAAGCAATTTCGCCATAGCCAACCGTTGAATTAAAAGCCGTCGTAGAACGACCTTGCTCTAAACCCAATTTTTCGGTAAAACATCATCTACTTTTAAAGGAGAAATTTTTTCCCCGCCCCCTTTCAATCCAAAGCTGTTGAGTTGCGATACCAGTCCAACAATATTCTCGCGCAATTGCTTATAGGTTAGCGATCGCTCCTCAGGCGTAACTAGGGCTAGATGATTGTCTTCCCCCGCTAAAAGCTCAAATAAGTTCATTAGTTTTTCGGGTCTGTCAACAGATGATTAAATCAGTTTTAAGAATAAAGCACACGCCACGGGTAAACAACGTTTAGCCCGGACTTTGCGACATGGTAATATTTATTACATTAAAACTGTTAATGACTATCATTGACAAATACATAACTTAATCATACTTTAAGTAGTGTGTACGGCACGTAAATATTTGATGAATTTATCTACCCTAAATAAGCTCTTTTGTTATGAGTCCTATAAAGATTACTATGTTAGGCGAAAGCTTGGAGCGGCAAGGTGGAATAGTTTCCGTGCAAAAGCTCATCCTTGAAGAAGCCACTGAAGCTACTTCTGATATTCAATTTACACATATAACTACTTTACCGAATGGCTCTGCTCCCCAGAAAGTATTAGTGTTTGTGCAGGCAATAGGGGAGTTATTTTGGAACTTATTAAATAATAAAGCCGACCTAATTCACGTTCATGTTTCAGAGAGAGGTAGCGCTTTTCGTCACTCAATCACTAGTGTTATTTGTTGGCTATTTAAAAAACCGCTAATTATTCATGCTCATAGTGCGGACTTTCATTTGTTTTACTCTGAGCTTCCTCAATTGCTTAAGAAATGGCTCAGTTGGTCTTTTAGTAAATGTACCCGTTTTATTGTTTTATCAGATAGCTGGAAAAAATTCTATATCGAAAACCTTGGTTTGAAGCCAGAGCAAGTTATTGTTCTTCCTAACGCGGTAAGAATTCCCGCCCAAATCCCACAGCATGTAGATTCCAACCAGGTATTTTTCTTATTTCTAGGGCGCATTGGTCAGCGCAAAGGTGCATTTGATTTAATTAACGCATTCGCTTCTATACCTGCCCAAGAGAAAAGTAAAGCAAAGTTGACTATGGCAGGGGATGGAGATGTAGAAAAAGCTCGTAGTTTGATTCAAACTCTAAATCTTGTTGACTACATAACTATCCTAGACTGGGTAGACAAAGAAAAACGCGACGAGCTTTTAGCTAAAGCTGATGTATTTGTTTTACCTTCTTACAACGAAGGTTTGCCGATGGCACTACTAGAAGCAATGAGTTGGGGTTTAGCTGTCATAACTACTAAAGTAGGAGGAATACCCGAAGTAGTTACTCAAAACCAGAATGGTTTATTACTTAATCCGGGTGATATTCAACAGTTGTCAGAGGCAATGCAATCTTTGATTGCAGATAAGAATTTGAGAATATCTCTAGGAAATAATGCACGGATAAGTGTTAAACACTTGGATATTAACAATTATCTTGCATCCTTAAAATACATTTATGCATCAGTCGTAGGTTGAGAGCCATATTCTGATGATCATTGATTAACCACAAGCTTGTCTAAAGTAAACAAAAAGGAAATAACAATGGATACGAAAACTTTCCCTGAAATAAAGTTATTTGATACAAGATTCCATAAAGTTAAAGTACAAGAATTAATCGATTATTTAGTAGAATCCGTCAAAACCCCAAAAAAGACAATTGTAGAAAATGTGAATATTAGAGCTATGAATTTTGCTTATGAAAAGTCTTGGTATCGAGATTTTTTAAATAATGCAGATTTAGTATTTTGCGACGGATTTGGTGTATTGTTAGCGGCTAACTTAAGCGGTTATTCTCTGGATTCTGCACATCGCATGACAGCACCAGATTATATAGAAGATTTAGCATTAAAATGTGAAAAAGAAAATATTTCTTTATTTTTATTAGCAGGAAAACCCGGCGTAGTGGATGAAGCAATTACAAAGTTAGTATCAATTGCGCCTAATCTCAAGATAGACGGACATCATGGTTACTTTGATAAATCAGGAAAAGAGAATGATTTAATCATAGAAAAAATTAATAATTTCCGGCCAGATATTTTATATATTGGTTTTGGTATGCCATTACAGGAACGGTGGATTTTAGATAACTTCAATAAAATTGAAGCTCGTGTATTTTTACCTTTAGGCGCGTGTCTAGATTTTTATACTAACTCTACATATCGTGGCCCCGAGTGGCTGACGAATAATGGCTTCGAGTGGTTAACACGCTTAGTTACTGAACCTACTCGTCTCTGGGATCGTTATATTATAGGTAATCCATTGTTTTTTTATCGTCTATTTAAGCAAAAAATCGCTCAAAAATTCGTAGCAAATCGCTAAGAGGTTGTTTGAAAGGTCTTATTGTCGGCATAAAAAGTTTTAGATACCTCTAAATCCACGCCAGATGCAACAAGAGTGGCTCGCCTTAAAAAGGGGGACTTTGACTCCGGTTTCCCTCTTTTTAAGGGGGGTTAGGGGGATCTAAAATTGCCTAAAGTCGCAGTGAAACACTTTTCAAACAACCTCTAAGGAAATCTTCTCCAAATTTTGTATTGGTATGGCTGTGACTGCTGAAAAGTCATGGAAGAAGCACGATACCAAAGCAGCTTTAGTTTTTTCTACAATCCAGTTGGTGGCAACTTCGGCAAAACTGAGGAGCAGGCAATCATCCAGGTGAGTATCGAAGACTTTTTGCTTTTCGAGACGAAAATGCCAAGTTATTTTTTGGAAGAGAGCCTTTCAGTTAGTTTATTCAGGGTACTGCACATCCTTTTGATGGCCCGGTGAAAGACCAAAAAGGGGTGGTGCGAGTGCCAAAAGGTAAGGTTTTGGATGATCAGAGACAACTAGCGATGGATTGGTATGTTGAGGGAATTGAAGGGTCAATTACAAAGGGTAAATCTTAGCACTGCTAAACACTCGACCAACCCAATTTTGCTGAGTAAACCAAGTTTTAGAATTTTTTCTCTTTCTCTCTGTGTTCTCTGTGCCTCTGCGTCTATGTTATTTAATTGACACAATACTAGGATTTCTTTTTTGAATTTTGGATGCTGGATAGGGAGAAGTGGCTTTGATTTTGATCTGCGGCTTTTTCCTTCTTGAATTAGTCGTGCAACTTGTCAAATAGCCATGCCAAAGCACCATCAACATCAGTAACCTGCTCCCCTGGCGGTATGGCTGGACGATTTACCATAACAACATTTACGCCGAGTTCTCGCGCTGCAATAATCTTGTCCTTTGTTGCATCGCCACCGCTATTTTTACTTACGATGGTATCAATCTTGTTATGAATTAGGATTTGCCTTTCATTATTGAGGGTAAAGGGCCCGCGATCGCACAATATCACTCCCGGTGGCACTAAAGCATCATCGGTAGGAGGGTCAATCATCCGCATCAGAAACCAAATTTCCTCTAGGTGAGCAAAGGTGGCGAGTTCTTGCCTCCCAACTGTCAAAAATACTCGCTGTGCCTGGTTTGCTATAGATGCGGCGGCGGCTTCAACGCTGTCAACTTCAATCCAGCGATCGCTACTTCCTTTTTCCCAAGGGCGGCGTATTAACATCAAACGGGGTACTCCAACTTCGGTTGCAGCATCTGCCGCATTGAAAGAAATCTGAGTAGCAAAAGGATGGGTTGCATCAACTAATAAGTCGATTTGCATTACTCGCAAATAGCTAGCCAATCCAGCCACACCACCGAAGCCTCCAACCCGTAAATCGCCTAACGGTACTGATGGTTCACGGGTGCGCCCAGCTAGAGACGTGATTGCTTCTAAGCCTTGGATAGTCGCCACTTTGGCAGCTAGTTCTGCGGCATCTCCTGTACCACCCAGAATCAAAACGCGCATCATTAAGATAAAGGTGGAATTTTTGCCAAAATCCCCTTTTTCAGCGCTTCTGGACGCTCTGACCAAGGCAGTAAACCATCTGCTTTGACATAGTATTGACTAGCACATTCTAGTACCGCAGATGCACTACCATCAATAGCTAAATCACCAAATAAATATGTTAATTTGCCTTTGGCAGCAAAGGCAACTACACAGGAACGATTACAAGCACTCATGCATTCAACTTCCTGAATTGGGAATTCATCTCGTAAGTCCCAATCTTGTGCAAGCTGCTGAAGTTGAGATAGAAGTTTTTGACCGCCACTTTCACCTAAGCGTTTTCCATCTTGCCAAACGCTAGCACAAGTTTTGCAAACAAATAAAGTATGGTTAGCAACACCCAGGGGACTAGTTGGGGAAATATTTACAGTAGTAGTCATCTGTACCTCGCAGATATATGGAACTGATAAATCTATTTCGGCGGGTATCCTGACTTACTCAATTTGGGATTTTCGATTACATCTCAAATGGGTTTACAGTTGCGGGACAGCGCCGGATTTGCACCGAACTTTCCCCGTTACCTCTGGTAGCTGCTCCCCACCAGAACCGAATAACCTTATTGATCATACACCCTAGTCCAATGGGACTTCGCTTATAAGATGGATTTACACTTTTATCTTGCTTTATCAACAAAGTATGTGTTATTGTTAATAATCGTGTGGTTAAGGACGTATAGCTCAGTTGGTTAGAGCGCTACGTTGACATCGTAGAGGTCACTGGTTCGAATCCAGTTACGTCCATTTTCGGCTGTACAGTGACTAATTATTTGTCGTCGGTGACAGATTAATTTTGTTCCGACTAATTATCTGTCGTCGGGACAAATTGATGTCTTTTAAGTGCCAGTGACAGATTAATGTCATTTATTTACAGAGACTATAGCGATAAGCTAATGAGCATTTAAGTTGCATAAAACCAGGGCTAGAGCCGCTTACTACAAGCGAATCAGTCTGGAAAAATGAATGACGATTAGCTTAATGTCAACGTAGCGCTCTGTTTCAACCCTCCCTAATAAAACTCCTTGTAACTAATTAAAGCCTTGTAGCTTTTGAGGTACTGGAAACCTCAAAAAGCTTTTCGTGTGAGTTGTCTTATTGCTTTAAGTTTGCTCTGCAAATCTACTCAATTCATTGTTCTTTAGATATAAATATTCAAGGCTAATTTCTCCTTGAGATATACAACTAAAGTCACAATTTTTACTAAATATCCTTATTCACTTCTATAAATGAGAATTGAGTCGCTCTAGACGTTGACGCTGTTTAAACCACTGCTGACAAACCTCTGTAGCCAAATGTTTTTCTTCTGGTGTTAATAGCTCATCAGGTTTGCCAGAAGCCAATATTTTAGCTGCTTTTGCAGCCAAATTGTAGTTAACACCGTGTTTTACTAATTGTGTATGAAAAAATTCTTCTAAGTTTTGGACTGACATAAAAAAATCTCCTTTAATCAAGTTGTCATATTGAATTAGGGTGTTAAAATTTCATGAAAAAAATTATGTAACCGCAATTACTGGGAATTATTACAAATATTTCAGCTACCTGGCTTCCCTCGGAAGATGTATGAGTAATTATACCTTTTATATTTTCTCTCAAATCCCAGTAGAGAGAAAGTCACAGATCCTGGCAGGCATCCCCAAGGAACCGGAATCTGGATAACTTGCCGGGGGAGCGCAACAATTACAAATGCATTAAGAGCGATGCCTGCGCTTGTCTGTGGCACTGCAACAATGCATAAATGCTTTCTTAGCTTGTCGCTAGTTAACAGTTATGTAACTCTAGATTAAATTATCTCTATTGGTTTTCTTTTATGGTAAAAAATTGGTTGTGACAAAATCTAGTTAATATTAAGCTGCTTGGCTAAAATTATCTTGTTAGAATCCTAATGCGTTATTCTCACCGTTTGCGACTGCTATCAAAATATTTCAATATTCTAATTGCAATACTAACTTTTCTTTTGTTTATCTGGTTAACTCCTGTTGTTGCTCAAGCATTAACTAAAGCTCCGGTTATTTTGGATGGGCAACAGCTTTTTAAGATCAGCGATTCTGGTCAATATAGCGCTCAAGAACGAACAAATTTAATCAACTCACAACTAAAAAATGCAATTCAAACTTCTGAATCTATTCAAGTTAAAATTGAAAAACGCAACCAGCTACCTACTATTTTGTTAAATGACGGCTATCTGTTAACAGTTACAGAACAAGATACTGTTCCAGGTAGCACAGTTGATGAGCAGGCAAGGATTTGGGGGCAGCAAATTGAAGAAGCATTACAGCAAGCTCGCTTAGAGCGAACTAGAACCTATCTCGAACATACAACTTTTGTAGCAGTAGCAATTTTACTAATAACTGCCGGATTCACTTGGCTATTAGGATGGATTAAGCATCACTTTTTCCGAGTAGCATCACAACGCTTAACTACTACTAGCAATGCAATACCTAATTCGGAACCACTTAAAGTATTAGAATTATTTTTCAACTTAGTGTTGGCGAGTATGCGTATCGTGCTTTGGATGAGTGCGATTCTTTATATCACTAATCTCTTTCCTTTCACTCGTCAATGGAGCTACCAAATTTCAAACATCCTGATCACCAGTTTCACCTCACCTATTCTGACATTAGGCAAGAATCCTTACTCTCTTACTGAATTAATAATTTTGATTGGTTTGTTATTCGGCTTAGTTATCTTTGCTGGAACTTTAACCAATTTTTTACGTTCTCGCATTCTATCTTTTACTGGGATTAATCGTGGCGCTCAAGAAGCGATTGTAATACTTTTCAAATATGGTCTGATTTTTATTGGCACACTGGTACTGCTACAAATCTGGGGGCTTGATATTAGCTCTTTGACAATCTTAGCAAGTGCTTTAAGCGTTGGAATTGGCTTTGGTTTACAGGATATTGCTAAGAATTTTGGCAGTGGTTTAGTACTAGTATTTGAGCGTCCGATTCAGGTTGGAGATTTTGTAGAAGTTGGGGAATATACAGGTACTGTGGAGCGAATAGGTGGGAGAAGTACTGAGATTCGTACTCTTGACCACGTTTCAATCATTGTACCTAACTCTCGCTTCTTGGAAAAAGAAGTAATCAACTGGAGCCACCGCAACCCGATTTCTCGCCTTCATCTCCCCGTTGGCGTTGCTTATAGTTCAGATCCCAAAGTCGTGCAAGCTGCTCTGTTAGAGGCAGCCTCTAAGCATCCTAATGTATTACAGGCTCCTTCTCCTCTAGTACTGTTTAAAGAGTTTGCCAATAACAGCTTAAATTTTGAGTTATTAGTATGGACTGCGGAACCTAATAAACAATTCTTACTCAAAAGTGATTTATACTACAATATCTTTGAAGCATTACAGCAAAGACAAATTGAAATCCCCTTCCCTCAGTTAGATTTACATCTGCGTTCTGGCACGTTGGAATTTACACCAGAAATGCAGTTAGCCTTAATACAAATGTTTGAACGATTGTCAAACAATCAACAACGCATAGATCCAATCAAGCCAAGTCAAAATCAAACATAAATTCAGAATTGCCTCGAACTATTGAAGTTGACAATATGCCTATACTTTAAAAGCAAAGCAGCAGTCTCAAAAAATATAGTTATAGCTGAGGAAAGAATCATAAATTTCCTACGGTCGTAAACTACGCTAGTACAGGCCGGTGGAAATAAACCTACCCTTTCATTACAGCCAGAAAGCCCAAAATTAAAGCATAGGTGACTTTGACTTTTGACTTTTGCCTTGCGGTACTAGTCCCCCACTGGGTTCAGGAGGGGTTAAGCTGTGGAGCGATCGCCTTCTAATCTCAAAGAGCCACTGGCAACTCTGCCACGCTTCCAAACTGCTGTGGGTGAGATAGAAGCACTGCTGTTTGCTAACAATAGATTGATTTATAGCTTGGCTCAAGATATTGATCGGGGCGAGTATGAGTCTAACGTAGGATTAGACGCACAAGCTGTTAAATACCTCACCACAACTAACTCGATTCGTGCTGTAGAGATTGCCTTGGAACTGACTGGTAATCCTGGTCTGTTAAAAAAGAATCCTTTAGAGCGACACTACCGTGACGTTCTGTGCAGCCGTATCCATACACCGCAAAATGATGTTATTTGCCAGTCTTTAGGGAAGAGTGTATTGAAAGTAAAGTGAGTGGGGAGTGGGGAGCAGGGAGCAGGGAGAGAAAGAATAACTAATGACAAATGACAAATGACTAATGGCTAATGACTAATGCCCCATACCCAATATCGGCCAATATGTACTAAAATCAATGACTTCAGTCACAAAGAGAGCAATCATGGCATCCATCCGCGAGTTGCACCAACAGCTGGTTAAGAAAGAACGTTCTGCCGTTGAAATTACCCAAGAAGCTTTAGAGCGCATTCAAGCGTTAGAGCCGAAATTGCACAGCTTTTTATGTGTTACCGCAGAACGGGCATTAGAGCAGGCAGGTGCTGTGGATGCGAAAATTGCTGCGGGAGAAGAAATTGGGCTGCTAGCAGGCATTCCTGTTGGGATTAAGGACAATTTATGTACTAAGGGAATTCCTACCACCTGCGCCTCCCGGATTTTAGAAAATTTCGTGCCGCCTTATGAATCAACAGCGACGCAAAAACTGGCAGATGCTGGCGCGGTAATGGTAGGCAAAACCAACTTAGATGAGTTTGCGATGGGTAGTTCCACAGAAAACTCTGCCTACCAAGTCACGGCTAATCCTTGGGATTTGTCACGAGTTCCTGGTGGTTCTTCGGGGGGTTCTGCTGCTGCGGTGGCGGCTCAAGAATGTGTGGTTGCTCTCGGTTCTGATACTGGCGGTTCGATTCGGCAACCTGCATCTTTTTGCGGTGTGGTAGGAATGAAACCCACTTATGGTTTGGTTTCCCGTTATGGTTTGGTGGCTTACGCTTCGTCTTTAGATCAAATTGGGCCATTTGGAAACACAGTGGAAGATGCTGCGATATTATTAAGTGCGATCGCAGGTTACGATCCCAAAGACTCTACCAGTCTCAAAGTTGCCATTCCCAACTACGCCGCCAGCTTCAAACCAGACTTCAAACCCAGAGGTCAGCTAAGAATTGGGATCATCAAAGAAACTTTTGGTGAAGGTTTAGACTCTGTAGTGGAAGAAGCTGTTACCAAAGCAGTAGATCAACTACAAAGTTTAGGAGCGGAAATTCATATAATTTCCTGTCCCACTTTTCGCTACGGCTTACCCACCTACTACATCATCGCCCCATCAGAAGCGTCAGCAAACCTAGCCCGTTACGATGGCGTTAAATATGGCTATCGCGCCCCTGATGCCGATAATCTGCTATCGATGTACACTCGTACCCGTGCCACTGGTTTTGGAGCAGAAGTCAAACGCCGAATTATGATTGGCACTTACGCACTTTCGGCTGGCTATTACGATGCTTACTACCTGAAAGCGCAAAAAGTCCGCACCCTGATTAAGCGAGATTTTGAAAAAGCTTTTGGCTTAGTTGATGTGTTAGTTTGTCCCACATCCCCCACTACAGCATTCAAAGCAGGGGAAAAAACTACTGACCCCTTGAGCATGTATTTAACTGACTTGATGACTATTCCTGTGAATCTTGCTGGTTTACCTAGTTTAAGTTTGCCATGTGGTTTTGATGATCAGGGACTACCGATAGGATTACAGCTAATTGGCAATGTGCTGCGAGAAGACCTACTGTTTCAAGTAGCTTACGCTTATGAGCAATCCACTACTTGGCATCTGCGTAAACCGCAAATATCTTGAAAATGAGCATTGGGAATTGGGCATAAGAGGCATAGAGGCGTGGTGCTGCTTTTGCTGAGGCAAAAACTCTTCTCCCTTGCCCCCTGCCCTCCACTCCCCACTCATTGATTACTGACCATTGACTGTTGACTATTGACTTCTGGAGTCAGGGATTCAGATGTAATTTGTGATGGATTAAGTGTATATAAAACCGACATTCCGCACTTCAAGATGTAATACATCGATATTCAAGAATATTTC
>JAHCSU010000295.1 GCA_023522315.1 Nostoc sp. CCCryo 231-06
AACCTTCGACCCTCTGATTAAAAGTCAGATGCTCTACCGACTGAGCTAATGGCTCGTACTATAATTGTTGCCTAAAGCCTGATACTGAAAAGTCAGATGTTCCAAAGCCCTGCGTGCTTTGTCACAGATTGCTATTCGGTGAAGAAATTCACTGATGCTGCAATCTGCTCTACCGACTGAGCTAATGGCTCGTACTATATGTGTTACCAAGCTTGCCACCTTGGCGACGCTTTTTATAATATCATAGAGTTTTATAAAAGCGCAATAACTTTTTTTATAAAACTTTCTTTTTAGGAGAAGACTGCGGCAGGATAGGGTTAAACCCACGCTACAGCAACCCATTGGAGAGGTCCTTTCCCTAAATTAAGAGTTCTTTTCCTTGATATGGATTCTTTTCCCCATTTTTTATCGTTTACTCCTTAAATTTCCATTTATTTTCCCAAATTTAAACCAGCTGGGGCGGGTTTGGACTCGCCAGCTCGGATTTCCTCTTCCTCTGTCCGAATGTGCTCCAAGTTGGGCCTCATTCCCTCAATTTTCTCCTCTTCCTGTCCGAATCAGCGCCAACTTCGGACTCTTCCCCTCAGATTTCTCCTTCTCCTGTCCGAATCAGCACCAACTTCGGGCTCATTCGCTCGGTTTTCCCTTTCTCCTGTCCGAATCCGTGCCAACTTCGGACTCATTCCCTCAGATTTCTCCTCTTCCTGTCCGAATCCGTGCTAACTTCGGACTCGCCATCTCGGATTTCTCATACTCCTGTCCGAATCAGCACTAAGTTCGGACTCACTCGCTCTGATTTCCCCTTCTCCTGTCCGAATCAGCACCAACTTCGAACTCACTCGCTCTGACTTC
>JAHCSU010000296.1 GCA_023522315.1 Nostoc sp. CCCryo 231-06
CGGAGTGACTCTGAAAGAGTATCGCCCCTGAAGTTTTCCCGAAAGTGCGATCGCTAAAATCCTTTTTCCCAGTCACTGAGCGTAGCCGAAGTGCTGCCTCCTACTCCCTGCCAATACCGTCGCACAAGTGCCTATCACTCTCACTGACATTAGGATTATTTTGTAAATAACCCCGCACCAAATCACAACTGCGCCCCATTAAAGAATCTAAAGAGACAAGGAATATCGACCAACAGATTCGGCTTGATTGAGTTCCGATTAGTTTTTCTGATTCCATGCCGTCAAACCCAAACTACTGCTAATTAATACTGCCCCCAGAGAACTCACCACAATCCCCCATATAGCTCTGATTCCACGCTTCCTAATGAGATCGCGCTCTTGGATGCTCTGCTCAATAAATTTTTTTTCATCACTTAAGTCTTCTTCGCGTTTCTTGAGTTGTTCCTCTGCTTCCGCCAATGCTGCACCCCGCAACAATGAACCCGGATCTTTATTTGTTGCTTCCCATTGTCCCTTTGCTGAACGCAGTCGCTCTTGCCAAGCTCTAAAAACGCGGTTTGTATTCATCCATTCTCGCAGTTCTCCCCAATTGCGAATCAGCGCTTCATGGACTACCTCCACCGTTTCTTGACTGCTAAGATTGCGACTTGTCACCACCAACCGAGCATCAGCTAATTGTTTTACCAAAGACCAGCTTTGCTCCCCCAATTCCGCTTTCATCGCTATGCGTCTTGTATCTTCTGCTCCCTCACCCGGACGCACCAATTGAATAAAAATCCGCCGGACTTTTTCTTTCTCATCATCTGTCAAGTTGCCATATTTCTCATCAGCATGGCGAGCTAACGCACCTTCTACTTGACCAATTTCTTCATAGATTTTGTGAGTTAATTGTTTACCTGTTCGCTTGTTCCACAACTCAGTCAAAGCAAACTCTAGCAAAGGTAAATTTCCCGGTTGGTTTTCCACATCATCCAAAATGCGTTCTACCAGTCCGTCTGCAAATGTCACTCCTAATTTTTGGGCAGGTTTTTCAATGACTTGTGTTAGTTCCTGCCGATTCATCGGCCCCAGTTTCACATCAGCATTTTGCAAGACATCAGCAAAGGGACGATAGGAGAGAGCATTTCCCAAAAAATCTGCCCGCATCGTTGTCACTAACACACTAGCCGATGAAGACAGAGAAGCAGGAGTTTCTAAACTGGCTAATAAACAATCAAGAAACTGACGGCGAATTTCGTCATCGTGACAAAGAGTGTAAATTTCTTCAAATTGGTCAGCAATCAGTAACAGCCGATGATTAGGGTGCTTGCGTTGAATAGAACTAAATACGCGGAAAAGTGGGGTTGTACCGTCTTTTAAATCTCTAGCCAGCTTACTAGCTTGAGCCATTTTATCAGTAGAGTCTGTGTCTTCCCTATAAAGGGGAACAAGTGCCTCAGCCAAACTATAAAACGGGTCTTGATCAGAACCAGGACGAAAGTGAGTAAATTGCCAATGACCTTCTTTTTGTAACTTAGGGACTAATCCCGCTAACACCACCGAAGATTTACCGCTTCCTGATGCACCTAGCACGGGAATAAAATTCTTGATTTTAGTTGCACTATAAAGTTCTTCAATAAATATTTCCCGCCCAAAGAACACATCTGCATCATTGGGGCCAAAATGAAACAACCCCCGATAAGGACAAGGGAGATATTCATCAGCCGCATCAACAGATGTAGGTTTTACCTCTTCTGTGAGGTAAAAATAGTTGTATATAGTGTTATTTTCACCAACTACAGCACTTTTTACTTGATTTTCAAACTTTGAATTGTAATTGGAACTCTCTTCAGCCATCTAGATACTCCAGTGGCTTTTAGCCAAATGTATTTTCTTGTTTGTTGCGATCGCCCACCTGAGCGCCCTTCACTTCTCCTTGAAACACTGTGTTATACTTACCTGCTGCTGACTCTTCAGGTTTTACCTGTTTCAGCAACTCCTGGGCTAACTTAATAATTTCTGCATCTTTCTCAGCACCAGCTTCAGCTAATTTCTTTTTAAGTGGTGCTTCATAGGTTTCAGGATCTGTTTCGTGTTCTTCGAGAACCATTTGTGCTTTTGGTTCACTTTCAAACTTCTTTTTAATCAAGGTTTTCAACCCCTGATAGGCATCTTTAACTGCTGTTCCTGCGGTATCCTTAGTAGCTGCGATCGCACCAGCACCCAAAGCAGCAATAATCATAGAAATAGGTTCCATAGTTAATCCCCAATAATTTGTAGCAGCTAAAGTAGTTATTTTCGACGTTTAGAGAATATTTAAAAAGGGTTTTTTGCTCTTATACTTAGCACGATGAGACATCTCAAATGTATAGCTAAAACCTTTATTGTTCGTGGCGCTTAACCCAAGTCAGAACGGCAAAATTATACTTACCGGATTTTTAAAACATTTTCTCAGGTTATCATAGTACGTGCAACTTATTACTTAAAACGTGAGTTGGATAATAAATCTTTTCTTTAGTTCTCAAAAATATGCCCCATGCCTTCTTTATCGCCATCCTAAAAACCGCAATCCAGGGACAATTAGGTAGTAAGTCACTCCTAACCAGAAGCTGATAAAAAAGCCCACAGAACCAAAAAAAATCAGAGGTAACTGTAACTCTGACCAGCCTGGTTGACTAGAGAATTGGAAAATAGGTGGTGCTAACCTCAAAAGAATCAAAACTGCATAGGCGATCGCACTACCAAAGGCAGCGAACACAGCGTACACTATTTGATGGCTGCGAAGTCCTAAGCTTAAGGTAAGTAGGCAAACTGCAACTAAAATCACTGCCACTAAGCCTTCACCGCTATCTTTGGGTGTGATTAATTGCAAAATCAACCAGCCGAAACCATAGCTAATCATGCCCATCAGCGACGCTACTAAAAAGCGTCGCTGTTGACCAAAACACCCGGATACTGTCAGTCCCCAAGCGGTTCCCCAGCCTGCGGCGACGAATACCAAAATATCTGCCCCGAAGACTGGTTGAGTATTTGGCACTAATTGGTTTTGCTGATTCCAAATAAATTCCACAACCTGACGACCCAAGCTGGTGTGATATGCCAAAATAAAACCTGCGATCGCACCAAAACTAGCACCAACATAAGCCAGGATCATTGCCCAAATTGTCGCCAAACAAGCTTGTAAAATTTTGATGATTGTCTGAGCGATAAAAGTGACGGTTTTGTTGACAGCTAGGCTAAAGTTAGCTAGAGCTTGTTCAATAGCTTGTGTTATCAGTGTAAATGTCTGGGAAACTTGCCTTGAGGTTTGCTTAACGTTGTCTCGCAGTTGGGCAAATAATCCTGGTGGCGGTAATGGTTGAGAAATTTTCGCCAAACGTTTTTGAATTATAGCTGCATTTGCCGGACGCGATCGCACATCCGCCTGCACCATTTCATCCAGCAAATCTGCTAATTGGGGGTTGACATTTACCGCAGTTCGCCAGCGCAATTTTCCAGTTTGCTGATCTTCCAACTCTAGCGGGTACTTGCCTGTTAGTAGTTCAATCACCGTTCGACCAAGGGCATAAAAATCGGCACTGGGCCCGACAATCCCTCCAGTCACTTGTTCTGGTGGACTGTAGCCTGAAGAAAATAATCGAGTGGAACTAGACTGAGAACGTAGCTTAGAGGGGCTAAATTGTTTTGCCCCTCCAAAATCAATTAGTACTAAGCGATCGCCCCCTGTTTGCCCTTGAGACGGGGTTAAAGATGGCGAAGAAGTGCCTAGCATTAAATTAGAAGGTTTGATATCCCGGTGAAGAATCTGACGTTTGTGTAATTCTTGTAAAATCTGTACAGCTTGGGCAAACCAGTTTAAAACCAAATCCTCTGGACATCCTTGGGGAAACTTTTTTAATATCTCCTCTAAAGTCCGCCCATTGATTTTTTCCATTACCAGACAAGGCAATTGGTGCGGTTTGGGGTTAAACAGTTGTACCTGAAAATACCCTTCAGCATCGACTATAGGGACACCCGGATGCTGCAAACTGGATAAAACCGCCGCTTCTTGGGTAAATAACTCCAGTGCCTTTGGTGAATCTTCTACCAACACCTTCAGCACTTTCTCTGTTTGAGTTTTTTCATCCCAAACCGTGTAAATTTGAGCAAATCCTCCCGACCCCAAAGGCTGAAGTGGAACATAGCGGTCTAACAGTTCTAGCGGTGCGCCACAACTGTTGCAAAATTTGTTTCCCCAAGGCTGAGGATAAGGACGTTGACAATCAGGATTTATGCAGTGAACCGCACTCTGAGTGATGTGGGACACAACCGCTACAATACAAAGGCTGACTTGATTTTAGCGTTTCCTTAGGTTTCCTGATTTTTAAATAGGCAAAAGGAAAACCCTCATAAAATTTATGAGGGTTTTCGTTTATATTTACAGCATATTTCAAGGAAGGTGAAGTATACAAGCTAAGTCTCAAAGCAAGGTATAAAGCCTGTTTTACTTCTGAATTCTGATTCCTGAATTCTGATTCCTGAATTCTGATTCCTGAATTCTGATTCCTGAATTCTGATTCCTGAATTCTGCTGTATGTCAGCCCTTAGTTACGGAAACTTCTCTTACTCTGCCTGTGCTTGGCAACTTCTTTGCGCTTGCGTTTTTCTAAGGGGGTTTCAAAATGACGATGCTTTCTCATGTCTGGAAAAATTCCAGCCTTGGAAACTTCTCGCTTAAATCGCCGTAAGGCTGACTCAATGTGTTCATTGTCACCTACGATTACTTGGGTCATTATTTCTCCTACTAAGTTGACTTGATTAATGGCTATGGAAGCAGTAACATTGCAAAAAAAAGACAGACTCCTTGTCTGACCTTAAGACTCTAGGCAAATTTTTTTGTTTCCAAGGTTAGTAGCGAGAGCGTCCACCGCCACCGCCACCGCCGTATCCTCCTCGGCTACCACCACCAAAGGAACCTCTGTCACCTCTATCTTCTTTGGGTTTAGCCTTGTTTACTTTCAGGTCACGACCCATCCACTCAGCACCATCGAGAGCTTCAATGGCAGCTGTTTCTTCAGCTTCGGTTCCCATTTCCACAAAAGCAAAGCCGCGTGGACGACCTGTTTCACGGTCAGTAGGTACTTGAACCCGTTTTACAGTACCATATTCTGCAAAAATACCACTTAAATCTTCTTGTGTAACATCATAAGAGAGGTTACCTACATAAATTGACATCGATTCTCTCCAAAATCATCACTGTGTAGAGATTTTAATTTCTCTGAGTAGTCTGTAAATACTAAAAGGAAAAAGCCTTTCAATACTAAAACCAAAGACATCACCGAATTAACTCTCCTAATCTAGGATGACATACGAGCCAACTCTCTGCATCCAGTAGATCGTTAACAGATCATTAACTAGTGATGCGATCGCACGACGCGATCGCCCGCCCCCACCTACCATAAGTACAGCCCACCGCAAAAAAGGGTTGGAAATGGAAGAAGATAAATCCTGTAGGGTGATCAAGGAAATCAGACATGCAGGGGCGCATCTTTAATATCCGAATTGAACGTTTGACTGTCTTAACCAAAAGTATTACTCCCAAATTTTAATATGAAAGGCAAAGTCAGGCAACAAATAAGGGTATAGCAATCCTAATTTGAGTTATAAAAATTATCTAACCGCTTTCTGGTGCATCGCTTTTAGGGCAGGGGAGCAGGGAGCAGGGGGAGAAAAAGTGCTTTTGATTCCAAAAATTGGATAATTTATTTTTTGGCGTTCCCTCAATACATGTTTGCTATGTCAAGTTGCTTATCATCACCTTTCCAGGCTGTTTTCAATTCGGCTTTGACAATTTGAGCGGCCTGATCTTTGCCCAGTGCCTGCAAACTTGCCTGTAAGCCAAATAGAGAACGCCCATTATGGGGATACTTTTCTAGATCAGCACGAAAGACTTTCTCGGACTGTGCATAGTCGCCCTTAGCCAAAAGCACACCGCCCAAAGATTCCCGCGTCGGAAAATACCAATCTGGTGGTTCCACGTAATCAAGGGTATCTTCTAGTGCTACTGCTTTTTCTAATAATTTGATGGCAGATTCATAATCATGCTTTTGTCTGGCAATTTTGGCATCTAGAACTTTTGAGGCAATGTCTAAAATACGACTTGCAGGACTAAATCCAATGGTTGCTTCGGTGGAAATTCCCTGTTTGGCGGCTAATAATGCTCGACTTTCACTTACTGCATCTTCAAGTTTGCCTGTGGCTGCGATTGCCATGCCGCGAGCAAAATGCCAAAGTGCTGTGGTAGTAGGCAATTTAGCATCGGGGGCGGGAGTTTTTAAGATGGCATCCCAGTCACTAAAGCGTGTCTGAATCAGCATTTTGCTGCCCAGAAATCCCTCAAGCATTGGTGCATACGGGTCAATTGCAGTAGCATTTGCGACTAAAGTCTCTGCGGCTTGGAGAGCATCTTTATATTTTCCTGCCATGCTGCTAGCCACCATGAGAAAATGTATGTTGTGGTTGTAGTACATCATGGGGTAAGTGCCTTGGACTTGATATTTTTTGATGTAAATATCATCTTGAGCGATCGCCTGCTCGTTTGCCTGCATTGCCCCTTCATAGTCTCCCACACGAAAATAAATATGAGAAGGCATGTGTACCAAATGTCCGGCTGCTGGCGCTAGGTTTCCTAGTCTTTTGGCACTTACAAGCGCCCGTTCTGGGGAAGGTGAGGCTTCTACTGCATGAATATAGTAATGATTAGCTCCGGTATGATTCGGGTTACGTTTGAGAACAGATTCTAAAATAGCCACAATTTCTTCTATATCTGGCTGTGGCTTGCCATCTTTAGTCCAGTGTTGCCAAGGATGCAGATCCATCAAGCTTTCAGCGTAAAGCGTCGCCGCATCTAAATCATCTGGATAGCGCTTAACTAGGGTTGCCATTGCTTTTGCGTAGTAAAGCGCTAGTTGATACAAGTCTGCATCAGGATTTTGAGAGTAACGTTTTGCTAAGGCGTTAATGTAATCTCGTTCTTGGGCAGATGCTTGGGTGGAAAGTGCCAAAGCTTGCTGTACCGCTTGGTAAGCGGCTAATTCTCGGTTGGGGTCTATTGCTAAGTTAATATTAGGGCCTAGAGCCAGAGCAATACCCCAATATGCGATCGCCAAATGTGGATCAAGTTTGGCAGCGTATTGAAAAGAACGCACCGCCTCATCATGATTGAAAGCGTAAATCAAATTTAATCCCTGATCGAAAAACTCTTGCGCTTGGGGATTAGAAGTGGAAACTGGATGGCGGATTGTCCCAACTCCAGATATTAAGGTATAGGGCTGTCTTGCTTGAGCGTAGACATGAAGCGGCTTGTCGTCAGCGATCGCAGCACTAGGAGCGACCAAAGAGAGTATAAGCACCCAAACTAGAAATAAGTACTTCATTGTCTAGATTAAAGACGAAAGTATTTTGAACCATCTAGGCAATTTGTTGGCAAAGAATAGCCGCACGGTGTTTTTTATAGATAATAACATCGCGGCTAGCAAAATGTTTTAGTTTCTTATACTTTTGAGTTATGTATAGTTTCCACTACTTCATACTTTGAAAAATCACCCAAGAAAAGCCGACGCATAATTGAATAATTGATAATAATTTTGTAGATAATATATGAAATAATCAATGCACCTATGACTCTAATTCCTTGATATGTGAATATTGGGTATCTTTTCATATTTATTTGTATCGCCTGATGCAAATACATAATGAGCATAGAAGCATTACCAAGTTCACGCAGGGCATTTCCTATGTGAGTTTTATTATGAAGTAATACTGCCAATTTCTGTGTAATAATAATGCCAGATAAAGCGATAATCAAATTAAAAAATAATACTCCATACGTTGTGTTTTTCATATTAAAATAAAAATGCACAGGACTCACTACATCTACTGCAATTGCAGCTAAAAATATGATTATTCCTAATATAATGATTTTAGAATTTATTAATAATGATTTAGTTGCCATGTGTCCTAACCAGTAAAATGGAAGGGCCATTACAACTACATTAATATTCCAAGGAAAGACAACACTTTTTATCAAATAAAAATTAATCATTGCTAAACAATAACAGCAAACCATAATTGTTATCATTAGCCAATTCTTAGACCCAAACTTTATATAGATCAGGTTATATAACTGCTGCGTAAAAAACAAACAAGTTACAAACCAAAATACACCAAAGCAAAGTACCAGATTTGCTCCACCATACAATTGTTTCCAGATAATCGGAAATGTAGATATTATAATTTTATCTATTGGCAAGAATTTATTTTGCTGCCAACTATCGATTATTAATGGTAGATACTGAACTAGAGTAAATAAAAAAAGGAATGAAAAATAGGGTACTATAAGATGAAAAAACTTTTTCTTAAAAAAAGCAGAGTAGTCAGTCTTTTTGCTATAAAGATATCCACTGATAAAGAAAAAAAGCGGCATATGAAACCAGAAAATATATTTCGATAGTGGGTCTACTATATGTCCGAGAACAACTGTAATTATGGCAAGACCTTTCCAACAATCAATCCATTCAATTCTTTTCGACATTAATGATACGTCTTAATATTAGCTGTGTACTGTCTTAGTATTTCTAGGAAATCACTATTTTGTGCGTAGAACTTAATAACGATAGTAGAAATATTTGGGAAATGCGATCGCTACAGATTGATTAACTGCCTCGGAGATGACGGAGGCGAGCACTTGTGTATTTATGAAAAACTTTTTGGCAGAATAACTGGCAAAAAGAGGCCAAACTTTCCGCCTTCTTCTCTCATATTTTCACTTATAGCTTATTACACAACAAAGATGTAAGGGTAAACATACTGGCATTACGGTGTGGAGTCAAATTTGCCCGTGGTTACTGCTTTTAGGGCTAAAAGTAGCGAAGACACATTTTACTGCCACCCAAAGTTAGAAACCCTTGCTGTGAATATGAATCCCTACTTTTAGTTTTCACCAGCTACAGGTAGACGTATGGTGAATGTACTACCCTGCCCTGGCTCAGATGTCACATCAATTGTGCCTTGATGTGCTTCGATAATGCAGCGAGATAGATATAGTCCCAAACCGCTACCAGAACGCTGGTGTTTACCTTGGCGAAATCGCTCGAATAATATTGCTTGGTCTTGTTTAGAAATTCCCGGCCCTGTATCTTGGATATCAATAGTCACATCTACCGGAGTAGGATAGCAGCGAATATCTACAGAACCTTTATCTGTAAATTTGATAGCATTGCCGATAATATTTGTTAAAACTCGCCGCAGTTCTACGCGATCGCCCATAATGGTGCTTGCAGTTTCACCTCGATCAATGTTTACAGCTAATCCTTTTTCTTCAGCTAAGGGAGTTAATTCTTGAGAAACTTCACTAACTAATTCCTGAATATTGCAGGGAGAAATATTTAAAGTTTTACAGCCCGCTTCATGACGATAAACTTCTAACAAAGTATTTACCATTTCCAGCAGGTCTTGATTACTGCCAATCATGGTATCAATTATTTCTTGCAATTGTGGCGAAACATCGCAAAACCTGCCTTCCAGCAATAATTTTAAGACGCGGTTGGAGGCTACTAGCGGTATACGTAAATCGTGAGTAAAACGCGAGACAAAATCTGCCCGGAGGTTCGCCATCTGATCTCGTTCGTCGATACTATGCTTGAGGCGCAGGAGCGATCGCACTCGTGCATGTAGTTCATCAGGATCGAATGGTTTACGAATAAAGTCATCTGCACCAGCATCGAGTCCTTCCACAACGCTAGACTCATAGTGAGCCGTGAGCAGCAGAATAGGGATAAATGGTAACGCCGGATTCTGTCGGATGCGTCGAGTAAATTCATAGCCATCTATCTCCGGCATCATCACATCTAGGAGAATTAAGTCTGGCGGTGACTCCTCAACCATAGCCAGAGCAATTTTGCTATCTTCCACTAAGCTAATTTCATAGTCCTTATCTTCTAGGACAGCTTCTAAGACCAGTAAATTGTCAAAAACATCATCGACAACGAGAATTTTATCTTTTTTGACACTTTTAGTTAAAAACATGGCTAAATAAAAAAAAGAAGTGCTTGGCTATCCCTAGCAAATCTAGTCATAGCTTACTTCACTAACGCTGAGATTATTAAGGATTCACATTTTTCTTGAAAGTTTCCCGAAGTGAACTACCCCGCCGTAAGACGGACGGGGCTTCCCAATTCATCGGGAATAGCT
>JAHCSU010000297.1 GCA_023522315.1 Nostoc sp. CCCryo 231-06
AATCTTTTGTCTGTGCTAACTGATGCACTGCAAGGTAATGTCTCTGTTTCTGTTTCTGTTTCTGTTTTCTTTTCCTCTAATCCTACTAGCTAGGCAGTTACAATTTTGCACTATTACCAACTAGTTTTGGCAACAGGAGAAACTATTGGAACCTCTTTAAGGATCAGAATCTAGTGATCTTTTTTGTAGTAATATTACCCCGATATGAGCGATCGCTTTGGATCAAAATCCCATTAATGGGGCACGGTTTGCCGTGCCCGTATTAGGGCTTCATACTAGTACCTATGGGGTGTCTAGTAAATTAGCTGTTGCGGGTGAGTCGGTACAAGGCATTTCTACTGTGGAGTGGTGAAACAAAGTTTCCAGATAGACTCGAGCAGCACGGCGATCGCTATCTCCATTTTGGAGTAAAAACAATGATAGCGCCGCCGTCAATACTCTGTTTTCATCCCAATCAGGATGGGTTTCTAAGTAGTTTTTTAAGGATTCGTGGAGTGTTTCAGGAATTTCTGTAAAGATGCTAACCGTTGATTTCATGAGATTTTCCTCCTATGAGGATAATCAAGAGGGACAAGTTGCTTGCGGTAAAGCGGCTTAGGACTTCACACGCTCTTTCGCTATCCCGACAATCTACGCCCACATCTGGTGGTAATATATTTTACACATTTGATGCCAACGGTTGAACGGATTACAAAAGCAAGCCGAATCATTGTGCGCCAAGAGGGGGTGGGTTTGTCAATGCTGCGAAATGTTAAAAACGAATGTATAAAAAATAAATACGAACAGTAGAATAGGTATTTGAAGCCATTTTTCGTTACGTAACTTTATAAGAACTCAGTCCTTTAAGTTCCTTGCCAGTGTTTATCAACAATCCCCAACAAGAGAGTAAGAAGCCCATTAGCTCGTAGATAACCTGTGGAAAACTGTTAAAATCCCTGTGGAAACCCTGTGGAATGAGTGAGGAAAATAGCAGCCAATGATAAGAATTACAAAAATATCACGGAACCATGACATTTGAACTCATGAAATTAGCTTCTCAATCGCAGTTATCATCGTGGCTCCCCTCAATACATCCCCAGATATGGATTTTCGCAATTGGTAGATTTCTGTCGGAAGTTGGTACTGGCTGCACTCTGTTTTACGCCCCGATCTTTTTTGTCAATCAAGTTGGTTTATCTGCAAGCAGTGTTGGGGTAGCCTTGGGTAGCGCATCGATTTCCGGCATTGTAGGGCGGATTGTAGGTGGTTCTTTGGCTGATTCTGAACACTGGGGACGCCGCCGCACTTTGTTGCTAGCCACGGCGATTTCCGCAATTGGTTCTCTAGTTTTAGCTACAACCAATAATTTTACGATTTTGGTAATCGGCAGCTTGATTAGCGGTTTGGGGATAGGTTTCTATTGGCCGGCGGCTGAAGTTGTTGTTGCTGACGCCAGCCAGATTGACAATCGCCGGGAAACTTTTGCGATCGCCCGCCTAGCTGATAATCTTGGGTTAGCGATCGGAATTATGCTGGCTGGGTTTTTGATCTCGATCATTGGGAGTTATCGATGGCTATTTGTGATTGATGCCATCTCTTTTTTAGTGTTTTTTGGGGTTGTCTATGTGGGAATTAGTGAAACTGAACAGCAGCAGATAGGGGAATCTGAAAAGACAGAACTTTTTGCTTCTTGGATGGCAGTATTAAGCGATCGCTGTTTCCTGGTCTACATAGCAGTTAATATATTCTTTACAATCTATATTTCTCAAATCCACAGCACTCTGCCGCTTTTCTTCAAAAACTTTGTTATAAAAAGTACTACTGAAGGATCTGCTCAAACTACGATTAGCGTTCTATTTGCTTGGCATCTGGTGTTCGCCATCATCTGCCAGTTGCCTGTAACTAGCATCTTAAAACGCTGCTCACACACACTCGCGCTCACTGTTTCCGCTATTTTCTGGGCAATTGGTTTTGGCCTGATTTGGGTAAGCGGCAGTGCCCCATCTCATAATCTGGTTTGGGCAATATTGGCATTAGGAGTATTTGCTGTGGCGATTGTCTGCTATACCCCATCTGCTGCTTCTTTAGTGACGGAGTTAGCCCCGGAAAATCAACGCGGCGTTTATTTTTCCATCAACGCTTTGTGCTGGGCAGTTGGCTCTTTTATTGGTCATCCTTTGGGTGGATGGGCATTAGATCAACCACAAATTATTACCAATAGTTACTGGTTATGCTTCATCTTGAGTGTAGCGATCGCTCTGGCAATTTTACAATACCTCAGTCGAATTTTGGCTGATTAATCACCAAAATGGTATCATGCTCATGTTTAGCTATTTTATAGGGAGTTAAATCATAGTGGTACGTTGATACAACAAACGGACAAATCATTTAAATCGCTGCGATCGGTCTAAAAGTCCGATAAATTTTGATTTTTTGTTTGTTGTGATGGCGTCATAATCTACTATGAATATTCCTTCCTTGTATCTCGAAAAAATTTGTGCTGTCTATCCCAATATCTCTGTTGATCATCTTGACTTTAATCAAGATGGAATGGTTAACGATGTGCTAATTGTTAATCATGAGCTTGTATGTCGCTTTGCCAAAGATGACTGGGGAAAACAGGTACTTTCCCATGAAGCTAAGGTGTTGGAAGTGGTGCAAAAGTATGTTGAATTGCGAGTTCCGCACTTTGAACACTTGGAAGAAGGCTTTGCAAGCTACAGATTTATCAAAGGTGAACCGCTATCTCGTAACACCTTGCTGAAGCTGAGTGAAGCATCACAAGCGCGTATAATCTCCCAACTAGCCAGATTTCATCAACAATTGCACAGCATCCCAAATGAAGTTTTAGTTAATGCTGGAGTGTCTTCGTCTGGTGCAGAACGTTCCCGTGAAGATTGGTTGCAGTTGTATGAGCAAGTTCAGCAAACTCTTTTTCCTCACTTGTGGCATCATCAGCAAACTTGGATACACGAACTTTTTGCACCCATAATTACAGGCGAACTTGACCTCAGCTACACACCTGTACTCATTGATGGCGACAAAGCAGTGTATCACATTCTGTTTGATCCCATCTCAGAGAGCATTAGTGGTCTGATTGATTTTGGCACGGCTGGTTTGGGGGATGCAGCTTGTGATATTGCCGTGCAACTTAGTAATTACGGAGAAAGTATTGTACAGCGTATGGAAAGTGACTATCCGATGTTACCGCATGTTATTGATCGGGCGCGTTTCTGGGTGGGGACACTTGAACTTCAGTGGGCTTTGGCTGGAGTAAAGTTTAACAATATCTCATTGTCGTTGGCACATATTGGTTTAGCTAGAGAGGTTCAACCTGTAGGTACACGGTTCAATTAACCTGTTATAGCGAATAACAAAGGGTGTGTTTGTTTAATTCTTGAGACTGGCGAAGTTAGGGAACAAAGTTTTTTATCTAGTTCCCCTAGTCGCTCATTTGACGTGTGAGGTTTGGGTTCATGGTTAGTGGCCAAGGAGAAAGGTTTGAATTAACCCTTTCCCCTTGACACTAACCCCCTTATACCAATTCTGTATGAAGACGCAGATAATCAGTCCCCCCTTTACAAGGGGGGACGGCGTAGCCGGGGGGTAAATATATGCGGCTTCACAAAAAAATGGTATTAACTGAACCGTATTGAGTCCGCTTCACTTTAAATTAAGTTTGTCGGCAAGCCTTTCTAGATTCTTGGGACGGTAGTCCTTTAGGGTTTGCCAACGGTTGATCGTGCTTTCGTGAAGATCGTCAATGCGATCGCTCACAGAACGCAGCTTGATTCCCGCCAATTTGAACAACCCAGGATCGTTCTTAAAATGGCAGTTATAATCAGGCTTGATACCCCCTGGAATGACACTTGGGTCGAATTCCAGCCCCAATTTCAGAGTATCGGTGATTGAATCCATCATCCACTGTAAGGTTGCGTCTGATAACCCCTTGTGTTCATTCGTTCCACCGCCGACGCAGCCATGTTCGCCGGGAAACCAAACTTCAATAACCCTCTGGTTTTCAGCATCAGGGTTTTTCGTCATTGGGGTGACAGCGAAGATTTCGCGGATTTCGTCGATTGCAACAGCATGTAACGCATTCTGTATACAATCGTTTAAAGTGGTGTCGTGAAATTTGTACCTCTTATTTATCTGTTCGTTAAACTGCTTGAAAGTGGGTATACCGGGAATACCAAGGGCACCGACGGTATCGAAACAAGCAAGCAAGGTGATCGGGACGCGAGCGCCCTTTTCTTTACGGTATTTGACTGCTTTTCCATCTTTTGGTTTAATGTTTCGGTCACGATAAAGCTCGTAAGCATAAGGTGCGTCGGTAATATGAGAGCGTTCAAGCAGACCGGAGCAATAGATCATCCCCGCTAGACTCCTGACTGTGTAAGCACCTCGACTGAACCCGAACAGATAGATTTCATCGCCTGGAACATAGTTGAGACTCAGAAAACGGTAGGCATCCTGTATATTTTTATCGATCCCTAGTCCGGTGGCTCCGCCTATAAGTTTAGTAGCCTGGCTGTCCGTTCCAACCCCCTCATCATAAAACACGATCTGTGGAGTCCCATCACTACCGGTCGGTTTCACTGTCTGAGCAAGTTTAATCACATTGCTTGGGCAAGGACTAGCTAACTGTTGCCAAGTTCCATCACAACACACAACAAGACGTTTCATGTTCTATCTCAGAGCTTTTGATTAATGGAATAAATTTCGGTTGCAAAAAAGTGTGTACTAATTGAGACAGTTCAGGAAGGAATGGCACAACTACCTCTGACTGTCTTTTTTTGGCGATCGCAGGGAAAGTTGATGAAGGAATGAAAATTTTATCCTTGATTTCCATTCTTCATCAACTCCATTGCCTTAGATTTGACAGGTAACTTTCATGCCACACATAACAATTCTGTTTCCTGTCAAATTTCACCCTTTTCTCTCTGATTTCTATTCGTTCATAACTCCAACAAAAACTGGCTGGATATAATTAAGTAGGTAGGCGTAATTAAATATGAGATCAAACCTCACCCTCAATCCCTCTCCTTAGTAAGGAGAGGGAAGCCGGAGGCAGGGTGAAGTTTTATATTTAATTTGACCCACTTACTTAAGAGCTTTTTTAGATTATCTTATTGAGTTAAAATCTAAAATGCTTAAAAAGCTTACCCAGTAAGCAATAGAGGAGTACTAATCAACGAAAATGAGCTAACCGAGAGCTGATGGGCTGCTGCGTTTTGATTTGTCGGTCAGGACTTACGTTTAATGGATGTAGTCTCCGCCGAATAGATAATATTAAGTTTTTCTTTTGTTACTATCTGATCCCACAAATTGCCCCAACCATTTTTAAATGCGGTTATAACGGGTTTATTTTCTTTACTCAAATTATCGAGCAGAATCGTCTCGATAACGATAGGTGTGATCCAGATTAAGGCATAATAAGCGGGGATGCTTTTCATCACACCATATCCCTGCACCGCATAGATATAGTCCATCATGCCCACAAGGGAAAGCAGATGGTTGTCTTTCAAGAACTCATAAAAAGTTTTTTCCAGCAATGCCGTTGGTGGCTCCGGTGGCATCGGACTTTGTTGACCCATAATCTCCCAATGAAGGATATTGTATCTGATCAGGTCAACAGCAATTTTAAGTTGTAACTTGTTTGGATCAAAATCTTGGGGGAGACCTAGTAAGGCTAAAGCCTTAAAAAGGATGTATTTGGGATATTCAATTATGGTATCTACTTGAAAAGTTGGTGGAAATTCCCCTGTGGTGACAATTCCTCTAAAATTCGGATTATTCTTAACGAAATCGATTTGATCATTGCCCTCTAAAAATTTCTCTAGATCCTTGGTCATTTTAGAATAGGCAGGTGATAAATAACATGTGCCTAACTCACAGACCGTCTTTTCAGTTGAACCGCTTGGATAAGGGCCGTCTTTAATGAAGGTATGGGTTTTTCCACAATATCGGTCGGTTGATTCCAGAATTTCTATATTGGTGTATCCCAATCTCTTTAATCTAACAGCAAACAAGAGACCGCTAACGCCAGCACCCAGGATCACAATGGGCGCTTCTAAGTTCGTTGGCAATGCATGTCTTGCACTGTCCACAGTGTTAAGCATCAGTTCGCCATAATCCCAGCAATGCAAGGCCGATTCAAAACAAGTGAATCCATGCACATACAAGGTATTATTTTGTCCCTGCAATTTCAGAAGCTCCCACGGCAAGCCCTTTTTCAAGTCTTCATTGGAGAAGTGATCGAAGTATGGCGTAGTCACAGTTTCTAGTATCTTGTAGTCGTTAGAGAATGGCCACCAGTTGCTGTCTGTCAATTGCTGTTTAAGTATTTTCTCAAAATCGCTGGCAGACAATGGGTTCTTTTCGTCTACTAATTGATAGACCGTCACCAAGTTCTGCTTCATCCCATTGGCAACCTCTATTCCAAATTGCTTGGCAGATTCGTTACGAAATGCATAGACACTTCCGTCCATTACGTCCAATGAGTGCGGAGCAAAGATGACAGCATGTTTCTGGGGAGATTTAACCTCGACTTGGAGTAGCGATGTATGGAATGTGAAATTTATCAACTTGCCGAAGATACCGAGTTCTGTAGGCGTATAATCACAAATTTTAGACAAGTTCCTGGGATCGCAAGCTACGATAAGTAATTCACAGTCTTTTTTAATAATGGCTTCGTTCTTACCCTTGATTCTGTATTCAAGCTTGACCGAGTTTGAATGTGAGGACGAAGAAGATGTTACAGCCTCAAATATCCATTTTTGATTTTCGCCTTGATTCTTAGTCCACTGTTGGACATTAGCGCCATCAATCTTGCTATGAGCTGCTACCTCTAAAGCTTTGCCGCTTTCTTTGTTGACCAGATTGAAACTGCCATTACCAGCATCTTGCACGAGCCATTGTTGATTTTCGCCTTGATTTTTAGTCCACTGTTGGACATTAGCGCCATCAATCTTGCTATGAGCTACTACATCTAAAGCTTTGCCGCTTTCTTTGTTGACCAGATTGAAACTGCCATTACCAGCATCTTGGAGGAGCCATTGTTGATTTTCGCCTTGATTCTTAGTCCACTGTTGGACATTAGCGCCATCAACCTTGCTATGAGCTACTACATCTAAAGCTTTGCCGCTTTCTTTATTAATTAGGTAGTAGTGTGTTCCTGGAGTAAGTAGTGTTGAAGCCATAGTTGACACCTTTTAAATCTCGAAATATTGAATACTGGAGTTTAGACTAACGCATGACAAAATGACTCAGTGCCCCTGCGCTAAGAAACTAAGCTAATCGGCATTTAAGTTGCATAATTAGGGCGGGTAAGATGCCCACCCCACAAGATATTGAAAAAATTTTAATATGCAAATTAAATGTGTTTTAGCTTACCTGTCACCAATGGCAATCCAACTTGCTTACGCAGCATAGATGATACTGTCATTCCATGTTTCGTAAATAAATTGGCTCTATCTCGTACTTAGATGAAGTCGAGTATAAGCATCTATTAACCATTAAGTGACTGCTTATTTGTCTACAAAAACAATAACATCAATAGCTGTAAATTTAAATAGTATTGGACTATACATATTTCTGCGGTTTATGGAACCTCAGTTGAACAACTAAAGATTACAGTTAGTATTTATACTTATTATGAATTTCTTGCTTGTTATGTTTGACAAGTTCTTCAAAAAGTGCTGTTAATAAACGCCTAATAACAGTATATTTCTCGTGAAAAAGCATTACAATGATAAATATCAAGCTAAAATGATGCGACTTATGATGTGGTTGCTAGCAGCAGTACTACTCTGCGTTGGATATTTCAATGTTTTCAATCTGTCCATATATTTTTAGTCTCTAGTGTAAAATCTGTTTCTAACCTCACTGAAGAACGGAAGTCTATATTACAGTTTCTTGGTTGCGCCTGTCAGAAATATTGTCTACTACGTTGAGCTAACCTGCGGAATGTCGGTTCTAGAGACTGGCGAAGTTGGGGAACAAAGATTTTTTATCTACTCCCCCTACTCGCTCATTTTTCTATATTCTTTATCGGCGACGTTCTTGGAGCTTGCGATACACCGATTTTAAATCAACTTGATGGTGAGCTAAGGCAACCAAAGTATGATATAGCAAATCAGCCACTTCACCTGCGATCGCATCTGCTTCATCATCCTTAAAGGCCATCACTACCTCGGCGGTTTCCTCACCGATCTTTTTCAATATTTTGTTATCGCCACCTGCGAATAACTTACAGGTGTAGGAACTTTCAGTAGGATTATCGCGGCGATCGCATATTATTTGAAACAATTGCGACAATGTATCCCCTGGTGGTGGGGCAATTTTCCCTTCTATTTGGTGAAAGCAACTACGTTCTCCAGTGTGGCAGGCAATATCTCCTAATTGCTCTACCCCGATGAGCAGCGCATCACTATCGCAGTCATAACGGATACTTTGCACTTTTTGAATATGTCCAGAAGTCGCCCCCTTATGCCACAATTCTTGCCGGGAACGGCTCCAAAACCAAGTTTCTTCAGTTTCTAAAGTTTTTTGTAACGACTCCTGATTCATCCACGCCATCATCAGGACAGTACCATCCAAATAATCTTGGACAATTGCAGGCACTAGACCCCGTTCGTCGTAGCGAATTTCCTCAACAGGGATAGCGTAATGCAGTGAGTGCGAATCGTTAGAAGACATACCAGCTAGTTTGCTCTAATGAGAATAATTCATGGATTCACGATACCATTCTCAATAGGGCAACTGGCATGTTTTTTTGAATTTAACTATTTTATCTAGCTCTAAACAAGAACATTCCGTTCCATAGCAGACTGCATCTTTACAGCACTCAACGCGACTTTGTGAGCTTTTGATGCCTCACCATACCAATGAATCGCCGAGTTAAAAGCTGCTCGGTAAAGATCCTGGTATGCTTCAGATAATCGAGTTTGAATATCTAGAGGCAAGTCTTTATTCGAGTTGTATAACATATTATTATTTTTTGGTTCAGCTATTTATATAGGATAGAAATTCTAAGTAGTTTTTGACCCTATCCTAAGATATAGCTTTTCATTGTCCACTGTTAGGAGAGAACCTTGGTAAATACCACAATTAAAACAACAAAATCACAAGAAGTCTTCGCTGCTGCTCAAAACCTCATGCCCGGAGGAGTCAGTTCTCCAGTTCGTGCCTTTAAATCTGTGGGCGGACAACCCATCGTTTTTGACCGTGTTAAAGGCGCATATATTTGGGATGTAGATGGTAACCAATATATAGACTATGTAGGCACTTGGGGCCCAGCTATTTGCGGTCATGCTCATCCAGAAGTAATTGCAGCCTTGCATGAAGCTTTAGAAAAAGGTACCAGTTTCGGCGCTCCCTCAGTCCTAGAAAATGTTTTGGCAGAAATGGTCATTGATGCCGTTCCTAGCATCGAAATGGTTAGATTTGTCAACTCTGGAACTGAAGCCTGTATGGGAGTTTTACGGTTGATGCGGGCTTTCACCAACCGGGAGAAAATCATCAAGTTTGAAGGCTGCTACCACGGACACGCCGATGCTTTTCTAGTAAAGGCAGGTTCTGGAGTTGCTACACTTGGTTTGCCAGACTCGCCGGGAGTACCTAAATCGGCAACTAGCACCACTCTAACTGCGCCTTACAATGACTTAGAAGCCGTTAAAGCCTTGTTTGAAGAAAACCGCGACGAGATTGCTGGTGTCATTCTTGAGCCAGTTGTCGGCAATGCTGGGTTTATTGCACCTGACGCAGGCTTTTTAGAAGGATTACGGGAACTAACTCACGAGCATGGAGCGTTATTGGTATTTGACGAAGTGATGACAGGCTTCCGTATTGCTTACGGTGGCGCTCAGGAAAAATTTGGTGTTACTCCCGACTTAACAACCTTGGGTAAAGTTATTGGTGGTGGTTTGCCAGTAGGAGCTTATGGCGGTCGCCGAGATATTATGTCAATGGTTGCCCCCGCCGGCCCCGTATATCAAGCTGGGACTCTTTCTGGTAATCCTTTGGCGATGACTGCTGGTATTAAGACTTTAGAATTACTGCAAAAGCCAGGTACTTACGAGTATCTTGACCGGATTACTAAGAAGCTAGCAGATGGTTTGCTGCGAATTGCTAAAGAAACTGGTCATGGGGTATGCGGTGGTCAAATCAGCGCCATGTTTGGCTTATTCTTTACCTCTGTCCCAGTTCATAACTATGAAGATGCCAAAAAGTCTGATACAGCCAAATTCGGACGCTTCCATCGAGGTATGTTAGAACGTGGTGTTTACTTAGCACCCTCTCAATTTGAAGCTGGGTTTACGTCTTTTGCTCACACTGAACAAGACATTGAGCAGACTTTAGCAGTTGCACGGGATGTAATGTCTAGCCTGTAATGCGAATCTAGTCAGAGTAGGGGCAATACGGTTCGGTTAAGCCCAAAAAATAAAAATGTGTAGGTTGGGTTGAGGAACGAAACCCAACATTTTGTGGCGTTTGCTGGGTTTCGCAAAGCTTCAACCCAACCTACAATATTCTTAACCGAACTGTATTGAGAGTAGGGGAGCCAGGGCGTTACCCAGAGAAGTGCGAGCGGAGGCTTCCTCCGTTCTGAACTTCCCTTCCCTTCTCTACGAGAGGTTTAGCTTGTTTCTCCCTTATAACAGCTGGCGTTGTGTTAGCTGAAAGTGTAACGCACCCTACATTTAAATTTATTAACTAATCAACAGCCACAGCCTCCGTGACTACAGCCTTTAATGGTTTTGTGACCTTCGGCACAGCCTTGGGAGCAATAGTGTTTGCCGTCTTCTTTGATAGCATCCTCAAGTGAAACGATACACAGGCAAGTCGGACAGGCGCATTTCATTTGGGTTACGGTAGTCATAACTTTCTCCATTTCCTGTTGAGATTAGTTATAACAATACATCAATTGTTTCTGTCTGGTATGCGTTATATAAAGACTTATCATTTAGGCTGACGCGAGGGCACGGGGACGCAAAGAGATTTTAATAATAAGTGATTAGCCAGCCGAACTTAATATAGCGGTTATCGGTTCAGTGAGGTACAAGAACCCCACCCCCAACGCCCTCCCCGCAAGCGATGAGGGGGCTATGATGTACCTCATCTGATTAGGAAACGCTATATAAATCTGCTCTAATTTGTAGGCGGGGCTGCCAATTTAACTTACTTTTATTACAAAAAAACCGTCCAAAACTAGCATCTGAACGGGATTTTTTCCTATTAATACTTAATGCCAACCTAGTCTGCTACAAGTTGTACTTATACCTAAAAACTACAAGTCAGGAGGCAAAATAACCTGATCAATTGCGTGGATAACACCGTTAGTGCCTGTGATATCTGCCTGTGTCACTTTAGCATCATTGACAGTTACACCGGTCGCAGGATCAACTTTAACGTTGATTATGCCACCTTCAAGACTTTTAACTTCACCAGACTTCAAATCAGTGGACAATACCTTACCAGGTACTACATGGTAAGTTAAAATCTTGAGCAATACTTCTTTGTTGGCTGGATTTAACAATTCTTGCAAAGCATCTTGTGGCAACTTAGCAAAAGCTGCATCAGTAGGTGCAAAAATGGTTAAGTTATCTTTGCCTTGCAAAGCTCCAGTCAACCCTGCTGCTTTCAAAGCCTTGGTTAAAGTTGTAAAGGAAGCGTTTGACTCTGCCAAAGCTAACAAGTTTTTACCTTGATTGTCCGTTGCTCCTGGTGCTGATGGAGTTGTAGGAAGTGTCTGGGTGGGTTGAGTTCCCGGTATAGGGCGTGGGGTACGGGCTGGAACTTCACCAGGTGTAACACTACCACCACGGTTATAGGGAGGCTCGTTGAAAATACTTGGTCTGGGATTTGTTACACCACCTGTCTGCGCTACCTGTTTGCGTTTGGTATTGCCCTTTTCTATTTCCGAAGCAGCTTCAATAGGTGTGTATTGAGCGTTTACTTGAAGACTTTGACCCTTGTTATAGGGGGCTTCGTTAAAAATACTGGGGTTAGGATTTAGTGCCTCTTTAGCTTCAGATGGTAAAGTAATAACAAGGCTGAAACTACTAAATCCTGCTATGCCTGCCAACGTGATCAGCAATTTGCTGTAATTTGTCTTCATAAATTTTGTTTGTCTTTTTGTCCACACATTACATAAAGATTTATAACATTTTGCTATGCACAAAATCTAACTTAAGAGGGAAGTAAAATTTTTACTCAGAAGAATTTGTGCTGGTCAGGTAAAATATCAAACGTCGGCTCACGCTGAGAATTATGAAATATATTTAGCATATATTTTATGTAATGAGTATATTTTTTTATTTACACTAAAAAGAGTTAAGAGCCTCACTTGCTGTAGCGTCAACTCTCAGAAAGTGTGAAAATCTCACATCTACAAGGTATGAGTCACAATAGGCTGTGCAAAAGATTTTACCTACTTAAAAGGTATTTTATATACAAACTTATACGCAAATTAATAGGTAATTAAAAAATACTGAATCTTATAAGGAATAAGGGGATATCTCTAAATTAACCATAATAAACTTATAATTATTCAGCAAAAGCACAGAAATTAATTACCTAGATATCTTAACGTAGTCTAAACAGTGACGGAAATTAAAGTAACTGCTGAAGACTTACAACTGAGCGGTTAAGTTGATTTATGTATGCTAAATTTAATTATTTAATTATTTGATATTTTAATCATAAAATAATACTTTTTAATTCGATGATTTTGCCAAAAATCAGGCATAAGTTCAACCACAATCTCAATTAGATAGCCAAAAAGCAACTAATATAAAGAAAAATTACTTTAACTAAAGATACAATTGTAAAGTTAAGAAGTTGACCAGTTATAAGGTATACAACATGCTGGAATTATACCAATGGGAGCTATCACAATACTCAGAGAAAGTGCGCCTAATTCTAGATTTTAAAGGACTAGATTACCGCAAAATAGAGGTTACGCCTGGGATTGGACAGGTAGAACTATTCCGGCTGACTGGTCAGAAACAAGTCCCGGTATTAAAGGATCGTAATAGATATATTGCGGATTCTACGGAAATAGCGAAGTATTTAGAGTTAGAATATCCCGATCGCCCAATAATACCGCAAGATCCCAAAAAACGGGGTTTAACTTTATTAATAGAAGAATGGGCTGATGAGTCTATAGGCGTCAAAGGTCGCAAAGCACTATTTGCAGCCATAAGTCAAGATCAAAATTTCCGCAAGTCTTTATTACCCACCTCAACACCAGATATATTTAAAAGTCTGGTTGGAGGAGTACCCACTGACTTACTGACAGTGTTGGGTTTTGGCGTAGGTTATAGTCCAGATATTATCCAGTCAGCGATCGCATCTTTAAAACAAGACTTGGAAGCGGTAACGTTATTATTGGCAGATAGTCCTTATTTAACAGGAGATGAGCCAACTTTAGCTGACTTGGCAGTAGCTGGCTTATCGATATTGCTCAAGTTCCCCACTGGCCCCTATCTGGATCTACCAGCTTCTATTAGAGGTAAAGGATTACCAATCTTTTCAGAGAATATAGATTATGAACCATTCTTTACCTGGCGCGATCGCCTTTACGCCCAATTCCGCAAACCATTAATCAGTATCACTCCACCAACAGGAAGTGCGCCAACTTCGATTCAGATTGACTAAATAAGGGGCATTGGGCATTGGGTATTGGGCATTGGGCATTGGGCATTGGGCATTGGGCGTGGGGGAAAATAACTAATGACTAATAACTAATGACTAATAAAATGAATCCAGAACAGCCATTAGGTTCAGTTATTCAAGGTTCTCTAACTGAAGGCTTAGAAGTGCGATTGCATCCTGACATTTCTGTAGAAGATATGCGGGTGGGTAAGTTTCTTGTTGTGCAAGGGATGCGATCGCGCTTTTTTTGTATGCTGACAGATGTAGCATTGGGGGCTGCTAATGCCCGAATTATTGCCAATCCCCCTAGTTGGGAAGACACCTTTTTACGAGATGTTTTAGCCGGAAGTGGTACTTATGGTACTATCAACCTCGCACCGATGTTGATGTTCACTCCCGAAACTGAAGAATCTTTCTCCCCAACAAATGGCAAATCTACAAATCCCTTCCTCCCATCGGTGACGGGTTTGGCTTCATTTGTGCCACAAACCAGCACTACAATGGAATTGTTGCCTGTTAAAACTATTCCTAGCCACTTTAGCCAAGTTTACGATGCAAGTGTTGACGATTTTCGCCGGGTATTTGGTTGGGAAGATGACCCCCAAAGGCGTAATTTTTCCATAGGTAAACCTTTGGATATGGATGTGCCCGTTTGCATCGATTTAAACCGCTTCGTGGAACGGAGTAACGGGGTTTTTGGGAAATCTGGTACTGGTAAATCCTTTCTAACACGGTTACTTTTAGCTGGTGTTATCCGTAAAAATGCGGCAGTAAACTTGATTTTTGATATGCACTCTGAGTATGGCTGGGAAGCCGTTGCAGAAGGGAAGAACGTAAATACAGTTAAGGGTTTAAAGCAATTATTTCCCAGCAAGGTAGAAGTTTACACCCTCGATCCAGAATCGACAAAGCGCCGGGGTGTGCGTGATGCTCAAGAACTCTATTTGAGTTATGAGCAAATTGAAGTTGAAGATATTAAGTTATGTAGCCGAGATTTAGGACTTTCTGACGCAGCCCTGGATAACGCCAATATTCTATATAGCGAGTTTGGCAAGTCTTGGATTGTCCAGTTGCTGAACATGACTAACGAAGAAATCGAGATGTTCTGCGACGAGAAGCGCGGACACAAAGGCTCGATTATGGCATTGCAGCGCAAACTCTTGCGGATGGATAGCTTGAAGTATATGCGAGCGGTTTGCCCTCAGAATTATATTACTAAAATTGTCCAATGTCTGGAAGCTGGGAAGAATGTTGTGATAGAATTTGGTTCCCAGTCTAATATGCTCTCTTATATGTTGGTGACGAATATGATCACCCGCCGGATTCACGAGCATTACGTCAAAAAAGCAGATAAATTCCTGCAAAGCAAAAATCCTTGCGATCGCCCCACGCCATTGATGATTACTATTGAAGAGGCGCACCGTTTCCTTGACCCAGGAGTAGTACAAAGTACTATCTTTGGGACTATCGCTAGGGAACTGCGAAAGTATTTCGTCACACTTTTGGTAGTTGATCAACGCCCATCGGGTATTGATAATGAAATCATGTCCCAGATTGGGACTCGAATTACCGCTTTGCTTAATGATGAAAAAGATATTGACGCGATTTTTACGGGTGTATCTGGTGGTGGCGGACTGCGATCGGTATTGGCAAAGTTAGACTCTAAGCAACAAGCTTTAATTTTGGGTCATGCCGTTCCTATGCCAGTAGTAGTACGTACCCGTCCTTACGACGCAACTTTTTACGAAGAAATTGGTGAACCAGCGTGGGAAGAAAAACCTGATGCAGAAGTATTCGCTGCTGCTGAACTAGCCAAAGCTGACTTGGGATTCTAGTACCGCAAAGCAGAACTAAAAAGTCACGCAGGCTTTAATTTTGGGCTTTCTGGCTGTAATGAAATGGTAGGTTTATTTCTGCCGACCTGTTTATTCTCTTCCAATGCCCCATGCTCAATTCGTAACATCCCTCCATTCTCATAGCAAATTAAGTTCGGTTATCCGGCTAGTTTTGGCAACAGAAGAGGGGTTTTTGGCGTCAATATAGATATAGTCAGTAATTTATTTCAAGGAAGTTTAATTTTTTTTGCAAATCGGCAATTTTGAATTATAATTAAAGATTTTATCTTAAGATACTTTACTATTTGCCTGATTTATCGTACTATAAAGATAAGTGGAACTCATACCGACTTCGGATTTGCCGTTGCTATCAGTAACTGCCTAAAAGAAGAATTCTGAAAAACAACCAGCGTGCTTATATAGAGATTGAAAATTTAGGGAAGGTAGGGGAACCTATCATTGGGAGCTTACCGTCTGAAGAACGGCTAGATCAATTGATAATTACTTTTGATAGCTTTCGATTTTTTGTGATAGATGTACTACCTTTCTCCATTGATTTTAGTAAGAAAACATACATTGTGTTTACGGAGTAGAGGACAACACATCAATGCCTACTGTCAACACCCAAACTGAAAACCTCAATACCAAATTCACGGCTGATATGGTGCGAACCTATCTGCGAGAAATTGGTCGTGTACCACTGCTAACCCGTGAACAAGAGATTGTCTATGGAAAGCAGGTACAACAAATGATGAAGTTCATCGACGCCAAGGAAGCTTTGGCGAAGAAACTGCACCGCGAACCGGATATGTCAGAGTGGGCTGAGGACGTTCAGCAATCGGAAACCGAGATCCAACAAACGGTGGCGCAAGGTAAGCGGGCGAAGCAAAAAATGATTGAAGCGAATTTGCGCTTGGTCGTTGCTATTGCTAAAAAGTACCAAAAGCGGAATATGGAGTTTCTGGATTTAATCCAGGAAGGAACACTAGGATTAGAGCGGGGTGTAGAGAAATTTGACCCAATGAGGGGTTATAAGTTCTCAACCTATGCTTACTGGTGGATTCGCCAAGCGATTACCCGTGCGATCGCTCAACAAGGCCGCACCATCCGCTTACCGATCCACATTACCGAAAAACTGAATAAAATCAAAAAAGTGCAG
Organism: Nostoc sp. CCCryo 231-06; assembly: GCA_023522315.1. Taxonomy (GTDB): domain Bacteria; phylum Cyanobacteriota; class Cyanobacteriia; order Cyanobacteriales; family Nostocaceae; genus Nostoc. Next base: position 16,633 of record JAHCSU010000297.1, read on the forward strand.
CGCGAGTTAGCTCAAACCTTGGGGCGATCGCCCACTCCAGCCGAAATTGCCAAAGAACTGGAAATAGAACCGGCTCAGATCCGCGAGTACCTGAACATGGCGCGTCAACCAGTGTCTTTGGATGTTAAAGTTGGCGAGAACCAGGATACTGAGTTGCAAGAAATGCTCGAAGATAACGGCCCATCGCCAGAGTATTATACCAACCAGGAATTCTTACGCCAAGACTTGAACAACCTGCTAGCAGAACTAACGCCGCAACAGCGACAAGTTTTAGCCCTACGCTTTGGTTTAGAAGATGGTAATGAAATGTCATTGGCGAAAGTGGGTGAGAGATTAAATCTCAGCCGTGAACGCGTCCGTCAGTTAGAGCATCAAGCTTTGGCTCATCTGCGTCGCCGTCGTGCCAATGTCCAAGAATACGTTGCTAGTTAAAATGAGAGACGCGAAATGCCGCGTCTTTCCACCACCTTGGTGATGCGCCTCCTGAATTCAGGGGGCGATTTTTTTATGCTGATAATCCAATTACGCTTGGGTTACAGTATTTTTATCACCTGAAAAATCTCAAAGGCAAGATGTCAAAAAATTGAATGTTAATTGAGAAGGTTTAATTTGTGATTAACCTCACCCAATGGCATGAATCTATTGAATGAAGATAAATACTCTAAGTGATGGTAATCTAAGGTTGCTGAACTAAATTAAATAAAAACTTTAGTTTTTGACAGTTTTCTTTTTTGGACAATAGTAATATAAGTCTTTAAGAAAGTCTTTAACAATTAAGACTAGGTTATGCTTTAAGCAAGTTCTAAAGAACTTAGTTCGTTTTTTAACAGGAGAAGTAGGGTGCTTAACAACCTTCATCAGTTCTTATCTCCCCGTCAGTGGGGAATTTCCCTTGCAGGCTTAGGCTTACTTCTCGGTTTGGGCTTTCTAGGCAAGCAGACTCAAGTAGTACCAGTTACAGATTCTTCATTATCATCGGCTCAGATTCAGAAAACCACCGACAACTCTCTTCTGTCGCAGCTAAGAAGAGTTCGAGAGCAGAGAAGTCAACTTAATGCAACTTCTGGAGATAGAGGGCTTTTTGGCAATAAGAGTGGAAAAACATTACCTACAACCACAGCGTTGGTTCCAGGTTCTCAGGGAGCTACAAAAGACACAGGAGTTTTACCAAAAGCGGATTTTCCTGAAAAAGATGGGATTTACCTCTATGGTCAATCCCCAAAATCAAACCAGCTTGGTCAAGGTTATATCATATTTCAAAAGCAGCAGGAAAAGATAACGGGTGCATTGTATATGCCCCAATCAGAGTTTAATTGTTTTCAGGGTACACTCAACCCATCAGGAGAGTTGGCGATGACGGTTAATGGTTCGTCAAATCAAGCCAGTACTCCTGGGTCGAATCAGGTAGCTGCAAGCAATAGACTGCCTCAAGTCAGTGAAGATGAGTTAAGCAGTTATCCTTACTCGCTGGCTCTGCAAGACTTTCATCGCTTAAATTCTATCACTGCTAGCGATCGCCGCACATTGCAAATGTGCAAGTAATCTTCAAGTTAATACTCAATTCCTGGTTGCGCCTTAACGCCTTGATCGCGGAAAGGGTGCTTAACTAGGGTCATTTCGGTTACGAGGTCAGCACGCTCAATTAGAGCAGCAGGTGCGCCTCTACCTGTGAGAATAACGTGCTTATCGGCTGGTTTTTGCGCCAAACCTGCTAAAACATCGTCTACTTCTAAGTAAGACATTTTGAGGGCGATATTGATTTCGTCTAACAACACCAGATGAAAGTCTGGGTTGCGAATATATTCTAATGATTTCTCCCACGCGGCGCTAGCTTTATCGAGATCGCGATCGCGATCTTGAGTTTCCCAGGTAAAGCCTTCGCCCATTGCGTGAAATTCTAACTGGTCTTCCCAATAACTGAAAACCCGTTTTTCTGAAGGTTCCCAGCTACCTTTGATAAATTGGACGATCGCTACTTTATACCCGTGACCTAGTGATCGTAACACCATCCCCAAAGCCGCAGTGGTTTTACCTTTACCGTTACCAGTATTTACAATAATTAATCCTTTTTCTGGTACAGCTTGTGCTATGCGTTGATCCTGCACTTCTTTGCGTCGCTGCATCTTTTTGCGGTACTGTTCATCAGTCAGAGATGAAGACATTACCTGATCAATCAAGCGCCCAATCTCTTTGTCTGGGTTTAATTCTTCTGGTGTATCGTTTTTCATCAATTTTATGTGCAAATAACTGTTAAAATTTTCAATAATGAACTGAAATTCAGTTTATTCTAATTGAATCTGTCCAGTAAGATTTTACGGAAAGATATTGATACCTTGTTAGCTTTTTTAACATCATTTGCAGACAACTAAGTAAAACTCTATGATATACAAAATAAGATTATAATTTAAGTTCAATATTGCTATTTTAAATAATTTAATAGGTTTATTAAATCACTTTACTAAAATTTTTTTATCTTTTTCTTCCACAGACCAGTTGCTTAGGATAAAGATTATCATTTTAACACTGGTTTAGAAAGTTACATTAGTTTTACCAGGGGTACTATTAATCTGTCAAGTGAATGAAGGGTAAAAAACGAACCACAGAGGCGCAGAGGGCACAGAGTCAAAGAAAAAATGAGATGTTTAAGAAGTGTCTCAGCAAGCATTTTTGGCTTGACAGACTATTATGATAAAAATCGAGTTACTAAAATTGTATAATTACTCTCCCCCATCTTCATCCTCACTCCAATATTGTTGAGGTGCGTTTCCGTAAACTTCTAAAATCTTTGGTTTTTTGATTTTATTATCAGGCTGATTAATTGCTTCTAACTGCACATCAAATTTCCAGTTATCACCAAAATCATAAAGATAGGTCATTTTAGTACCTGGTTCTAGAGACAAGTCACCAATCTGTACTTGGTCAGCAAATGGGGGTATTTCCATGTAGGGATGACCTATTTTAATTGTGCGACCAAAACGGTCTTTATAACTAAATTCATATAAATGATCGTAGTCAAAATCAAAAGCATCGAGAATTGTTTCTGCTAGCCAACCTAATGTTTTTTTTGCTGGTATGGCAATGCGTCTCCAAGCCTTAGAAATGGACACTTTAAAAATATAAATTCCATCGGTGAAGCCTTGCTGTGGAACAAATAAGTTATGCTCCCATTCTGGAAAAAATAGTTGTAAATGTGACTGCAATTTTCCAAAATTCACATTTACATCATCCTGTAATTCTCCTCGTATACCTAGCGGAAATAATAATTGTAACAGAGCATCCCCAAAAGGCAAGCGTTGTAAACTAGTAATACGCCATCCCTTACCTTCTTGCGGTTTTCCCTGCTTGATAGATAACAATCCAAATAACTCTAACAGGGCAACGTTATACAAACCAGGGTAATAACTAATATTGTGTTGGTCTTCATATTTAGGAAATTTTAAACCTTTATCTGGGACGCGAGTCCAAAGTTGAATACATCTAAATAAATTCCCGAATGAGTCTTGATGTTCACCCAAAATTTCGTTATTCCCCCAAATCAACCAGGCTTCTAATAAGTTGAAATAGCGTTCTGTTAGGTTGAGATTTGACCATGATTCCAACGTACCTGTGTCTAATACTAAAATTTGCTTCTTACCTTGGGATCTAATTTGGGCTAACCCAGAACTGCGTAATAACAGATAAAGTCCATTAATGTAGGGGTATGATTTCTGTACAGGGCGTTTGAGTTTAGTTTCAATTGGGTGACTTAACCGAGAATTAACTTCTGATAGTACTTTCAATGGTAAAAGGTTATTAACACTACTAACTTCCACTCCATTTGGTTGCAAGAAATCTATCAGAGTTTGAAAGTCATGGAGAATCGTACCAGGTTGATTTTCATCAATGCTGAGTTCTTGTAGAAGTTGTTGTTGTGACTCTGCAAGGGTTGGCAGTTCAGGATTGAATGTGCGTTCTAGCCGCGCAAATAAATCTTCCATAAATAAAAGTTATAAATTCACAATTTAACCTTCCGTCAAATCCTGTTCTCTATACTATGACTTCAGCAGTTACCCTAATAAACCTTGACCTGCCAAGTATCACAGTAGGTCTATCAAGACCGTAAGCTTAATGAGATGTGAATAATAATATTTTCACCTTCTAGTTGATCATCCCAGGAATTTGATATGAATAGTAACACTCGTCTACAGATGATTTTAAATCATACACCTATTGATACAGTATTAAGAGCGATCGCTCAACTAAATTTACCTAATTGGTGGTTAGCCGGGGGTGCAGTCCGAAACACCGTTTGGTCTTCAATTTTTGGCAATGAGTGTAAATTAGGTATTAAAGATTTTGATATTGCATTCTTTGATATAGAGGGGAACCGTTCTCAAGAACTAGCAGCAAAGGCGACTCTCACCGAAAAACGAGCCGAAGCCCCTGGCTTTAGACATGGGGAGGTAAGCAGGTGCGACTTTAGTCGCTTTGAAGTATTCTTATCACTTGTGATATAATCAAGAGATGGAACAAACTCTAACTATAGTTTGCAAGCTTCAACCAACCTCTGAGCAAATTGCCAAAATGGATAATTTGCTCCATGCGTTTGCAGATGCTTGTAACTATGCAAACGAACAGGTCAAGACTGGGATAACCAGCAAGACTACGATTCAAACCCAGGTCTACCAAGACATCCGCGCTCGGTTTGGATTGAGTGCAAATCAAACGGTTAGAGTTTGTGCCAGAGTTGGAGCAAATAGGAAAACGGCAAAAGTAAAAGGTGAAGTTGTTAAAAAAATTCAGCCCAACTTCTGCCGATTACGATGCTCGGATCTTTGATTTTAGGGAAAAGGATAAGACCGTTAGCTTGACACTATTGGGATGTAGAGAGCATATCCCGGTTGTTCTTGCCAACTATCAGTCAGGCAAATTAAAAAAAGCGTAAACCTACTTCTGCTCAGTTGTGCAAACACAACGATGGATTGTTCTATATCCATATTCAGTTAACTGATAAAACGCCAGACCCTATTAAGTCTGATAAAGTAATCGGAGTAGATTTTGGGCGTAGAGACATTGCCGTTACTTCCATTGGGGACAAGTGGGATGGGAACCAGATAACAGAGGTTAGAGACAGATTTTCCAGTGTGAGAGCGTCACTCCAAAGTAAAGCATCGAAAGGCACAAGGTCTACTCGCCGCAGGGCAAGACAGATTTTGAAACGGCTGTCGGGCAGAGAGCGACGCTATCAAACTTGGCTGAACCATTGCATCAGTAAATTGATTGTTTTGTCCGCACTTCAAAGCAACGCCATGATTGCGGTTGAGGATTTAACAGGTATCAGAGAGCGCACAAATCAACAGCCTAGAAACAAGACGGAACGTAGACGATCTAACAGTTGGGCATTTTTCCAACTGCGATTATTCTTAAGCTACAAGAGCGTCAAGTTTGGGGTTGAATTGATTGCTGTTAATCCTGCCTATACCAGTCAAACTTGCCACAATTGTCTGCACATTCATCCAGTCAAAGGTAAGTCATACCGGAACGGCAAAGTGTTCAAGTGTGGGCATTGTGGTAATCATTGTGATGCTGATGAGAATGGTTCAAAAATGATTTCAATCGTTGGAGGCTCAGTAAATAGCCTCGGAGGTTCAAAGCTTTTCTGCTCTTTGAGTAGTCAAGTTTTAGGGCTACTATAAAGCCCCGCCCTTCAGGGCTGGGGTTAGTTTACAGAACAATTTCCTCATGAACAGTTTGATGTAAAAAATCAAGCTAGTTTTGCTCGTTGGCGGCTTGGTACCAGACCCTACATTAGTACGGAGGATGGCATCACAGATTGGCTGCATACTGCTACTGCTGTAGGAGTACGGCTAGATGCACAAGGCCAATGGCAATTTTTTACTCCCTACGGCTTAAATGACCTGTTTGATGGCATTATTCGACCTACACCAGCACATACTCATAACCTAGATGCCCACAATAAGGCAGCTACATTCTTGCAAAAGTGCCCTTATCTGCGGTTGGCTTAAAAGTTACAGTTGGGTTGTAGCCACTGGTTTCTGTTACAAGGGAAATCAGCTTTTTAATTTACAATCCTTGGGTATGGAATCCCATGTTAATAATTTTCTTCCACTGGGAATAATTAAACTAGAACCCCTTTTACAACAAGCCTAGTACAGATCGGTGGAAAGAAACCTAGCATTTCATTACAGCCAGAAAGCCCAAAATTAAAACATGCGTGACTTTTGATTTTTGGTAAGTCCAAATATACCTCGTCGCTTAAAGTAGTAATCGTTCAGATATCAGATTTGAATAGAATAAATATTCTTCATTTTCCTTCTGATTTGGGAAAAAGGTAAGGGGTGAATTAAAATATTCACTCTTTTTCACTTTGCCACTTAAGCAAACTATAGTGCAATATAAAAAACACAGTTTAGCATTCAATAATTTAGTGAAAAAATATCCTAATCTGGGCGTTACCAAAGCTGTAAAGTCATCATTTATTTTGTTTGATGTATGAATAAAGAAGTTCGCGTAGGCGTAGCCCGTCGTAGACATCGCTCCGAGGATTTACAATTAAGCATGGACTATTACCGCCACTTCCATTACTTACAATAACGACAGTAATGCCGGATTTTGGACAAACTCCTAAACAACTGGTGCTAACGACCCGAAATTCACCCCATAATCCCTCAAATTTTAAACGAGATTTCAACCAATTCTCTAAGTCTTCGGAAGCTGTTGAGCTTTTGCTAGTTAGATGAAAACTATTTGAGCGCTCGTTTGCACATTGTGAACACACAAGCACTAAACCAGATTCCCATCGCGGAGAAACACTAGGAATAGAAGTTTCTAAGGGGCGAGAATTTATTAAGGGCGATGTCTGTTGAGAATTGGATGCAAACTTCTTGAAGATACGTTGCAGCAATTTTTTAATACGCTGGATCAGTTTTTTCATGATTGAACCTTAGTTCAAGGGAGGGAGAGGTTTGTTGAACAGGATAGTGTAATTTTCCCGTTTAGTCTGTTCTGGTAGATCATTAAAATAACCCAGTATCGTACCACAAAATATTTATGCAAGAGTTCTACTCAATAAAACTCCACGGCTGCTCATTATAAGAAGAAGCTGCCCAGCGAGTAGCTTCCAACAAAATCAGTAGTTTGTCTTGTTCAACGGTGCGATTTGAGAAAGCACGAGGACTCCAGCGCCCACGAATCAAGTCGTCAACTGTATATTGAGCATCAACTAAATTTTCGAGCATGGAAGTTACCTCCAAAGTAAATGTAACAACGCAGGTTGAGTGCAGATTTACGCGGCTCCGACTGCAACAACAGCGCTTATCAACTACCTTGAAGGGCTATAGTTGATTTATTGAGTGAATTGATTCATTACGATATAATTGTTGATGTTTTCTCAGAGTTTTGCCCCCACATGAAATATGCCTCGATGGTTACTGAATAATTCGCTGGTAAACTTCGAGGGCGGTAGTAAGAGTTTCCTATGGAATTTGAATAAAACCCAGATAAAGCCGAGTCAAACTAGAGAAAGCATGGTGTTTCCTTTGAAGAAGCCCTTATCGCCCTGCAATTGAATTGCATCGACTCGCAAACATTAAATGACCCCTAACTGTTGATTTGCAGCAGGCGATCGCCAAAAAATGGCCGAAATAACTCACAGGCGAGACTTGACATTTCACCATGCAGATGCACCAACCCCATCTTGTACAACTGAGAGGCTTGCACCGCCTCACAATCTACAAAATTTGATTGCTTGACGATTTCTGTAAACAATGGCAATAAATCAGGATAGCGTTGCAGGTTCCACCATTGTTGTTCTAGATGCTCTGCATAGATGGTGGTGGTGAATGCAGAATTTTCTAACAGTTCTTCCAGGGTTACTGTCTGTTGCTGAAGGTAATAAAATGCCAACTGCAAGCGATAGGGATGTCCTCCCAAAAGGGTAATCAATTGCTCAATTTGTTGCACCGTCATTTCCTCTCCCCACCGATTTGCCAATTCCTGCACCTGAGCCGGGGTAAATTCAGGTAACTCAATAACCAGCCCAGTATTCAACAGTGAGGGATTGATCGAGGGAGGCATCAGGATTTCAGTAGAATGAACCGTCACCAGTCGCAGCTTGTGCCAAGGATTAATGTCTGCATCGCTTTCTTTGGCTCGCTCAGACCAGGTTCGCAGAAGTAGGAGAAATTCACGAGCAATATCCGGGTAGGCAAAAAGCTCGTTGAGTTCATCGATGGCAATCACCAGGGAGCGATTCTCCCTTGAAGATAAGATCACATTCTCGAAATAATCAGTGGCATTTGATTTGCTACCCAAGGAGTTATCCCAAAAATTAGCGATGTCTACGGCACAGGCTGCGCCAACGCATCTGGCAAGTCTAACTGCTTGCTGACTCTGACACAGAACCATTGTAGGAAGCGTTCTAGGTTCTGTAAAATCTCGTCGTCGGCAAGTTGCAAGTTCACAGAAACAGTGCGATCTGCGCTTCTCTGCGAGACGCTTTGCGAACGCAGCAACGCTGAGTCCCAAGGGGACACGCTTACGCGAACGCTATCGCCCAGGGAGTTAGCGTAAGCCAGGATGCGGGTCATTAGGGAGGTTTTGCCCATTTGCTTGGGGGCACGGATATTGACCAGCGCACCAGGTTCCTGGATCGCTTCGTAACAGAGGGATTCGAGGATGGGACGGTCAATGTAAAAGACTGAATCCAGGGGCATCTGCCCTCCTGGTACGGTTGTGGGACGAGGTTGCAGATTGTCAGGCGATCGTTCCATTTTGTGGGTTTGAGCCGGATTGGTGCGAGAGTTGCAAACTGATTCGATAGGACAGATGGTTTCATTCATGGACATTGAGCTAATCTCGGCAATATTGTCTTTATCTGACTCCAGGTAGAGATAATCGTCCTTTAACAAAGTTAGATTAAAGGCATTGAAGCAGCACTCCAAGGTTCGCTTATCGACTCCAGTTGAGGCATTAAAGACCTTGCTGAGGGTATTGGGGGTTAAACCTGTTTTCTCACTGATGTCTTCGAGAGTGTATCGCTTAAAGTTTTGCTCAATTTCTACCTCAGCTTTTGCTTGATTGAGTTTCTTGAAGCCTTGAGCAGTTAGAGTCGCACCCCGTCGCCGTAGTTGATTTTTTGATTGTAATTGCATTTTTAACTCTCAAATAAAGTATAAAAATGTGCTTAGTAATCTGCTTATTAGTTATGGGTGAATACTGTTATTACTTATGCACTTTACAAGTTTACGCAGCATAGCTACAAATACTAGGGATGCAATTCCAGAAAGTTTATTTTGAACACGCCTATCCTTGATAAGTGCAAGAGAAGTCTATATTGTCAATACTTCTAAATACATAAATATATAAGCTTTGAATTGAAGTTTTCTATGATAAAGATAAACAGAAGCATAGTTCTTAACTTGGGGTTTTTTCCAAAGTTAAGAACGACGTTAACTAATAGTTGCGAGGTTCTTAAATTTTTGGTAACTGAAACCAATATGAGGAAGGGCTTTGGGAAATTGCTAGTGCTAAATCCTTAACTTTTTTCTTAAAGTTGTAAACTTTGGTGGTTTTGAGGGCAAGAAATCTGAAGAATGAGTAACAAGTAAGCCAGAACTTAGTGAACAAGGGGAAGTGCGATCGCAACTTTTCACATTAACAACGGGCATCTGGCTTCGCTGAAATATTAATAAAATCTAAACAAGGAGTAAAACCAAATGGCAGTTTTTGTAAAGCCAGAAAACATAAGTCTTTCTGGGACAAATGAGGCATCGATCAAGAGCCATGCTCTTTTAAATGCTTTAGTCAATCAACAGCAAGAGGCAGTCGGGCTTTTGAAATCGACCGTTTCAAGCATCGAACTGAGTCAGATTAGTGTAGATGAATATGGCACGATTGTGATCAACAATGATGCTTTTCGAGAATATGTTAAGGGATTTATTTTGAATCCTGTTCGACCTGCTGTTGACAATGGTGTTTGCGGCATTAACTGCGCAGGTTGAAAATTTCAACTTGCAACCCTGAGCTTATCGCTGGTAGTAATGCTACTTGTGGCTTGGGTTGTACAGGCTAGTTCAAAAATTTAGAGTCGTAAAAATCAGAGGACTTAAGCTTTTTGTCTGTCTCTTGTCCTCTGATTTTAGCGATTGAATATCCTTAATAACAATGAGTTACTTTCTATGAATCTCAAAAACGAAGCTTTTGAACAGATTATTCTTTCACTCCATCCTTCCTCTCTAAATCTAATTCTTTTTCCAACCGAACATTGTAATTTCCGATGTACCTATTGCTATGAAGATTACAAAATCGGTCGAATGATGCCAGAAGTAGTGTCTGGCATCAAAAATTTACTTCACCATCGCTATAAAACATTGAAATTATTGGAAATAAGTTGGTTTGGTGGAGAGCCTCTACTGGCTAAGGACGTGATATTTGAAATATCAGAAACGATTCTTTCATTGCAAGAGCAAAATCCAGATTTAAATTATGCTGCCAATATAACGACTAATGGCTACTTCCTTACCAAGCAGGTTGCAGAAGAACTAATAAATTATGGAATTTCCTCGTATCAGATTTCTCTGGATGGAGATCGCCAGTTACATGACACTACTAGAGTGTTAAGCAATGGTAAGGGAAGTTTTGATGTTATTATGTCAAATCTGTTAGCTCTCAAGCAAATTCAGGCTGAGTTTACGGTTCTCATTCGTATTCATTACCAAAAATCGACTTTTGTTGAATTAAAGAGCTTAATTGATACTCTTAATGATAATTTTGGTGGAGACTTAAGATTTCAATTTTATTTCAAGTCAGTAGATAAACTTGGAGGAGAAAATGATGAGGATATTGAAGCACTATCTCCCATAGAAAAGGCAGAGATAGAAGCATACCTGAAAAATTTTGTGGCAGATTCTCGCCAAGTCTACTCTATGAGCAATCAGTACATCTGCTATGCCTCAAAGCCAAACTCCCTTGCTATTCGTGCCAATGGTCGCATTGCGAAGTGTACAGTTGCTCTTGACGATGAACGAAATGATATTGGCTATATCCAAGAAGATGGAAAGCTATGTCTTTTTCAGGAAAAGTTGAAGCCTTGGATAAGAGGGCTAGAAAGCTTGGACTTGAAGACGTTAGCCTGCCCGTGGGAATCTTTAAACCATAACAAAAAAATAGGGAGTAGCAAATAAATGTATATTGTTCGTGGTATTAAGAGAGAAATTGAAGCCTCAGAATCAATATCTGATGAATCCCTTCGGCATCTCAGTAATTCTCAAATATTCTATCTAGACTCCTTACAGAAACTTGACGAAATTCGCTCTCGCGGTTTTCAAGTAGATGGTGTTAAGCAGAATCAAATCTTCACAGTACCCCATCAACCAGATATTGGTCCAGCATCTGAAGTAGAGCGTGCAGCTAATTGGGGGGCTGAAAATCTCCGCGTTCAGGAATTCTGGAAACTAAAGGCAAGAGGACAATCTGTAAAGGTCGGTATTGCTGATACTGGTTTATTTCGGGATCACGATTGTTTTGCATCTTTGAACTTGAAGGAATTTATTGACATCAATATCGAAACCGGAGATATTGTACAGAAAACTCCTTACGACGCAACTTGGCATGGCACTCATTGTGCGGGAGTTCTCTGTGGTGTCGAATCAGATGGTATGAGTCGGGGAGTATCGCCCGATATAGAACTATATTTTGCCAAAACTTTCGATGGTTGGAGTGGATCGATAATTAGTCAAAATAAGGCGTTGGAGTGGTTTCATGAAAAACAATGTGACATAGTTTCTTTGTCATTGGGGTGGCCAGGACTTCATGATGATTGGGCAGATGCAATGTTTAAATTAGTCCAAGGAGGAGCGATTGTATTTGCAGCATCTGGCAATGAGTATACATCTCAGAGCCAACTACGTACCCGTTCACCAGGCAATTACCCTTTAGAAGGGCTGATCAGTGTTGGTGCTTATAATAACCAGCAGAATATTTGGGCAGAAAGTGGTGGTGGAATTATTGATTGGCTAGACACCTCTTACTTTTCAGGCAAGAAGAATATTATCGTGCCATACCTTGTTGGTCCGGGAGTAGGAATAATCTCATGCGCTCCAGACAAAGGTAAATATAGGAATGAAAGCGGAACCTCAATGGCAACCCCTCATATGGCTGGTATTGCGGCTAACATCCTCTCATATATTCGTATGAAAGGTCTTGCTAATGAGAAAATTTTAACAAAGCAGATTATTGATAATGCGATCGTTGATGCTGGTCAACCAGGATCTGATGAGCGTTACGGGAGGGGGGTACTTTCTATCGATAAAATTCTGACACAACTTCAATCTTTATAAAAAAAATGGCTAAAGAGAAAATATTTGAAGTTCAAGATATATCAGTTATTTTAGAGGACAATCAATCCACACTTAGCATAAAAGCGTCTGGAAATGTCACATCTAGTGGATGGAAAAATCCCGAACTTGTGTCACATAGTTTTGAGCAGCCACCACCTGATGGAATATACGACTTCGATATTGTTGCTGAACCACCAAGCGGTATTGACCTACCCGTAGTAATGCCTATCGAAACTGAGTATAAGCTAAAGCAAATACCAAACAACTTAAAAGGTATCAGAATTCACGCATCAAAAAATGTCAATGAGTTCATTCTATGAATATTGAAAATTTTCAAGGAACCTCAGAAGAAGGCGATTTTCAATCTGCTCTTCTGGAAGCTACTAATAAAGCGTTAGAGGCTTTGAGCAATGGCACATCAGATCAACGCATTGCATGGAAAATCATTGAAACATCAGGTAGCAAAGGTGGATTCTTAGGAGAGAACGTGATTACCGTGACGATAGAAGCTCAAATAAATTAGTGCGATATCTACGACGGGGCTTCTCGCCCATCGCTAATTTTGTAGCGACAGTCTTAAAACCGACATTCCGCACTTCAAGATGTAATACATCGATATTCAAGAATATTTCCTA
>JAHCSU010000298.1 GCA_023522315.1 Nostoc sp. CCCryo 231-06
CATCAGTACCATCAAAATTAGTCCGATTACCATGATCCGAAATGCACCCAAACGGGCTTCATCAAGGGGGACGATTCTGGGTAAGACTTCCCGCGTCAGCGCATCGTAAGCAAAGAAAATTACCGCACCTAAGATTGTGCCAACATTATTCCCAGAACCACCTATATTCACCATAATCCAAGTATCAAAGGTGATCTGGGGTTGGAAATTATCAGGGTAAATAGCGCCCAGTTGCCAAGCGAAGAAAGCACCAGCGATACCTGCGATCGCACCCCCTAACATGAGAGATTGTAATTTATACCAAAAGACATTTTTTTCCCAGCGCCTTGGGAATTTCTTCATCTTCACGGATGGCTTTGAGAATTCTACCCCAAGGCGATCGCACCAAAATTTCTAAGCGCCAATATACAAATGCTAAAACCAACAGCAAAACCAGCATTAAACCCGCTTTTGGGTTGTAATTATACAGTCCGATCACCCCAGAAATATAAATCGCTGCCGCCAAAACGGCTAACACAATTGCCACACCCAAGCGCGACGCAAATTCTTGTTTGCTAGTTGTCCTTTTACCTAAATCAGTAGTCCGAGATATTTGGGTGGTACGAATCCATCGCCATAACGTAAAGAAAGTTACAGCAGCCAGCAGTGTTAAAAGCCCAATCATCACTAATCTGACAAACAAATTTGGCTCTGTAGATAGGGGTATAGGATAACTTTGCACACCAAACGCCCCAGAAATCCAGGTGTCACCCACAGGTAATTCCTGGTTATTCACCACCAAACGAATTAATTCTCCTGTACCAATAGTGACAATTGACAGATAATCTTCCCGTAAGCGGAGAGTTGCAAAACCAATTACCAAACCTAACAAGGCGGCGACAATTGCCCCAGCTACTGCCGATATCAGTAGGGGTACGCCCTTTAAGCTTAACAATACGGTTGTATATGCTCCAAGGGTCATGAAGGCAATATGACCAAAGTTAATTAACCCCGTAAAGCCCCACTGTAAATTGAGTCCTAGTGCGAATAGAGCAAAAAGTGCTGTAGAAATTGCTAAGAAAATGAGATAGTCAACCATTTTAAATTATTTGGGAATTTGGAACTGGGAATTGGGAATTGGGCATTGAGTATGGTTATTTTCCTTGTCTCCTTTGTCTCCTCCTGCTGCCCTGACTTAAGCCCACAAAAAACCTAACCCCCTAACCCCCAACTCGTCGCGGGAAGGGGGAAAAATTCAAAGTCTCTCTCCTTTTAGGAGAGAGATTTAGAGAGAGGTTTTTCAGATACGGAGAAAAGTCAGCCCTGCCCCTCTTCCTCTTCACTGGGCGAATAAATTTTAGCGTAGCTTGAGCGTAGCTAATTTTATGGGAATACTATTTATTGTT
>JAHCSU010000299.1 GCA_023522315.1 Nostoc sp. CCCryo 231-06
ACTGGTTTGCTAGTTGCTGCTACTGTACCTCATAATAGCCGGAAGTGCTGTATTGTGAAAATAAAAGGTTTTGGGGCTAAAACGCACATATTGCCGCGAGATTAGATTATAAAGTCGCAGTAGTGTTTATGATGAAGGCTAGCTCAGTCTCTTGTGAAAGTATGGAATGAACGAGCTTCGCTTTTTCTAGCTCCAAAAACTTTTGGAAAACCCTAAAACTACTCTTATTATTGAGCGACAGTTTATAATATTATATAAAGATAATTAAGAAAAATGATTAAGCCTAAAAATTTGTATCGCGGACACTCAATGGAAAAAGTTGGTCACGGTAAAAGAGCGGTATTTAAAACAACTATCAATGAAAAAGAATGGTCTGCCGTGACTGAATTAAACGTAAAAGCAGCAATTGATGCTTGGATTGATGAAGGAGTAGAGCCTTAGCTATTGCCTACATAGCTATAACTTTGTGCCGACATGAATAATTGACTTGCAAAACTGGGAGGCACGGAATAGCCGATAATTGACCCCGCTGTAGCAGTTTCCTTGGGGAATTCGTACCAGTCAGGAAAACCCTGTAACCTCGCTGCACCTTGAATTGACAGGGATTTGACTGTACCATCAGGCAACCAGATATCAGCGAATTTACTACGGTTACAGCCTTTGTGATCTGTGAAGTGCGATCGCAGTATGGTATTGCATGGTAAATGCCCAGGCTTGTACTTTAGTCCGTTGCGTCCCCCAACTCTCTCTAGTAGCAATGGCGTTGGTTCGTTAGCTGTCAGAAATTGTTCTACCGCTTGCCGTTGTTTGGGGAGTAGTTGGGAATCAGACATTGTGGGGATGAGATGGGCAATGGCATCGTACCAACCTATTGGTTTTCTGTAAGCGGGTATTGCAACGCGACAACCTCTACTTGCAATCAGAACTAACCGCCGCCGCGCCTGGGGCAACCCAAAGTCAGCCATGTTGACCACGCTGTAATTGACCGAGTACCCCTCAAGTTCCAAAGCTGACAGAATGATACTGAAACTCTGACTGTTCTGATAGCGTGGTACATTTTCCAGTGTAAACACCTGTGGCTGCAACTGCCGGATGGCTTCTGCTACTGCGATCGCTGCGCTCAGGTCGTCAGTCGTTTCAAACGCAATACCAGCTTTCGCTGTGTGGGCTTGGCTGAAGTTGGCACACACTGGGGAGGCATGGAGATAGTCGGGGCGGCGAGGAAAACCTAGAAATCCTAACCGTGCTATTTCTTGGACTGTTAGCTGGACGACTCTACACCCGTATTCACTGAAATTGCGGTGATGAGTTTGTGCGATCGCCCTGCTCAAGTCTGGTTTTGTGGGGTCAAACTCCACCGCAATGACCGGACGAATACCAGCTTGCACCATCCCCGCTTCAATCCCACCGCCAGCCACGGTTTTCAACATCTTTGAGAGCATAAATAATTGCCCATGCCCTGTGAAGAGTTGAGATATGTACAGTAAGATTCGCCTGTTGAGCCATTGCATCCAATACATGTCTTGCTTTATGCGTTGGAGCGCACAAAGCAACTCTTAAACCAACATTTTTATTTTTATCTAAATCTCGTGTTTTGAAGCAATTCTGAAACGATTGAATTACTCGCTGTACTAAAAACGTTTTTCCTGTACCTGCATAACCGCGCAATACAAATGGCATATCAGGGTTGGAACTATACCAGTCATGGATTAAATCAA
>JAHCSU010000003.1:0-37500 GCA_023522315.1 Nostoc sp. CCCryo 231-06
CCCATGCCCCATGCCCCATGCCCCATGCCCCATGCCCTATGCCCTATAACTATTGACTATTGCTCGGATGTGATCAGCCACTGCATCCGGCTGTTCCAACATAGCCAGGTGTCCACAATCAGGAATTTCCAAAACATTGTCACCACAATATTGGAACAGTCTGTGAAAGCTAGCTAAATGGCGCACATACTTGGGTTCCATAACCTTATCTTCGGCACCAGCCAAAAAATAAACTGGCTGCTTTAATTGGGATACTAGTTCAGGTAAACGATTAATTTCTTCTTCGGTTGTGGAATCTAACAGACTTCCCAGAGCCGCTTCTGGGTCAGCCACGACAAAATCTATTACCCGTTGACGTGCCCAAGAGCGCCCCAAAGGACGAGCTACACTGGCTCTGGTAAACAGCAAATCAATCAAAGGTACTTGGGACAGCCAGCGCGGGCGGACTTGCAAAAATTTCTGACCGGCCGAGCGAAACTGCTCAAAGGCTTCTTTGAGGTAAATACCGCCGCCAGCGTTGATACAGATAACTCCCTTAACACACTCAGGTATTTGATCTGCTCCCCAAAGAGCGATCGTGCCTCCCAAAGAGTGACCAATGAGCCAAGCACTGTTAATATTAAGCTGTTTCAGGAGAATTGCTAAATCCTGAGCATACGCAGCAGGAGTATAAAGAGAATCGATTGTTGAGCCAAGCGCACTACTGGGGATGGACGTCAGGCTCAAAGACATTTCTGCCCGACTAAAATCGGTTTTTACCTGAGACTGGGATTCACCAAAACCCCGCAAATCATAGGAAAGGCACTGCAAATCATCTGATAGGCGGGAAATCACAGGTTGCCAATATCCACGGCTATTGAGCCAACCGTGGATAAATACTAAAGCATGGGGGCAGGGAGTGGGAGCCGTTAGCTCGTATGCGTGTGGAACGCCCAAGATTTCGATAGTAGCCATACTTATATCGTACCCCTAAGGGCGGGTGCCACTAAATACGGAGTGTGAAGAGTTAGGAGTACAGACGCGATTAATCGCGTCTGTACAGGAGTTGTTAATTTTTAACTCCTAACTCCTAACTTTTTCATTTATCCAGCAACCTCTGTCGCACCCCTTCAGCAATTTTGTGACCCAGATATTCAGGAATAAGACTTTCATTCGGCCCCAACAAGTAGAGAATTAGTCGTGTACGTCCGCGCCAAACCAGTAAATTTGCATTGACTACCAGCAGGTCTTCCTGCCAGATGGCGTACATCACTTTGTAGAATAATCCTGGTTGATTATCGGCTTCAATCATTAGGGCAGGGAGATGAAAGACCGGATCGACATAGAACTCAGTTTGTACCTGCTCTAAGCCAGTGTCAAGATTGAATTCTACTGTCAGCATCTCTTCTACCTCAAACCGACCTCCTAAAGCTTCGCGAATAGCACGACAGACATTTTCTGCGGTTTTCTCGGTCAAGGCTTTACTACCACGAGATACCAACAGTTTAATAAAAACTAACATTGGCGGACGGATCTGACCGTATAGACTCAGACCATGAATAGTCAACCCATAAGCTGCTAGTACACCAAAAATATCGCTGAGAAGAAAAGACTGGTTGCGGTAAGCAAAATGCAGGGCACTTTTGCTACCTTCAGGTTTTAGCTCAATAACAGCGCGTCTAGTTTTATAGAGACGGTAGGCTAGCCGCAAATTTTGCAGTTGAATCTCACTGCTGACGAATTGCTCATAAAACTGAGGAAACGCTCGGTTAAAGCGTTTTAGGAGTTCCAGTGTCGAAGATTTTAAACCAGAAGCCATTGTTAAGAGTAAGACTCGCTTGCTTTGATCACTTGGGGACTAGGGGCTGAATGTTGGGGACTAGAGACTGGGGAAGAATTTTATCAAATACTCAATCTCTTGTATACAATTCACTCTTAAGCTAACGTGCATTTAAGCTCTATACGAGCAATTGCCAGGATTAGGTTCTTCCATTTTGAATTTTGAATTATTTATATCCTTACCCTTTTGGTGAATTTCTCCTAGCCTCTACAACAAAATGCTAAAGTTGAAAATGATTGGTGTGAAACACGCCCTAATTGGCTGTTACCATTGCAAATCCCGAAAACAACCGAAAAAATTTGAGTGTAAAAGGTAGTAAATGGGGTAGCTATGTTAGACGTGAATCAACACTCCTGAGAGTGGAAACCAATTCAGTTATACTACCCGAACCACGTTGGCATGGGTTTTTGGAAAACTTGGTTTAGTACTCCTGAATCTGTAGCGGCAACTAGGACAAACTCCTTTGAAGAACATAGAGCGGATGCTGCGGGCAACTCCAACTCCAGCAGCCTTAGCGAAGCTTCTTTAAAGGAGACTCGCATCGTCTTCAGTACGGAACGAGACATTGACCTGTATGAGCTAGAAGAACTCTGTGATGCAGTTGGTTGGTCGCGTCGTCCTCTAAGAAAAGTGAAAAAAGCTATTGAGCATAGTTTTCTTGTCGCCTCAATGTGGCAGGTGAGAGGAAACCAAAAGCGGCTCATTGGTTTTGCCCGTGCTACCTCAGATCACGCGTTTAATGCCACTATTTGGGATGTTGTGGTTCACCCAGACTTTCAAAGTCAAGGACTGGGCAAGGCACTGATGAAATACGTTCTCAAAAAACTTAGGAGTGAAGAAATTAGTAATGTCACTCTCTTCGCCGACCCCCATGTTGTAGATTTCTACCGAACTATGGGGTTTATGGCTGATCCGGAAGGCATTAAAGGTATGTTCTGGTATCCTCACTAGCGCTTAATCAAAATAAAACCCGATTTACACAAGAAAATCAGGTCAAATGGTGAAAAGCTATTATTTTGATGTGGTTTTGCTTTTTTCTGCCGACGAAGGCGCAAGTACATATCTTGTAAAACTAAGTCGGCAAAAAACCTTTATCAGTGTAACGATGTAATCTATCTTGTTTTTGGCAAAGGATAAAAAAATTAGGCATAAGCGGTCTGATGTGATATAGTTACCTTAATGCTCTTGGTAAAGGGCGATCGCTTTGATGGGATAAAACCAAATCACAAAAAGTAGATCAGTATAAACGGGATGTAGCGCAGCTTGGTAGCGCGCCTGCTTTGGGAGCAGGATGCCGCAGGTTCAAATCCTGTCATCCCGATTTTTCAAATAATTAATATGCTTAACAGCTAAGGCGGATTGAATAAAGCTTTCTTGCTAAGATGTGCAATTAAATTGCACGTTTTTAACGATAAGAAGAAATTGCCTGTTATAGTGTTAATTTGACTGTTGAAGCCTAACAGGCAATTTTCCTCTTTATACAGTAAGATATTCCTGACACTAAGCTTTGTATAGATTTGAGAAAATATTAAAGCAAGGGCGATGGAACGATTAATTAAGTAATAGCGTCACCCGATATTAGAGAAAGCCAATAAAATGGCATTTATCATCTCCAAGTCGAGAGACAGAGAGGCTTTTGACTGTTTGAGAAGACATATAATAGGCATCTACAGGATTTCGTAGTGAATAGCAAAACGAAATCGATAAAAACACAAATTTAGCACAGTCGATTTTTCAAAATGCTACTATAGCAACCCTAAATAGTTGCGGAATATTGGATTTTGACCGTTGAAGCTTAATACCCAGCCTCAACGCGCACAATGAATTTTTCACAATTTAAATAGATTGCTATATAACTAAAGCTAGTTGGTGCTGTGCAACATCCAACCATTTGTTTAATTTAATTGGACTATTCATGCGAGGAGCAGTCATGAAATCATTTATTCGCTTGGGCGCAACATTGGGTATAGCTGGCAGTGTATTTTTAACGGGGCTTTCAGGAATAGGCAATTTACCAGGAATAGGCAATCAAGAGGCGATCGCGTTGCCACAAGATCAGGTAGTGAAAAAGCTCCAAGAAGTACCTGTATTCACGCTCACGAATCCTAAAGGCGAATTCGTAGTTCTTTCGAGGAACAACGCATCCAAGCCAATCTCGCAAGTGGGATTTTTTATTAGCAAGCAAGATGCTCAAAAATTCCTTGACAATCGGCTTAAGAAAGAAAACCCCCAGTTGGCAAGCACCCTACAGGTAAGACCTTTATCCTTGGCAGACTACTATAAAATAGTCCAAGAAAGCAAAAAGAAATCAGACTCTGTAATTTATACTTTAGTACCGACGCAAGCACAGGTAGCTTCAGCAACAAGTATGCTGAATCAAAATGGTAAAAAAGGGGAGCAATTTAATGGTATTCCCCTATTTGTACCCAAATTTAAGAAAGATAATAGCTATTTGACGATTCCTGTCCCCAATGGCAAAGAGCGGTATATCCCTTTCTTTTTTGAGAAAGAGCAAGCAACGGCTCTGTTAGACGAATTCAAAAAAGCCGTGCCAAAGGAAGGAGCCAACACTGAAATTCAGGTGGTGGATTTGTACGGTGTTATGGAAGCTCTCAATAGCAGTACCGACCCTACTATAAATAAAATTGTTCTCTATCCATCGCGGGAGTCCATCAATTTTATTCGCTCGCTTGCACCGAATCAATCTCCATCTGCCAAGCCTGCTGCTGCGCCTGCTCGGAAAAAATAACGGTTATGCACTCCAAGGTTGAGGCATGGGGGAGAAACATCTGATAGTTTCTGGTTTACAACTATGGCAGTGGCGCAATACTGCTCACCAAGCAGCGATCGCCACTGATGTCCCACCAGCCGAGGTAGATTGGCTGCTCCTAGAAGTTGCTGGGTTAGACCGCTTGGCACTGCGTTTGGAGTCCTTTAAAAACTGGCCACAAATTCAGCTGCAATTGCCTCTAGAAGAGTTAGATCGTTTGTGGCAGAGGCGATTAAATGACCGCTTACCAGTGCAGTATATTGCCGGAGTTACACCTTGGCGTAACTTTCAAATTGCAGTGTCAAGTGCGGTTTTGATTCCTAGACCAGAGACAGAATTATTAATTGATTTAGCTTTAGCATCTGCCAGTAATGCTTCAGGACACTGGGCAGATTTAGGTACTGGGAGTGGAGCGATCGCACTGGGACTAGCAGATGTCTTGCCAAAAGCAACAATTCATGCTGTTGATTACAGTTTGGAAGCTCTGGCGATCGCCCAAACCAACGCCCATAATTTAGGTTTTGCTGACCGAATTAAATTTTATCAAGGTTCCTGGTGGGAGCCACTGACATTTCTCAAAGGTCAGTTCAGTGGTATGGTGTCGAACCCCCCTTACATACCCACCAGTACCTTACCTACGCTGCAACCAGAAGTAGTTAACCATGAACCACATCTAGCTTTGGATGGTGGCACTGATGGCTTAGATTGCATTCGCCATTTGATAGAAATTTCTCCTAGCTATTTGCAACCTGGTGGCGTGTGGTTAATTGAGATGATGGCAGGACAGGCGGATACAGTGCGAGAACTTTTGCACAATCAAGGTAGCTATTGTAAAATTCAAATTCACGCTGATTTAGCTGGAATTGAACGCTTTGCTGTAGCTTATAAAAGTTAGGAGTTATGAGTTATCAAACAGAATTCAGGAGTCAGGAGCCAGAATTCAGAATGAATTTTGTGCGACTGGCGGATGAATAAACGGGTTTAAAACCCCCACCAAATTGAAAATTTGGTGGTGCAACAATTCAGTTGCGGGTCTCAATCCCCCACTGATTGCATTCTGACTCCTGAATTCTGACTTCTGAATTCTTCTTCAAGAAATTCCTCACTCCTAACTTTGTAAAAATGACCCAAGTTTCTCTAACAAATCTAATATCTGGCGCACGCGCTGGCTTCTTGGTAAGCTTTCCCACTGATACAGTTCCTGCACTTGCAGCTATACCAGAAAAAGCAGCATCAATTTTTGCGGCGAAGCAACGCAGTCAAGACAAACCTTTAATTTTGATGGCTGCTAGGGCTGAAGATTTGTGGCTGTATGTTAAAGGTGATGAGAACGAGTATAAAGTTTGGCAAGAACTAGCAGATAAATATTGGCCAGGAGGACTGACGCTAGTTTTACCAGCTTCAGATCGCGTGCCAAAAGTGATGAACCCTATTGATCCAACGACAATTGGTATTCGAGTCCCAAACAGTGCGATCGCTCAAACTATTTTGGCGCAAACAGGCCCGCTTGCTACTACTAGCGCTAATTTTTCCGGTCAGCCGCCTTTGCAAACGATGACAGAAATTGAGGTTCAGTTTCCCAAGGTTCTGACTCTAGAATACCAGGGTGAAATACCGATGGTGGGTGTACCTTCCACCGTTGCTAAATGGACAGGAATAAATTGGCAGATTTTGCGTCAAGGTGCGATAAAGTTAGATATTTCCAGTGATAACCAAATATAGGTCGCTATAATGTTGTCTTCCTGATTTTGACAACAGAGAAATCTGGAACTTTAGTTTGCGCTGTTGTGGTTAATTAACAAGTTAATAATTGCCAAATTATGAATTGGAGCAACTGGATATATCTAGGAGCAGGAATAGCACTAGGTATGAGTTTCCGTCAGTTATTTGGGCGATGGCTACGCCCAAAGCAGGCATCGCCTAATGTTTCATCTAGCTCATTCCCAGTAGCGCCATTAGATCAGCAGGATATGCCATCAATATCGCAACAGCTACAGCAAACGCACCTGGCATACCTTATGGCAAGGGAAATGAGCCAATTTAAAGGTGGTTTTTTGGCACGGACTACCCATGAATTGCGATCGCCCCTCAGTGGTTTGATAGGCTTGCATCAGTTAATTTTGTCGGATCTGTGTGAAGATCCGGCTGAAGAGCGAGAATTTATTGCCCAAGCTTACGAGCGAACGCTGAAGCTACTCAAGTTGATGGATGAAATTCTCAACGTTGCTAGAACTGAACACGGTACTAATAAATTAGATATTCAGCCTAGACCATTAGCTCAAGTTTTAGAGGATGTTCATAAATTAACTTATATGCTGGCGGCCAATCGCAATCTTCCCTTGCAATTTTTACCCACCGACCCAGAAATTTATGTTTTGGCAGATTACCTCTGGCTCCGCCAAATATTGATAAGTTTAATAGACACTGCCATTATTCAAATGGAGGAAGGCAGCATCTGTGTTTCCAGCAGCACAGTGCCTACAAGTAATTTTGTAAACATTTGGTTGGATGTACCAACCCATGCCATACCCTGGAGCGAGCCGATTGATTTGATTAAATCTGAAGATCAGCCGCCCGATATTGACCAAGGAAACACTGCTCTTTCCCCAGGAATGAGGCTATTAATCAATCAGACTCTGGTGGAAGTTATGGGAGGAAAGTTAGAAATCCTGCCCTCGACCATTGCGAAGGAACCACATCAGGAGATTAGCAGACTACAAATCTCTATCCCCCTAGTGATTCCTGAAGCTGAACTTCTGTAGCAGGAACGAAAGCACGGTTAGCTTGGTTGTGTAGCACCATCGTCGTAGTGGTGTTGGGTTGAAAACCAATCTTTTCATAGAAACCCTGCTGGTGAGTAGTCATCAGGTAAACGCGCTCAACCCGCCTCATGCGGGGATGACTCAAAACGGTTTCTACTAACTTGCTTCCCAGCCCGCTACTTTGATACTCTGGATGAATTACAACATCCCAAATTGTGGCGCGATATATGCCATCAGATGTTGCTCTAGCAAAGCCAATGAGTTGATCGCGAAGGTAGATGGAAATCACTGGCTCACTATTGGCAATGGCTATACCTAAATCTTCAATACTGCGACCTTTTGCCCAGAAAGCTGAAACGTTTAACAGTTCTTGAAGTTGGTAAAGGTCAATTTCAGACTTGCGTTCGCCTTTGGCGCAGCGTAGCTGTTCGCTAAATTGAATCTGAGACTCGTTCATTATGGCATCCACTTTTGGCAGTATTTTTGTATATTTAAGCCATATTTTGCTAGAAAATGCTGTACGTGTATATCCGACATTCCGCACTTCAAGATGTAACACATTGATATTCAAGAAGATTTCCTGATAATGCTCAATGCTTAAGTATTAATACTGACAAATGTTGGTAATTTGTGATTGCTATTTAACCACCATTAGCCAGACATTGGAAATCTTCGTGTATTACACGATGAAGTGCGGAATGTGGGGTAATAAGTATCGATTGGTGAATGCCTCAGCTACCAGTTTGATTCAGACAGCGATCGCCAAATTCTTGTTCAATTTCACCGCATATATAATACCTTAACTCCTGGGAGTGTATTCATATTCGACATTGCAACGACAGGACAAGTCGCACAGCGAACCACAAGTAAGGGGTTCACTGAAGGAGAGGGGTGGGTAGTACTAGTTGAAAGTGAACTCCAGCGCGTGGGCTTTGGAGTTGAAACAATGCGTCGTTATGGTAAATACGTACTGACAAAGGGTAATGTAGCATTCATTGCACACAAACTATATGAATAAATATCTGAATCAAATCCAATATCTAATTTTTTTTGCTATGGTGATCCCAAAGGAATTGTTAAGTAATTACGAGGTGTCAATCAAGTGACTAGTCAACGTTTTTGTATATTAAGATACAAGTTTGTAGAAATATTTTCTCCATAAAGTGGATCTGTTTTGTTACTTATTCGGTTGGGCAATACGCGCTTCAATATCTTCCAATGTTTGTAACAATAGACGACTTGCCTGCAATTGCCAACCCCATTTCTGAATTCTAAAAGCTAATACAGTTCCAACTATAGCTGCTAACAAACCTATGGGTTGATTTAAAGAAATTCCGAATAACAAACCCAATCCAGCAATTCCCCAAAATGGTAAAGCTGCTGCTTGCCTTTGTTCTTCCACAATTTGAGTAATCATATTAGAAGATTGCTTAGTAGCTAGTAATGCCTCTTTGACTTGTCGCTGTTCGGCTGCCGATACTGACAAACCTATTTTGCGCCGTAGTTTTTCAATTTTGCGGGCATCAGTACTGTACTCAGTTAGCTCATCTTCTGCCATTTTCAGCAGTCGTTCTAGTTGTGCCATTGTGCATTACGTCTGATATTACGATACAGCTATTATCCCGAATAATTGTTATTTATGGACTATAGTTTGGCATTTAATTGCACAATACAAAATCACGCTACTAGCTGTAATAGCTAAAATTGAATATGGGAAAAATATACTAGCGGTTACGCACTGACAAACTGAGTATAAACTTAAAAGGTAACTATGACTACAGTATCTAAAAGCACCTTATCTCAATCTTCCCAAGAGCGATCGCTCATCTTGTGGTTTGATGAAGTTGGTATTGCTGATATCCCCGTAGTTGGCGGTAAAAATGCCTCACTAGGCGAAATGATTCAACAGCTAACGCCCAAAGGGATTAACGTTCCCACAGGATTCGCCACCACTGCTTATGCTTATCGTTATTTTATTCAATCAGGAGGTTTAGAAGCAAAGCTACGCAAACTCTTTGCTGACTTAGATGTTGAGGATGTCAAAAATTTACGAGAACGGGGAAAAAAAGCGCGATCGCTATTAATCCACACCCCATTTCCTGTAGAATTGCGAGAGGCGATCGCTAAAGCTTACCAGAGTCTTTGTGAACAATACAACGCAGAGACAGATGTTGCAGTCCGTTCTAGCGCCACCGCCGAAGACCTTCCAGATGCTAGTTTTGCTGGACAACAGGAAACTTACCTCAACGTTGTCGGTGCTGAAGGAGTTTTAGCAGCTTGTCATAAATGCTTTGCTTCCATATTTACCGATCGCGCCATTTCTTATCGCCATACCAAGGGATTTGATCACTTTAGCATTGCTCTGGCTGTGGGTGTGCAAAAAATGGTGCGCTCTGACTTAGCAACCTCTGGGGTGATGTTCTCCATTGATACAGAAACCGGATTTAAGGATGCTGCACTGATTACAGCCGCCTACGGTTTAGGTGAAAATGTTGTCCAGGGGTCTGTAAATCCTGATGAATATTATGTTTTTAAACCCACTTTAAAAGCTGGTTTCCGCCCAATTATTGATAAAAAATTGGGTAGTAAAGAACTGAAAATGATCTATGATGACGGCTCTAAATTGACGAAAAATGTTTCGGTTTCGTCCAGCGAAAGAGCCAAATTCGCTCTGAGTGATGAAGATATTTTACAACTAGCAAATTGGGCATGTTTAATTGAAGACCATTATTCCCAAGTCCACGGTATTTATACTCCAATGGATATTGAGTGGGCAAAAGATGGAATTACTAACCAACTTTTTATTGTGCAGGCGCGTCCCGAAACCGTGCAGTCGCAGAAGACGGGAAATGTGTTACGGAGTTATCGGTTGTTATTAGGGAATAAGGAATGGGGAATAGGGAATGGGGACAAATCTTTTCAATCCTCACTCCCTGATTCCCAATACTTCTCTACGAGAGGCTGCGCCAACGACAAGGCTCAGTACAAGTCCCCAATTCCCCTTGTTACGGGAAGTGCGATTGGGGAAGCTATTAGTCAAGGGAAAGCCCGCCTAATTTTAGATGTTCAGAAACTCGAACAGTTCCAAGTTGGGGAAGTTTTGGTGACAGAGAGAACTGATCCAGATTGGGAACCAATTATGAAACGCGCTAGTGCAATTGTCACCAATTCTGGTGGGAGGACATGCTTTGATGGCGAAACCAAAATATTAACTAACAAAGGGTTTATAACCTTGCGTCAGATTTATGAGCAAGGTTATGAAGGTTTGCTAACTCTATCATTAAATACTCAGACAAACAAAATAGAGTGGCAACCAATTCTGGATGCGATGAAAAGACAAGCGAAAATGATTAGTGTCAGCATTTCACAAACAGGTAGAGTTACTGATAACTACTTACGCTTAACTCCAGATCACAAAATGATTAATATCAGAGGCGGTGTATATGTAAAAACTGAAATTCAAGATATGCTTGCAGCCCAAGAAATGGTGGTAGTAGCAGAGAATATTCCGCAGTTGGGTGTACCCGAAAAAGAGAATATCAAAATGGCTTATTTATTAGGGGGTATACTCACAGATGGTTCTATTTATAGAAGCCGTACTCATGGAGAGGTACAGTTTATCCAAAAGGATACTTTGCCAAAGCAGCAATTTATAGCAGCTATGCAGGAATGCATGAATACAGTTTACGATAAACCATTTGTTGCTCATCTCAAAAAAGCATCTTCTGGCTCAATCAGAGGTCAATTAGTAGTAGGTCAAGCAACAGCTTATAGACTCTACTCTAAAAAAATAGCCTACGATTTGCATGAGAAAGAGCAAAATATTGTGAGTATGTTGCTCAATAACTCTGTGG
Organism: Nostoc sp. CCCryo 231-06; assembly: GCA_023522315.1. GTDB lineage: Bacteria > Cyanobacteriota > Cyanobacteriia > Cyanobacteriales > Nostocaceae > Nostoc. Next base: position 11,206 of record JAHCSU010000003.1, read on the forward strand.
AATTTGCTTATAATTTTCTGGCAGGTGTGATTGATGGAGATGGATGTTACTACAACAATCGCATTCATATATATGCGTCAGAAGAACTTTTACTACAAGCTATAATTGTAGCTTGTTTAAAAATAGGTACTGTTCCTCAACTGACGAAAAATCGAGGAATACATAATGTACAGTTGGTTGAAAAATTAACAGAAATACTTCAGTTTACCAACAGAGTCAAAGGAAAAGTTAGCGATAGAGTAATACAAACACGCTTCTTTGCTACCAAACAATTATTTGATGAAAATGCTACAGGACAGATAAAACTCAGAAGAGATAATAATTTCTTGATTTCTGACAGACAACTACATAAAATTGGCAAATTCGATCGTCTAGTTGCAAGCGATATTCGGATGCATCGGGTGGTTGCAGTTGATGAAAAGACTCATGATGATGATGTTTTCAATATTACAGTTGCCGAACACCATAACTATGTTGTGTTCACAAGTAAATATACCCCACTGATTGTCTGTAATTGCCACGCAGCAATCATTGCGCGAGAATTGGGTGTACCTGCGATCGTGGGATGCGGCAATGCTACGGAAATATTGAAACCTGGTCAAGAGGTAACAATTTCTTGCGCTGAAGGAGAAGAAGGAAAAGTTTATGCAGGCTTATTACCTTTTGAAGTTGAAGAAGTTCCTTTAGAGAACTTACCCCGCACCCATACTCAAATTTTAATGAATGTGGGTAATCCCCAAGAAGCATTGAGTTTATCGGCAATTCCCAACGATGGCGTAGGTTTAGCGCGGACAGAATTTATCATCGCTAACCAAATTCAAATTCATCCAATGGCGTTGATTCACTATGAATTGTTAAAAGATGAATTTGCCAAAGCTAAAATTGCTGAAATTACTGCACTTTACGACGATAAACCCCAGTATTTTGTAGATAGATTAGCCCAAGGTATAGGTAGAATTGCGGCGGCATTTTATCCCAAACCAGTAATTGTGCGAATGTCAGATTTCAAAAGTAATGAATATGCCAATTTGTTAGGTGGGCGACAGTTTGAACCCCATGAAGAAAACCCAATGCTGGGTTGGCGGGGGGCAGCGCGTTACTATGATGAAGGCTACAGGGAAGCTTTTGCCCTAGAATGTGATGCTATTAAACGGGTACGGGAAGAAATGGGTTTGACGAATGTTATCCCAATGATTCCGTTTTGTCGGACTCCCGATGAGGGGCGTTTGGTTTTGGCAGAGATGGCAAAAAATGGTTTAAAGCAGGGTGTTAACGGCTTGCAGGTTTATGTGATGTGCGAGTTGCCCAGTAACGTTATTCTGGCTGAGGAATTTGCTGAGGTATTTGATGGCTTCTCGATTGGTTCTAATGATTTAACTCAACTTACACTAGGGATAGACAGGGATTCCGCGTTGGTAGCGAGGTTGTTTGATGAACGCAACCCAGCGGTAAAGGAAATGGTCAAAATGGCTATAAAAGCTGCAAAAAAACATAACCGCAAAATCGGCATTTGTGGACAAGCACCCAGCGACTATCCAGAATTTGCCCAGTTTTTAGTTGAACAAGGAATTGACTCAATTAGTCTGAATCCAGATTCAGTTTTGAAGACAATGCTGGAAGTGGCAAAAGTCGAGGGTAATTCGTAATGACGCTCTCTTACGAGACGCTGCGCGTAGCTTGCTTCCCTGTAAGGGTACGCGGACGCGGACTCGCTACCGGTACGCTAACGTAATTCGTAATTCGAGTAATTTATGCCAGTTAGAGACCGTTACCACGAAAACTTGAAGAATGCCTTAATTAAAGATGGCTGGAATGTTACTAACGATCCGTTTCATCTAAAGTGGGGAAAAAAGGATCTGTACGTTGATTTGGCAGCCGAAAAGTTGCTCATCGCAGAAAAAGGAACACAGAAGATTGCTGTAGAAATCAAAACTTTCAGTGGCGACTCAGAAGTAGCAGACCTAGAACAGGCTATTGGTCAGTACTTTACGGCACGCGCGTGCGTAAAGCCCCCGTCATTCATGCGGGGGATATAAGCGAACAGGATAAATTTATTTATCCGTGATGCGGGTCGTTAATGTAATCTAATACTTTTTGAGTGCTAACTTTTCCTGTAGTGTCAAACATATATGAATGTGTCCACAGACTAGGAAGCTTCATTAGTTCTGGAAATTCCTGTCTCAGGTATCTACTGGAGCGACCTTTGAATGCTTTCACAATTTGAGCAATTGAATGATGCGGGTCGTATTCTACCAATAGATGTATGTGATCTGGTGCAATTTCTAAAGCTTTAATCACCCACTTATTATCGTTGGCGACAGACTGAAATATTTGAATACAACGAAGTTTCAAATCCTCTTTATTGGCAAATACCCTCTTGCGCCTACATGGTATCCAAACTAAGTGAACAGTTGCTAGCCCTAAGCAGTGATTGTAATGATTATATACAGATTTCATGTAGATGAGCATTGATTGTCTACAATAATCATGGTACTATAAGGTGATGAAAATCATTTAATTCTGGTAATGCAAGTACGTTGGAATTACAAGCTACAACCGAATAAGGGACAAGACGCTTTTATGTCCGAGTGGCTTGTAACCCTACGGAAACATCGGAATTATTGTTTAGCGGAACGTCGGCGCGGATTTGAGTCGAATAATCAGCACTCAGATCAGTCGGTAATGTACAGTTATGGTGCGTTCTGCGATATTGAAACTCAAGTTGAGTACGGTTCATTCTGTCCCCTGACTTGCCCAGTAGTCAAACATGGGGTGATGTCGGCTGATACGTTAACCAAACAGGATAGAAAGTGGTTAAGTGTTAGTGGTGTTCAGTCTGTCAGAACAACAGAACTGAGAAACGAAAACCCCTTTTATAGTCGAATTTATTCAGGAGTTTTACAAGGGAATCTAGCCAAATTAGATGCTGCTTATCTGGGATTTTTCACTCATAAAAGAGGCTTCCCAGCGTTTCGCAAAGCTTCAAACTTTAATAGTTTTCAGTACAAACCTGGAGCCGCAAAATTAACAGTCAACCGCACGTCTAAGAAAAAGCGCTGTTATTCTCATGTCTACCTTCCCGGTTTAGGGGATATGCGATATTTGGATAGCCGCACCATACCTGAAAATGCCGACATTAGAACTGTTACGGTGATGAAAGAGGCAGATGGGTGGTACATGAGCGTCCTGCTGAATCTGGCTGAATCGCTACCAGAAGTTACGCCAATTGAAACGGTTACTTCTGCTGTCGGTATTGATATGGGGATTAACAAACTCATTGCATTGTCTGACGGATCTTTTATTGAGAATCCCAAGTTTGCGACAAATCAGAAAACTCGTCGTCAACTAAGGATTAGGCAACGTCGGGTTAATCGGAAAGTCAAAGGTTCTAAAAATCGCAGAAAAGCTGGAATTGAAGTTGCCAAACTTCATAAAAAGATTGCAGACAAACGTAACAATTACCAATGGAAGGCAGCTAAAAAGATTGTCAATACGGCTGACGCGATTATTCGAGAAGACTTGAATATTGCGGCGATGAAATTGCGTTGCAAGCCACGCCGGATCAAGGGTCGTTTTATGCGAAATGCGCCACCGGGGAGTATCCCCGTGGACACTTTCGCGCAAAGCTCGCCACGGGGATGCTCCCCGGTGGCAGACTTTGCGCCCAATGGTCAATCAGCAAAGCGTGGACTGAATCGGTCTATCTCTGATGCCAGTTGGGGAAACTCATTCTCTAAGATTGATTGGCTAGCTGCTAAATCTGGTAAGCCTGTGATGACAATTAATCCAAGGCATACTTCTCAGGAGTGTTCAGCGTGTGGTCATATCAGTAAATTAAATCGAGATGGTGAGAAGTTTGTCTGCGAGGCGTGTGGACATATTGACCATGCAGACACTCAAGCATCTAGAACAATTTTGCGAAAAGCCAATTTGATATTTGTCAGCAACAGACATAAAAAGCCGACGCACCAATCGTTAGTGCCTACTCCTGGACTGGGAGAAAGTAACGCCCTTTTATGCAACGATGTCGCCACTTGTGGCAAACGGCATCAGGCGGGGAACCGGATATCTAAGGCTTGCACTGAGCCTAGTCGAAGTGTAATATCTGAAAACCGGATATTATTTGAGCAATTGTGTTTAAAATTGTTCGATTAAGAATCCCCGTTCCCTTTAGGGCGGGGAGTGTCAATCTTATGGCAATATTCAGCATTAAACTATCTTTGATCGAGAACAGGATCGATATTTGGTAATGATTCTTGGTCGAGAGCCAGTGCCAGAACTCTCAGAAACTGCAACGCGTCGCGTTCACGGCTGTCTGATTCACATTGATATTATTGATGGCAAAATTTGGATTCAACGTGATGGCACTGAAGAGGGGCTAGCAACGGAATTGGTGAGGGCAGGTATACCAAAGGATCGGATTGTGTTGGGATTTCGTTCTGAAGAACTAAGAGAAAATTCAGAATTTGCTGTTGCATAACTAACGGTAGTTGAACTTCTGGATAACTTTTGACTGCTCAACCATAAGTATCTTAGTATTTTGCAGAATGGCGATTTAGTTTAGTCAAAGGTAAGATGACAATCCTGTTGGAAACCGAACGCTTGATTATTCGCAGTTGGATACCCGAAGGCGATGCCGAACAAGCCTTTGCAATTTATAATGACCCGGAAGTTACGCATTTTCTTGGTAAAGCTTCTCGCCCCGCAAGCGTTGAGTCACAGCGTCAGCGTTTGATTGAAGGCATCGAGCGATGTCTACGACGGGCTATGACGCTCTCTACGAGACAGAGAGCTTCTCTACGAGACGCTACGCGTAGCAAGATCCCCGTAGGGATACGCTATCGGCGTCGCAGCGAAGCAACAATGGTACTGGATCGAATGGCAATTGTCGAAAAGGAAACTACAACAATTGAATAAAAAATGGTTCCGAATTGGTATGTCCAGTGTATTTCTTTTCTCACTTGCCTTACGGTTTTGGGGACTAGAGCGATTCAATACTCTGGTATTCGATGAAGTTTACTTTGCTAAATTCGGTAATAATTATCTCACGCATACGCCATTTTTTAATGCTCATCCACCCCTAAGTCAATATATTATTGGTATCGGCATTTGGATTGGTAGTCACATTCCTTTTGGGCACGATCAGGTAAATGGGCTGACAGGTTCATTGCGATCGCCTTGGACTTATCGTTGGTTCAATGCTCTCACAGGCTCATTTATTCCTTTAGTTGTGGCTGCGATCGCTTATCAATTGAGTTATCGCCGTAGCTTTGCAATACTTGCAGGATTTTTCACAGCTTGTGATGGCATCTTTCTAGTTGAGTCTCGCTATGCTTTAAGTAATATTTATATCGTCATTTTTGGTTTGTTAGGGCACTGGTTTTTATTATTGGCATTAGATAATCGAAATCAGCGACGTTCTTTTTGGTTAGTTTTTGCTGGCATTACTTTTGGTGCGTCAGTCGGTACCAAGTGGAATGGTTTATGGTTCCTCTCAGGTGCTTATCTCATTTGGATAGCAGCTTGGGTAATCCATTTGATACATTCTTTTCTTAACTCCAAACTCTTTTTTACATCCCCTTCATTGAAGGAGGTAGGAGGTAGAAGTCAGGAGTTAGAAGTCAGAAGGCAGGAGTCAGGAGTTAGTACTTATTCCCCCTCATCACTCTCATCTCAGACACCACTACAAAACCTAACTCAGCTAAATATTTTTCACATGCTGTTTTATCTAGGAATTATCCCAGCTTTGATTTACAGCATCATCTGGATTCCTCACCTTCAACTAGATAAAACTTATGGATTTATTGCAGTACATCAGCAAATTTTGAAGTTTCACTTACAGCTAGGTGGCAATAGTCCCAATGTGCATCCTTACTGTGCTGCCTGGTACAAATGGCCTTTGATGACTCGGCCAATGGCATATTATTATCAAACGGCTGAAAGTATCACCGAACCTTTACCTGTCATGGGCCCGCCTTTGCCTGCCGGTGCTGGAAAAGTTATTTATGATGTCCATGCAATGGGCAATCCATTTTTGTGGTGGTTTGGTGTTGCTGCCATGTTGTTTTTAGCAGGAATGTTAGTCGCACAAATCGTAATTCCTTGGGTGAAAGAAAAGCGTTTTTCTGTGCCTGCAACTCTGAGTGTTGATACTTGGATTGCTTTGTATTTAGTTATAAATTATGCTGCTAACTTATTACCTTGGGTGAAGGTAACGAGGTGCGTTTTTATCTACCACTATATGTGTACAGTGGTATTTGTATTTTTAGCGATCGCTTGGTTTGTTGATCAGTGCCTTCGCAGTTATTATCAGCAACTCCGGGCGTTAGGTGTCACCATTACTTTTATCATTCTAGTTGCTTTTATTTTCTGGATGCCCGTCTATTTGGGTTTACCCCTCTCACCTCACGATTATAAACTACGAATGTGGTTCAACTCTTGGATTTGATTAATATGGGCGAAGCATCCACAGCATAAGGATTATGGCAGCTAGATTTACGCTGTGTTGTACTAGTCTGTATTTGTCACCCTTTTAAATAAAGCTCGATAAACAGGCTCACCCTTTTTTTGCGTACCTATTTCTCGTTCTGTGGGGACTGGTAGCGGATTTTCTGCTAACCATTCTTCTGTACCAACTTTCTGATAAGCTGGGTGAGCAGCAAAGCGATCGCGCATTTCCACAGCGACAAATTCCATATCTGATTGCAGAAATACAACTCCCCCAACTGCAAGATAACTAGCTAATTCTGCCACTAGTTCTGGTTGCACTACACGACGTTTAGCATGGCGGGTTTTAAACCAAGGATCGGGAAATTGAATTGTAACGCGTTGTAAACTTCCTGGCGGAAGGGAAGATAACAGCGATGCCTGCGGCGGGCTTTGCCTACGCAATGAGTTATTCACATTGCAAAATAAGTAGTGCAGGTTTGTGAAACCTAACTCAGAAAGTAACTTATTCGCCTCCACCACTAGCGGTTCCCGAATTTCTAAGCCGAGAAAATTCCAGTTGGGTTCTATTTTGGCCATATTTAGCAAAAACTGTCCTTTAGCGCAGCCAATATCTAAATGTAGCGGTTGATTTGGCTTTGCATACATTTTTTCCCAATCAAGAGGACTTGCTGGTGTTTGATACTTTTTACCAAGTGGATTAACATGCTGGCGGACTCGGACTGCTGCCAAAATTTTCTCTCCTTTACGTGAAAATAGCTTGTTGATTCTGATACCAATTTCTGCGAGTGTTCTTTTAATTACATCTTGAAAAGCTTTATCCATTTCTGCTCTTTGTCTAAGTAGAAATGATCAACTATGGTTTAATTTTTCAGACCTTATTTAGTGACAAATCTAATAAATAACGGTTATAAAAGTAAGAGCTATAAAGCCAATTTAGATTGTTGCCTTAAATTTACCCCGTCATCTTTCAATTTAAGTAATTTTGCACTAAGCAACCTTTTAGTTTACTGCTCTTGTTAATTAGGTAGATATGATAAAGTGTAAATTATTATACTCTTTTTTTGCTAGATATTTGGGTTAGCTTTCCAGGCAAAGAATAGGCAATATATGCTAGAATTGTACCAAATTATGGCAATTATTCAAGAGTAATTTAGAATAATTTTGCGCTTTGTTGAGTAAACAAGCTAAAATCTACGATTTTTGGAGATTTTTAGGTTATGACAACCTCACAGGAGAGGATTATCCCGATAGACTTGCGAACCGAAATGTCGCAGTCTTATCTGGAATACGCCATGAGCGTGATAGTGGGTCGGGCGTTGCCAGATGCCAGGGATGGTCTAAAACCTGTGCATCGTCGCATTCTCTACGCAATGCACGAGCTAGGTCTGCTCCACGATCGCCCCTTTAAGAAATGCGCCCGTGTGGTGGGGGAAGTGTTGGGTAAATACCACCCCCACGGTGACACGGCAGTATATGATGCTTTGGTGCGGATGGCGCAGGATTTTTCCATGCGATCGCCCTTAGTTAACGGGCATGGTAACTTCGGTTCGGTAGACAACGATCCGCCAGCCGCCATGCGGTACACAGAATGCCGCTTGCAAGCTTTAACTAGTGCTGGTCTACTCCACGACATCGAATTAGAAACCGTAGACTTTGCTGATAACTTCGACGGTTCCCAGCAAGAACCCACAGTTTTACCAGCACGGATTCCGCAGTTATTGCTCAACGGTTCCTCTGGGATTGCCGTGGGTATGGCAACCAACATTCCGCCGCACAATTTGGGCGAATTGATTGATGCTTTGGTGGCTGTAATCCACAATCCAGAAATCACCGATCTCGAATTAATGCAGTATGTCCACGGCCCAGACTTTCCGACTGGGGCGCAAATTTTGGGAACATCTGCCATTCGAGAAGCTTACACCACCGGGCGTGGTTCCATCACCATGCGTGGTGTCGCTAACATTGAAACCGTTGAACAACGGGGACGGCCAGATAGAGAAGCAATTATCATCACCGAATTGCCCTATCAAACCAATAAAGCGGCGCTGATTGAAAAAATCGCCGAAATGGTGAACGAGAAGCGTTTAGAGGGGATTGCAGATATCCGGGATGAAAGCGATCGCGACGGGATGCGAATTGTGATCGAACTCAAGCGTGATGCTTATCCCCGCGTTGTGCTGAACAACCTCTACAAGCAAACGCCACTGCAAGCTAACTTCGGCGCGAATATGCTGGCGTTGGTGAATAGCGAACCCCAGGTACTCACCCTCAAGCAGTTCTTAAGCGTCTTCTTAGATTTCCGCATCGAATCCATTGCCAGACGCACCCGTTACGAACTGCGGAAAGCCGAAGAACGCGACCATCTCCTGCAAGGGTTATTAATTGCCCTATCTCAGTTAGATCCGATTATTGTTTTGATTCGCCATGCTCCCGATGCGCCCACAGCCAAAGGCGAATTAATCACAACTTACGGACTTTCGGAAGTGCAAGCAGATGCGATTTTGCAGATGCAATTGCGGCGGTTGACTGCCTTAGAAGCAGACAAAATTCGTCTGGAACACGAGGAATTACAAACGAAGATTACCGACTTGCAAGATATTTTGGCACGGCGGGAGAGAGTGCTAGAAATCATTGAAACCGAAGTCGCACAACTAAAAACTAGCTTTGCCACACCCCGCCGCACAGTGATTTTACCAGGGGAAGGGGAACTAGATGACCGTGACCTAATTGCCAATGAAAAAGCAATAATTCTAGTTACAGAGCAAGGCTACATCAAACGGATGCCAGTTAACACCTTTGAAGCGCAAAGCCGTGCTACCAGAGGCAAAGCCGCAGCCAAGGTGAAAGATGATGATACCATTGAGCATTTTTTGACTTGCTGCGATCACGACAGTATTTTATTCTTTAGTGAGCGTGGTGTTGTTTATTGCCTGAGAGCTTATCAAATTCCAGCGAGTTCGCGTACTAGTCGCGGGACACCAATTGTCCAGATGCTACCGATTCCCAAAGAGGAAAAAATCACCTCGATTGTACCGGTTGACGAGTTTAGCAGTGAAGAATATCTGGTCATGCTCACCAAGGGCGGCAATATCAAGAAAACCGAATTGGCCGCATTTAGTCACATTCGCGCCAATGGTTTGATTGCCATTTCCTTAGAAGAAGGCGACCAATTGCGCTGGGTGCGACGCGCCAGAGTAGAGGACAGTGTAATCATTGGTTCTCGGAACGGAATGGCGATTAACTTCCGGTGCAACCACGAACAACTGCGTCCTTTAAGTAGGGCGACTCGTGGGGTGAAAGCCATGAAACTCAAAAATAAAGATGAACTGGTGGGTATGGATATCCTCCCCGCAGCAATTCTTGAAACTTTGGATATAGTTACAGAAGCCGAAACAGAAGATATCGAAACAATCGAAACAATCGAAACAGAAGATATCGAAATTACCGAAACTAATGAAGAGTCCGCAGAAGTGCCTAGCAGTGGCATTGTTGGCCCTTGGGTGTTGGTAATTACAATGGGAGGATATGGTAAGCGCGTACCAGTTGCCCAGTTCCGCCTGCAAAACCGTGCCGGTCAGGGTTTAATGGCAACCAAGTTCAAAAACCGCAAAACCAAAGACAAGTTGGCAACCCTACGCATTGTCAACAATGATGATGATGAAATCATGATGGTGACAAATCGCGGTATTATCATCCGTCAAGCGGTAAATGCGATTTCTATCCAATCGCGATCGGCAACTGGAGTCAGAGTGCAGCGTTTAGACGAAGATGATGCCATTACCGGAGTGGCAATAGTTCCACCTGATGCTGCCGATGCAGAAGAAGCAGAGTAAAAAGCAGGGGGAGAGGTTAACCGCTTCACTCCCTTATTTAATTGCTTTAGCTAGTGGCATTTTAATGGGGCTAACCGTAGCCCCAGTGGGTGCATGGTTATTGGCTTGGATTGCCCTAGCTCCCCTGTGGGTCTTGGTTGTTAGTTCTAGCTCAATCCAAAATCCAAAATCCAAAATCCAAAATGCCTTCGCTTGGGGTATCGGTTATCACGGTGTCGCCCTATCTTGGATTACCGGAATTCATCCGATGACATGGTTGGGCGTTCCTTGGTTGCCGAGTTTAGCAATCACCCTTTTTTGTTGGGGATTTATCAGCGTCTTGGGAGGGGTATTCGTTGCTATTTGGGCGGCTGTAATGGTTCGCCTGAACGGACAAAAACCGTGGCTACGTGTACTTATTGGTACAGCCCTCTGGTGCGGCTTAGAGAGTCTATGGAGTGCCGGGCCTCTGTGGTGGAGTTCTCTTGCTTACACCCAAAGTCCGCATAATCTCGTAATTGTACATTTGGGTCAACTCTCTGGGCCTAATACTGTAACAGCAGCAATAGTGGCCGTGAATGGGTTAATTGCAGAAGGATGGATGAATCCTAGAGACGCAGAGAGAATTTCCTCTGTGTCCTCCGCGCCTCTGCGGTTCGTTAATAAATACTGGGTTATCACCACAGGACTATTAATTACCTTACATCTCATCGGTTTTATCTTATATAGCCGTCCCATCGCCCAACCCCCAGAAGCAGCCTTGAAAGTGGGGATTGTTCAGGGTAATATTCCGAACCGACTTTTACGAAGTTCCGAAGGGTTTCGTCGCGCTCAAGAAAATTACACTAATGGGTATCTAACTTTAGCAGACCAAGGTGTGGATGCAGTTCTTACCCCAGAAGGAGCCTTACCTATTTTCCAGCGTAACTTGCTGGGAACTGCTTTAGTTGCAGCCGTGAAAGAAAAAGGCGTAGTTGCTTGGATTGGGGCTTTTGGCGAACGGGGAGACAGTTATACAATTAGCTTGTTTACTTTCAACAGTAAGGGTGAAATTGTCAGCCGCTACGATAAGTCCAAACTAGTACCCTTGGGAGAATATATTCCCTTTGAAGGAATTTTAGGCGGAATAGTTCAGCGCTTGTCGCCTTTGGAAGCACACCAAGTTCCGGGTTCAGCAAATCAGATATTTGATACTCCTTTTGGTCGGGCGATCGCTAGTATATGTTATGAATCTGCTTTTCCTGAGCAATTTCGCCGTCAAGCTGCTGCGGGTGGGCAATTTATCCTCAGTTCTTCTAACGATGCCCATTATACTGCATCGATGCCATTCCAGCACCATGCACAGGATATCATGCGGGCAATTGAAACTGATAGATGGTCAGCACGGGCGACTAATACAGGATATTCAGGTTTTATAGATCCTCACGGCAGAACCTTGTGGATATCTGGATATAATACTTACGAAACTCATGCTGAAACAATTTATCGGCGACAAACGCAGACTTTATATGTGCGTTGGGGTGATTGGTTGACACCGTTGTTATTGATATCCTCTGGAGGAGCTTGGCTACTAATTCAACTTGGGCATACAAAGAAAATAAGTGATTAGTAATTAACTTTTTTCCCTTATTCCAAGATACTACCCAATACTGTTTGGTTAAGCCTAAAAAATAACTCCAATGTAGGTTGGGTTGAGGAAGGAAACCCAACATTTTCAGGGCTTTATTGGTATCTCGGCTCAATACCTAATAGATTGGACTTTGGACAAAAAAAGATTTGTTCGCGGATAATGTACGCGAACAAATCTAATGATTAATTTTGTTTATAGGTTTCCGCCTCTTCGATCAAATCGGCAGACTCTAGAAGTCAGAAAGTTCTAAAAAAAGTAATATATAAAACAATAATTATAGTAATATTACTTATTTAAGTTGGCAGAAAAATAGTAAGAAAAGCGTATTAATCTCGCTTACTTTAGCACGGGCGAAAAAAAAGCATAGCCACCAGATACCCAACACATAGTAATATCAACGACAAAGTTTCTTTGGGAAAATACCAATGGCTATACAGAAAAATAATTACAATCCATTAATAGTGCAATTCCAGGATTTTAGACAAAAACTTTACAACTGTTTTGAATTTTTTACTTATTCGCAACTGATACAACACCCCATCCGCGTCCTTATGCGAAGACTTTAGTTGAACGTGGGTATATTTATCAACCGAATACTATTATTGGTAACAAACCTATTAATATTGGACACATCCTTTCACTCTTGTCAGGGTTCATGTAACTGATGATACAAGAGTGAGGTGCAAGTTTCCTCTAAGAAAATGCTGATGACAGGCGATCGCTTCGGCTCAATGCCAATACGGCATAATTAGACGTGATTAAAGTTAATTTTTTGGTAAAAAGTATTATCTTTTTGGTTGCCGAAAAAAGTATACAGCACATTAAATTGCGGCGGCAATGAACAAATTGTTGATCCGCTTGATATATCTTTAGATGTTTTTGTTAAGTCAGGTTCACAATATTTGAGTTCTGGCTGTATTAATTAGTAACTTAAGCGCCTGAAGAAGGCGATTGCCAACGGTGGAGCGTAGCTCATCACCTACGCTCTTGCGGAACGCCATCGCCCTGGTATTCGCTTTCACTCTACAATCAGTTTATTGCCTTATTTGAGGGGTTTTTTAAGTGATAAGGCTGTTCACCTACATGAGCCAGTTCTGGGTCAATGAAAAGACAGGATGGAACCAAGCGATCGCGCGTGTTGCGGTTGCCGCCATCAATCAGATTCGCTTTGACAATCCGATAATCATCCAGTGCTACATGGGTATATTGCGGCCCACCATTGATATCGCCTAATGCCCAAATCCCCGGTACATTCGTCTCCAGACGCTCGTTGACTGGAATGAATCCGCGTGCATCGGTTGCCACACCAGCAGCGGCCAGATTTAAGGTATCGGTGGTTGGCGCACGACCGACGGCTACAAGCAAATGCGAACCCTCGAGGCTCATCTCACGATCAGCAACTTGAATTTGAAGTTTAGTTGCATTGCCAGGGCGATCAACTCTTAACACCTTCGCCTTCAGCAAGAAGTCAATTCCGTCTCGTTCCAATAGTGTTTGCACCGCGATCGCAATATCTGGATCGTGCTGTGACAGAATTTGCTTACTCTGCCCAATAACAGTGACGCTAGAGCCAAAGCGCTGAAACATTTGGGCAAACTCCAACCCAATGTAGCCGCTACCGAGAACGATCAGATGCTCCGGCAACTGTTCTAGCTCCATAATCGACTCACTGGTGAAAAACCCAGCTTCTTTGAGTCCCGGCACCGATGGAATCAACGGTCGCGTGCCTGTATTGATAAACAATCGTTCTGCGGTGAGTAAGCAAGTCGTTCCCTCATCTGTTGCCACTTCAATCGTTTTAGGTGCCACAAAGCGAGCGGCACCAATGATCAGATCATCCTTCAATGAGGTGTGCAAGTTGTTAAAATTTATTGGTCGTAGGAGCTGCACGAGCGATCGTTTGCGCACGTGTTGCCATGAAATATGCCAGTTTGCCGCCCAAACAAAAGCCCACACTGCCGACCTTGCCTGTGCTGCTGGGATACTGCCGCAGAAAAGACAGGGTTGCCTTTAGGTCTTCTACGCCGCTATCTACATCAAACGCTCCGAGTAGCTCTATGGCTTTAGCCCACTGATCCTTATCGTCAGCATCAAGTTGCACTCCGGGTTCCAGTCGCCAATATAAATCTGGCACGATCACTAAATAGCCTGCCTTAGCAAAATCATCGGCAATCTGTCGCATAGTATTATTGACCCCAAGAACTTCTTGAATCAGCACAATTCCTGCACGAGGCTGAGTAATGGGTGCTGCTAGATAGGCGCTAAAACTGCCCCCGGACAAGGCTGGAATGGTTACATTTTGAGTTGTCATGGTGTCCTTTCTTTTTAACAATTTGCTGTTTAGACTTTGACCAAATCAAACAGTGTTGCTGAATGCAAGTATGAAGCGATCGCCGGTGTCATCAGCATGGTTGAAATGGACACCAGGAAGATAAAGCAACTGCGCCACGATCGTGCTCTCCTTAGTGCAACTTTTCATTAATGGGGGTCGGAAATCACAATTTGACAACTCCTAGAAGTGAGCTATTCCTCAAGCGAATTCCGAACCCTCTTTTATGGAGATGTATACTTAGTGCGTCCAATTTTTGTCAAGCCAGTGGCTAAACCTTGCACTGATTAGGCAGAGATAGGTTGCAGCCGTGACGTGAGAAATTGACGGATATAGTTTGCGATCGCATCTCCGTCTTCTTCCAGAGCAAAGTGCCCGGTATTGAGTAGATGAAACTCAAGGTTCTGCAAGTCGCGTTTGTAGGCATACGCTCCTTGTTCTATAAAGCCCTGGTCGTTTTTGCCCCACACCACCAGCGTAGGTGGCTGATACTGACGAAAGTAGGCTTGGCATTGCGTATACAGCAGCAAATTGGACTGGTAGTTGTAAAACAATGCCAGTTGGATATCTTGATTACCAGGGCGATCGAGGAAGAGTTGATCCATGTTCCAGGTATCCGGGCTGATCGCTTCAAGATTGCGGACACCGTTGGTATATTGCCATTTCGTTGCTTCTAGTTGCATAAAAGTAAGGCTTCAGCCTTTACTACAAGCGAATCATTCTGGAAAAATGAATGACGATTAGCTGATCTTTAGTGGAGGCAAAACAGCAGTTAACAATTTTGGATTAGTGACGAAATCCGGTCTGCCTCTCCAGGTATCCATTGTTCGCCTAGCAGCTGATAGTTCATACGGGGAAAGTAGCCATATCTTTGACCTAATTCGCCACTAAGCAGTGTCATCCGTTCAATAGTGCGAGCGTTACAAAGTTTGCCAGCATCAAGGTATCGAAAAGGTGTGTTTTCAGTTAAACTGAATAACTTCGCTTTTGCTTGAGTATCGTCACTAACAACAAACACGTCACTTACCATATCTCCAAATTTTGGTGCATCGAAAACTTCCCACCAGACATTCTTGAACGCCCCTACAACCCGAGTTTTGGGGAAATGATTCTGGATCTGCTCTGCACCACTTGTATCCCACGGCAATATGAAGTCAGTATAGGTGTCGTTAAAGGGATTGGAAATATCAATGTATATTTTTCCGTCCAGTTGATCGCGCAACGGTTCAAGTATATTGAGCATTCCGTCTCGGAGGAACATTGCTGGAAGAACGAATTCAGCCGCTACTGCATCAGCATAGCTGCCGGAACGAAGGTTTGAATTCTTAAGCCCTAAAACAAGTCTAGATGAACGCTCAACATCACGAGAGGCGAGAATCACATCACGTCCTGCTTCTGCAAACATACACGCTAAACGAATGCCCATTCTACCTGTACCGAGAATTCCAATAGTTTCCATAATCAGCTTCCTAAATTTATTTGTAGAGCTTATCTATCGACTAGCGTTTAATCGCAATAGATACCATTGATTTTGGGTAGGCTTTGGAATGCTAATTAATTTCCTTTAAGAAAGTCCAGCAGTACAGGATTGACTTGATCGGCATGAGTCCAGTTTATAGCGTGCGGGCCGCCAGGTATCACTACAAGGCGACTGTCTTTAATTAGCTTCGGCAGCCTCGCTGCGGTAGACTCAAATGGAAGGATGCGATCGCTATCTCCATGAATAATTAGGGTTGGCACGTCGATGCGTGGTAGATCATCGCGGAAGTCAGTCAGCCACGATGGTACACAGTCCAGAGTCCCCTTAGCAGAAGCTCCTGCTGCAACATTCCAACTGAGTTGGATGGCATCGTTGCTAATACGATCGCCCAGAAGCACATCCACGTTGTAAAAGTCTTTAAAAAATGCGGACAGATATGCTGGACGATCTTCTCCGATACGCTTCATAATTCCGTCGAATACACTGCGATCGACCCCTTCGGGATTGTCGTCTGTCTTCAGCAGGAAAGGTGGCACTGGAGCCATTAGCACGGCTTTACTAACGCGCTCCGAACCGTACTTGCCTAGATAGCGCGTTACTTCGCCAGTCCCCATCGAGAAACCGACCAGCACTGTATCACGCAGGTCAAGTTCTGTCATGAGCGTGTTGAGATCCTCCGCGAAGGTGTCGTAGTCATAGCCAAAGGACGGCAGGTCATTACCCCTTCCCTCTGAGCGTTGGCATTGGAATCACCCCCCATCGCTCGAACCGTGATTGTGGGTTCATAGGTAGGGTAACAACGCACCAAAACAGTATCTTCGGATCGGGTCACGTACAGCACATAAACAGGCAGTTGTACTTGCAATCTCGAAGCCTTCTCCCTGGAAGCCGTCAAAGTGTCCGCCCTTCAAGATTGTGAGAGACTTCGGCTCCATTGCCCGCGCATGGACTGCGGCAGTCAAGTCGGCAGTCGCAAGAAAGTCTTTCTCGCCCACAATCAAACATAGCGGGGTGGGGAAGATCGCCTCAAGATGAGGAGTGGGTTCGTAATAGAGACAGTGTTCAATGGATTCAAAAGTAAGTTGATACCGTTTTATCCGGTCTTGTGAAAGCAGCTTTGTGAGTTCATCGAGTTCAAGTGGGGAGACCAGGCGACGGGAGTTGAGAAACGCATTCACCGTAGGCATCTGTGCCACGATCGCTTTTACGCGCCGATCAAATGCGGCCAGATGCAGTACGTGACCGCCGCTATAGGAAAAGCCCCACAGACCTATGCGCTCAGGGTCAACTTCGCCTTGTAGTTGAGTCCAGGTGATGGCATTGCGGTAGTCCTCATGCTGCTCGGTAGGAAGCATTTGCCCACGAGGCTCTCCCTCACTAGCACCAAGGTAGCGATAATCGAACAGCGAGACGACGAACCCGGCTTGAACGAATCTCTCAGCAAACTGCGGCAGACCCATTTCTTTGGTCAAGCCAATTCCATGAGCCATGACAATGGCCGGACAGCGATCGCCGGATGCGACTTGATCCGGAGTGTAAAAGGTGACGGAACACTTTAGACCTTTACTTTCAAAACTGGTTCTTCTTTGCATAGCTGCTTACCCTTTCTTTTTTAGTTGGGGTTAAAGATCAGGAACATTATTGACTTGCAGTGACAATAGCTGCCATCAACTGCTCAATGTTCCAGCGACTGGTATATCGAATTCCATTAATAAACAAAGCTGGGGCAGCCGTTACTCCACTGTGTAATCCACTTTCTATATCTTGATTAATGCGTGCTATGTGTACTTGCCTGGATATATCTTGCAGAAATTGGGGAATATCGAGTCCTAGATTATTGGCATAGTCCACAAGATAATCGTTTCCTAACTCTTGTTGATGGTTGAACAAAATGTCATGCATCTGCCAAAACTGACCTTGGGCGGCAGCCGCTTCGGCCGCTTCAGCCGCACGTTGAGCATAAGGATGTATTTGCTGCTGGGGAAAGTGGCGAAATACAAAACACAAGTCATTGATCTGATGCTGGATTGCCTTGATTAATCGGTGAGCTTCGCCACAAGTGGGACACTGGTAGTCACCATATTGGAGGAGTGTCACTGAAGTACTCACCAATCCCTGAATATGATCTTGTTCTGAAATCGGCACAAGCAACCGATTATAATCATCGAGACTCATTTGGCACCTTTAAGGAAAGGAGTGCAGCAGGTAGAGACAGTTGATTGCTATGAAACCTCTTTCACAATTGGGTAAACCGATGTCGCTCTGTTATCTGTTGCATAATCTCAATTTAGAGGGTTGACTCGATTTTGTCGCTGAGAAAAACCTCAGAAGATAAGCTGACAATTTAGACAGCTAATAAACTGACAAATTTGACAGGTATGGCGCTACAAGCTAACAATACCCCGCCTTAACGCAACGATTACAGCCTGAGTGCGATCCTCCACACCCAGCTTACTTAAAATATGATTGATATGAAAATTGACAGTGCGTTCAGTAATATATAGAGCTTTGCTAATGGCTTGGGTACTCTTGCCCGTTGTAATGAGTTGAAGCACCTCTAACTCGCGATCGCTTAATTCTGGACTTGAGCTAGGTGAGCCTGAGCTTTTTCTGGGTCTACTGTTATCTTGCTCGCAGCAGTTCTAGCGTGAATGATAACACCCGTGAATGACTGGGCTAGTGTATCGTGAATTTCTCGCGCCATGCGATTGCGTTCTTCTAGGATAGAGGCTTCTTCGGCGCGTTTGCGTTCACGTAGTGCAGCGTTTCGCTGTTCGCTAATGTCTGTGATTAGACTGTGGAATCCTCTCACTTGAGCATTGCGATCGCCTTTGGCGCTGCCCTTTGGGCAATCAAAATCGGGGATCAAGGTAGCACTGATGGCTCTTTTACCAAGCGAAAAGGGAATTTCAGCTTCCAGGGTTACAGTTTGCCCTTCAAACACTTGATTAACATACGGCTCAACCATTTGATAAACCGCCTCACCCAGGAGTTCACAAACAGACTTGCCCAGAATCTCATTTCGACTACGGCTAAACCAGACCTCATAGGTGCGGTTGATAAATTGATAGCGTCGATTGGCATCCACATAGCTAACAAGAGCTGGTAGAGCGTCGGTGATTAGTCGTAATTCCTGTTCTCGTAAGCGAAGCTTGTCGTAGACATCGCGCAGTGCGGCTTTACTCTTCTGTAAAGCTGCCGTTCGTTGGGCTACCTGTTGCTCTAAAGTGCGGTTGTAGTTGGCTAAGAGGCGTTCTGCTTGTTTGCGCTCTGTGATGTCTTGAAAGGCTGCGATCGCATAAGCCACATTGCCCTGTTCGTCAAAGATAGGAGTTCCCCAGACCTCGACTGGAATGATTGCATTGTTTTGGTGAATTTCCAGATCATCAACCCTGGTGCGTTCGCCGCTTAATGCCCGGATGACTGGCAAGTTCTCAGGTGGATAGTTTTGATCTGTTCCCGCCAAATAAAATTGATAAACCTCTGGGATTTGATCCGGTGTCACAGAAGGATCAATCCCTTTACCCATTAGCTGAATTCCCCGTTGATTGACGTAGTAAACGCGACCAGCCGCATCCAATACTCCAATGCCTACCGGAACCGCTTCTAGAAATTGTTTCATTCTACTTTCGCTAGCGCGTAGCTTTGAGTAGAGTCTGGCATTTTCAATGGCGATCGCCGCCTGGGATGATAATAGATTCAAGACCTGCGTTCGCGTAGCGTCTCCGAAGGAGAATCGCTCTGGTGTAAATGCTCCAGCCGCTAATTTGTTTTCTAGATACAATATGCCGACTAGCTTACCTTGATTCAGCAGAGGCAAACATAAGATTGATGGAATTTGATTGTGTTGAATATATAAATCATGAATAAAATTACCTTCACGAGTAGCATTATTTAAAATGACACATTCATGAGTACGAATAACATAATTAATAATTGATTCAGGTAGATAATTTGCAGTTGGAATAGATTGCAATAATTGTGTAGCATAGACATTCTCACCCTCCTTGAGTTCACCAGACGCTTCAATCACCCATTTTCCTGAGTTTTCTAAAATTAGAAAACCTGTTTGTGCGCCAGCATTTTCGATTAATATCTTCATCAAGGAACTGAGTAACTTATCCAGTTCAATTTCACTCGAAATCGCTTGTGACGCTTTCATCACCGCCGCTAAGTCGAAAGCAATGGGTGAGTGATTAGAGGTGGTTCCAGAAGTTTTATGGGTTGGAGAAGCCGCATCCGACGATTGAGGAAATAGCTGTGGATAGCGAGTTTCTAAATCTCTTACTTTCGCAGTTACTCCCCACCGTTCATAGCAGTAGTGAGCTTCTTTCATGTAGGTTTGGGCAAACTTTTACCGACCGCGAGATAGGTAAAATTTGGCAGCTAACTCATAAGCTAATGCTTCTTCTTGAAGATACTCGTTGTCTCTAGCCCCAAAAATTGCTTGTTCGTAGAACTCTTCTGCCTCAAGTAATTGACCCAAAACTCGTACTTTCTCTGCCTCGAGTAAATGATATTTATACAAATAATTCATTGGTGCATAATATGCCCATTGTTTCATTTTCTCCTGGTTAACAGCGACTTTTTTAAAAATTTCCAACTGCGTTTGAGCGCTGCTTTCGGGGTATATGGCGAGTCTTGCCAGAGCATCATATAGGTAGTAAAAAGGGCTAAGAGGTGAGCCTGTTACTCGGATCAAATAACGTTCTGCTATGGTTGAGTTTTCAACTGCCTGAACATACTGGGAAAATAGGTAGCACAGGAAAAGTTTATTGAAATAGACATTAAAGATTGCAGTTCCATCATTTGCTACTTTATGTTGTGGCAATCCATTCTCTTCATTGTAGAATTTGCCAACTAGACGGGTTGGATTGACCGAGCATCCCATCAAATTTGCGATCGCCTGCTGAAATATTTGATTCCAGGTTAGTGCTGTTTCCTGTTTGATTTGACGAATTGCTTCATTGTATGTCGTCATCTCGCGTTCAACCTCCACGAGTTCATTCCCGACAGCATAGGAGTTAAAGCAATAAGAATGAGCGCCATAGGCGGCAAACTCTAAATCTCCGGTTTCTAGCCCACTTTGATAGGCTTCTAGTAATGGCTGTGATGTGTCTCTCACATGATCTTTCCAATGAATGATGAAGGTATTCACGATGATCAATGTTCTAGCTCTGAGAGAATGGGGCTTAGGTTGTGACAACTGCCTTAAAGCTAACTGTCCAAACTCGTAGCCAGTCTCAATGTCTCCGACCTTCCTACACAGAATGAATCCAAAGTTGGCATAAACAAAGGGAGACGCAAACGCATTGCCATACTCGATTGACAAGCTGACTTGTTTAGATACCAGTAGCGGCATCAAAATAGGAGCAGCACTATAAGCAGCAATCGTGATGCTAGATAGGATTCGCATTGCTGCTAACTTATCCGGCTCGTGCATTTGGGGCAAATGAATCAAGTCCTCGTAGACGCGCAGCGGCTTGTCGTTAGACATCGATTTCTCACTAAGAAGGCATGAGATTGCGTCTAGTTCAAGCTGAATATCTGACTGGCTTGGCTGTTCGGGAAAACTAATTTCGAACTGTTGCAACACTTGCAATCCAGTATTGATTGCTTCTAATAGCTGATTTTGTGCGATGTAACTTTGAATTTTGACTTCACACGCTTTCACGCTATCAAGAACCGTTTTAGCCTGTTGCAGAACGAGCGCCGCCCAGTACTCCACCTGCTCAAAATTGCCACACAAGTACGCTACTTCTGTTGTTTCTGAGTATAACTCTAAGGTCAGGTCATAATCTGTTTGCCAGTTAGATGCTGCCAGCCATTCTCTTGCTGTAGTTAAATATTTTTTTGACACGCCATAAGCGATCGCTGCCTTTGCTTTCTGACCTGCCAATAGATTAAGTTTGGCAATTTCATCTCGTTGGGCTAGATCACTGACCCGTTCAAACCCATGATTGAGATGATCCACAATTTCAAACAGCCGCTCTGGTAAAGTTTTTTTAAGTAAATTGCGACCGATTTGGAGATGAACCACCTGTTTGTGCGACTCATCGATTAAGGTGTATGCTGCTTGTTGTACGCGATCGTGTAAAAACTTATATTCTTGAACTAACAAGTTTTCATCTAATTCAGACAGGGGTTGAATTAATCCAGCTTGGATAGCTGCCAACAAATCTAGAGAAACCGCTTTAGGGGATTGCTCACAAACGATTGCTAACGTATCTAAATTAAATTCAGCACCAATACAAGCCGCTAAACGGAGAATTTGCTGTGTGTTCTCTGGCAGTTTCTTCAACTTGTGAAGCATCAACTCCACAACATTATCAGTGATATTTTGAGCTTGAATCTGAGCAATGTTCCACTGCCACCCCCCTTTTCTTCCCACGCCACTTCTCTCAACGGTGGGAACCCCCGCACGAGAGTGGCTCCCCTTAGTAAGGGGGGATTGAGGGGGGTCAAAGGTCAACAGATTTTCGCTATACAGCGTCCTCAAAAATTCGTTGACAAAGAAAGGATTGCCCTCGGTTTTACGCAACACTAACTCTGCTAATGAACGAACGCTGTCTAGATTCCGATGCAGCGTCTGGGCAATCAACTGACTCAACGGCTCCAGTGTTAAGGGTGCCAAGATAATCTCCTGAAGGACTGCTCCTTGTTTTCGCAGTCTCTCCAAGGTTAATATCAGTGGATGCGTTGGATTTACCTCATTATCTCGATAGGCTCCAATCAAAAATAAGGATTGGGTTTGCTCATCAAGCAGCATCAACTCAATTAACTTCAACGTTGCTGAGTCTATCCACTGCAAATCATCTAAAAAAATCACAAGCGGATGTGACTTTGAACATAACACCCGCACAAACATTTGAAAGATGTGATTAAAGCGGTTTTGAGCTTCAGTTGCTCCAACTTCCGGTACGGGTGGCTGCTTACCAATAATTAACTCAACTTCTGGGATCACATCAATGATGATTTGTCCGTTGCTTCCCAATGCTATCAACAGGCGCGATCGCCACTGTTGAACCTGTTCCTCTGGTTCACCGAGCAATTGCTGCACCAATTTTTGCAGGGCATTTGCGATCGCGCTGTAAGGAATATTGCGCTGTAATTGATCAAATTTCCCAGAAATAAAATAGCCACGCTTTTGGGTAATTGGTTTATAGATTTCCTGCACTAATGTTGATTTGCCAATTCCAGCGTAGCCAGAGACCAGCATCATTTCAACTTGGAATTTTGGATTGCCCGTTTGTTCGCTTTGTGAAGTCGTTTCTGAATTGTTTGGTAAAGCAGCGATGCGATTGTTTTCTGGACACGCTACACGATCAAAAGCTGCCAGTAACATTGCAACTTCCTTGTTCCGTCCATAAAGTTTTTGGGGAATTTCAAACTGATCGCAAATGTCTTGAAGCGCCAGATGAATGCTAGAGATTTGACCGATTTCTTCTAATTGTTGAACGCAGATTTCTAAATCCGCTTTGATTCCCCAGGCACTCTGATAACGATCTTCTGCATTTTTCGCCATCAGTTTCAGAATCATATCTGAAACTGGTTTGGGAATCTTTGTATTTATTTGATGAGGTGAAGGCGGCTGTTTGGCAATATGACAATGGACTAGTTCCAGCATATCCGTTGTTTTAAACGGCAGATGTCCGGTTAGCAGTTCGTAGAACGTCACACCAAGGGAGTATAAATCGGTGCGGTAATCGAGCAAACGGTTCATTCGTCCTGTTTGCTCTGGAGAAAGGTAGGCGAGTGTCCCTTCTAAAACATAGTGGCTCTTGAAAGTCGGATTCGTGCGGTTAAATTGAGTAGCAATCCCAAAATCAATAATTTTGACAACACCAGTATCCAGATTTAGGACTATGTTTCCAGGATTGATATCTTTATGAATGATATTGGCTGCATGAATTCTGCCCAGAATGTCGCAAACAGCGATCGCAAGACCTAGAAAAGTGGATAAAGACATGGGGCAGAAGATATCTGGGCGCTTGTACATCCATTGCTCTAAGGACTCTCCCCCAAAATCTTCTAAGAGAATCACCAGAGTGCGTTGATAATTCTGCTGGCTGTATGCCTTCACCACTCCTTCCAGGTTGAGGGAACGGGTAATTTTATATTCCTGTTTGTAACGAGTTAGTTCTTCAGGTGAGGGATAATCAAGCTTTAGCATTTTTACGACGATCCCTACTCCATCGTCTCTAATGCCCCGATAAACTAGAGAATTAGAACTTTCATATATCTTGTTTTTAATGGCAATACCAGGTAGAGCAATCATAAAGCAACTCTTGAGAGTATTATCTGGCATACCTCAAACTATACAGCAATTGTCATTATGAGAATAATTACTTGCTGTTTGGTCAGCAATTCTCATTTTGAAAAGAAAACAGAAAAAATTCTCTATTAAAACGAGAAAACTTTTGTAGATTTATCATTCTTTTGATAGATCATCATCATTCAAAGCTGAAGATAAACAATTTTTGAAAATATAGCCATGACCAATCGATTCAACTCATTAATTTAGCTGAAACTCCGACTCATTTGTAGTTATTTTGTACTAAATTTTGAGGTTCCCAATTGCGGTTAACTCATCATTTATTTCAAAATGAGAATTGCTGGCGATCGCTTTTTTCTCAGCGTTTCTGCAAGGAAATAGATATTACAGAAACAAAATGATGGCTGAACATAGCAATCCGAATTGAATCGCAAGAAACTATAAAGATTAAAAGTACCTATTTATAAGCTTTTCATCCTTTTACTCTCTCATAAATTGGTTTACATTGTATAATTTAGCGCTAAAGATATACTAATCCTATTTGATTTATGAAATTTCACGTATGCCTAGACAGGATAAAAAACGCTGGAAAAGGTTACAGGGTTACTGATTGCAGCGTCTGTCATGAATTTTATTACTTAGGATGATTTTCAGTTCAATAAACTCGTATTTAATATTATAAGTAATGAAATACTAAATTTGTCGGTAATTAATTTTCCTGCGCTACCAAGGAGTAATAATGGTTTTAAGTCAATATCAACGTGCTGTAGGCGTATTTACTCATCGTCGAGATGCAGAACAGGCACTACATGAGTTGAGAGATTCTGGCTTGGCGATGGAGAAAGTATCCGTAGTTGTACAGAATGCAGACCGCAATCATGAGATTCGTGATAATGAAATAGGCGATAAATCCGACGAAGGCGCAACAGTAGGAGGGCTTTCAGGAGGTGCTGTAGGTGGTTTGACTGGTTTATTAGTAGGTCTTGGTACTTTAGCAATCCCTGGAGTTGGGCCAATAATGCTGGCTGGGGCAGCTGCAACTGCTTTGGTTACAACCCTTGTAGGGGCAAGCATAGGTGCAGCTACTGGGACTTTTGCTGGTGCATTAGTTGGTTGGGGAATGTCGGAAGAGCAAGCTAGAGCATATAACCAGCGAGTAGAGGTTGGACACTATCTAATAATCGTAGATTGTACATCTTTTGAAATTGCTAAAGTACAAGCAATTCTCCTGCGTTGGGGTATTGAAGAGTTTGGCATTTACGAGCATCTCACCAGTGAACAGGAAACTACAAATTATCTGACTAACACGACTTCTACTACTGCCATTCCTAATAATAAAAGTGGGATTTTGACCAAATATGCTATTAGGGACTTTAATAACATAGATAATGTGGAAGCGGCAATTAATGATATCTATGTCGCAGGTTTTCCAATAAACCAGATTTCCTTAATTTGCAAAGACTTTTCTCAATTTAAAGGGTCAACAGGCGTTAATTTAAGTGAGCGCTTTGACGCTATGAGGCTAGGAATACCAGATGAGTGGGCACGCTTTTACAACGAGCAAATTGAGCAAGGCAATTACATACTCATCCTTAGTGGCACAGACAATGAACTTGATTACGTTAGCTCTATTTTACGTAATTGCGGGGTTCAAGAAATTCAAATTTATGACCCAATGTTAATTCGTTCCTAAAAGCGAGTAGCGAAAAATTTAACAATGAAATGCCCAAACCACTGCTATGGAAGGATTATTTTCCTTTAGATGCGTTTGCCCTGAATATTCATCTTTGACTTTACATTAACTCTATAACGGTAAGCGATACCTTTCCTTCGGAACGCTACGCGAACGGTGAGCTTCTCTACGAGACGCTTCGCTAACGCAGAACTTGTTGGTTTACTGACAGAGCGTATTTAAATAAAAAATCTCTCTATGTGATGAAGAGTCTAATAAGCTAAACCACATCTAGTTTGCATATCTAAAATTTTTATAACCCTTGTGGGGTGGGTATCTTGCCAGCTCTAATCATGCAAGTTAAATGTGGAACAACTTATTAACGGTGAGTTAATGTTTTTGAATATACACAAACCTAGAGGGTTTTGCTATGGCTCGCGATGTATTCGAGTTACTAAGCTATTCCACATTTAACTTGCAATAGCAATATTACCCTTATTCTTAATTTTCCTTCCCCATTTAATAATTAATTCTCCTTGATTTAAGAGTCTATCGAGTAAATTTTTCAGTTCATCGACTGATTTAAATAACCTGTGGGCTACATATTCTTTAGCTGAATGCCATACCAACTCAACTAAATTCATATC